>JAEYXD010000133.1 GCA_023428645.1 Pseudomonadota bacterium
AATCAACAGGGACAACGTCAGCACTCTGACAGTGTCATGGCGCTTCTCGACCGAAAAGTTCGGCCCCACCCCCGAGTTCAACAACACGGGCACGCCACTCGAAGTGGACGGCGTGATCTACGCCACCATGGGTTCCATTCGCAATGTGGTCGCTCTAGATGCGACGAATGGACAGATGCTGTGGATGTGGCGTCCGCAAGAAGGCAAGCGCTTTGACGATGCTCCGCGCAAAGGCGCCGGTCGCGGGGTCGCGTTTTGGCGTGACGGCAATGCAAAACGTATTTTGACGATCACCCCCGGATTTCATCTTGTTTCGTTGGATGCGGATACCGGAATTCCTGATCCGAAGTTCGGCAAGAATGGCATCGTCGACCTGATGGTAGGCTTGCGCAATTCTGGCGGCTTTCCGGATATCGACATCGGTTCGTCCATGCCGCCGTTCGTCATGAACAACGTCGTTGTCGTGGGGCCCGCACATAAAGTCGGCATGCGCCCTCGCTCCAAGGAAAATGTGAAAGGCGATGTGCGTGCTTACGACGTGAAGAGCGGCAAGCACCTGTGGACCTTCAAAACGATTCCCGAGAAAGGCGAACCCGGTTCCGAAACTTGGTTAGGCGGCCAAAGCTTTACCGGCAATGCTGGCGTGTGGGCGCCGATGTCCGGCGACCCGAAGCTGGGCATCGTCTATCTTCCGGTCGAATCGGCAACCGGCGACCGTTATGGTGGCGATCGTCCTGGCGCGAATCTGTACGCCAATAGCGTGGTGGCCCTCGACATCAAGAGCGGCAAGTACAAGTGGCACCACCAACTCATTCACCACGACATTTGGGATTGGGACAACCCGGCAGCGCCAATCCTTGCCGATCTTCCGAACGGTCGCAAAGTCGTCATGCAGGTCACCAAGCAGAATTGGGTTTACACCTATGATCGCGTGACCGGCGTGCCGATTTGGCCGATCGAAGAACAGCCAGTTCCGAAGGGCGATGTGCCTGGTGAATGGTATTCGCCGACGCAGCCGTTCCCAACGCGACCAGCGCCGTACGACCGTCAAGGTTTCACCGAGAAGGATTTGATCGACTTCACGCCGGAACTTCACGCCGAAGCGCTCAACGCGATCAAGAAGTTTCGCTTGAGCCCAAATTTGTATACGCCTCCGTCGCTCAGCAACGCCGCCGATGGCACCGTAGGCACTTTGAGTCTGCCGTCTGCAACCGGCGGCGCCAATTGGGAAGGCGCGTCGCTGGATCCTGAGACGGGCGTCATCTTCGTTCCGTCGCGAACCGCTGTGGCTGTTTTGTCGGTGGAGAAGGATGAGAAAGCGGCGGTCGACTTCAGCGCCGCGAGCAGCATTCGCGTGCCGCGAGTGAAAGGCTTGGACATCGTCAAACCTCCCTACGGCCGCATCACCGCTATCGACATGAACAGCGGTGATCACAAGTGGCAAGTTGCGAATGCCGATACGCCCAAGAACATCATGAACAATGCGGCTCTCAAGGGCGTGGACATTCCACGCACTGGCGTCGCAACCAGGGCCGGCGTGCTGGCGACCAAGACCCTGCTGTTCGTTGGCGAGGGCGTCGGCGGCGGACCCACCTTTTATGCTCACGACAAGGCCACTGGCGCCGTCCTCGCACGTATCGAGCTGCCGAATACAGCGACGAGTGTGCCCATGACGTACGAGCACAAAGGCACCCAATATATTGCGATGTTCGTCAGCGGCAATGGCAAGCCGACAGAACTGATTGCGCTCGCGCTTCCCAAAGCGGATGCACCATCTCGTCCAGCCGGTCCGCCGCCACGCGAAGGTGAGTGATCTCACTTTGATGCTGTCCGACATTGATTGATTGCTGAGGAATATTGATGAACATGTTTACTTCGCTAGATCGAGTTCTTCGCCGTAGCCTTGTCGCACTGCCGTTGGCGTTGCTGGCAAGTCTGCCGACGCACGCTGCTACTTGGGAGTTGGACGCGAAGGAATCGAAGGTCATCTTCAAGTACTCCTTCGAAGGCAAGCCCTATCAGGGCGAATTCAAGAACGTCAAAGCGACGTTCGATATCGACCCGCTCAATCCAGGCGCGTGCAAGTTCAAGGTCACGATCCCGATCGCGGATCTGGCAGTGGACAGCAAAGAGGTCCGGGACTACCTGCACGATGTGGAACTGTTCGATGTCGATCAATTCCCGACGGCCAGCTTCGAGGCCGCGAAGTGCAGTTTGAAATCGCCGAAATCGTTCGTGGCGGACGGCAGCTTGACGATTCGCGATCAAACTCACCCTATCAGCTTCCCGTTCAATCTCGATGTCGACGTGGCCAAAGCGCGCTTTCATCTAACGAGCCAAGTCACGATTCAGCGCTTGAAGTTCGGCGTCGGTCAGGGCTACTGGGCCAACACTTCAGCCGTTCCGAACGACGTCGTGGTGGCGGTCGATGTCTACGCCGCGCCCAAGAAATGAGCCGCACGATTTATTCGTTTCGGTTACTTCTTCTGGCGAGGCTCGGTTCTCGTTAGATCGGTTCCTGTTGCGAAGGCGTGGCCCGTCAAGCGCGCGGGCCACGCCTTTTGAACAGTCACCGTTAACGAGTCATGAGATTCATGGGTTCTTTCTGCGATGGTGTCTAACTTGTTTTCCAACTACAGCCGATTTTTGTTGGTCGCCGCCTGCTCTTTTCTGCTTGTCGCCTGCGATAAAGCCGTCACGCCCGACCTCAAGACCGACGTCCAGGCGGTCAAAGGCGGGCAGTACTCGCTCGATAAGGATCATGCTTCGCTAATCTTCAAGCTGAACCATTTGGGGTTTTCCACGTACGTTGCCCGCTTCAATTCGATGGAAGCATCTTTGGATTTCGATCCCGAGAACATCGAGAAGTCGAGCTTGGAAGTGATCGTCGACATGGCGTCGATCGACGTGAACAACACCGCATTCGCCGAGCAGCTACGCGGTTCTGACTGGCTCGACACGGCTCAATTCCCGAAGGCGACCTTCAAGACCACTCGCTACGTCGCATCGACAGCCAAGAACACTTTTGCGTTCGAAGGCGACCTGACGTTCCATGGAGTGACGAAGCCGATCACACTCAACGCGACCTTTCACGGTGGCGGCCGCAACATGCTCACGCGCAAGAATACGCTCGGCTTCTCGGCCAACACGACCTTCAAGCGATCGGATTTCGGGGTCGGCAAGTTCACTTCGATGGGCATCGGCGATGACGTCACGTTGGACATCAACGTCGAGTTCCAGGAAAACAGTAATGAATGACGGACGGCCCGGTCGCTCACCAGGCCAACTTGTTGTTGCTCCGCAAGGTCAACAACCATTCCATTCGAGCAGGAGCAGCGACGTGCACGCATCGGCACGATCCTTTGCCGCATCTCATTTTGCGTTCGCGATCGGTCTCACCCTCGCCGCCGGCGCTGCGCTCGCCCAGGGCTCGCCCGGCGAGGACGTCTTCAACAGCAGATGCGTCAACTGCCACGTGCAGGCCGAAATGGCCGGCCGGCTGAAGGACAACTGGACGGGCAAGAAGGCCGACGAGCTCTACCAACGCATCAAGACCACGATGCCTGCCGAAGAGCCGGGCTCGCTGACCGACGCGCAATACATCGCTGTCACCGGGCACATTCTCAATTGGACTGAAATGGGCTCGACGGGCCCGACGACCCAGGTCCAACAGCTCGCGAGCATCACGATCGCGCCCAAGACAAACACCGCGCCGAAGTTGCCGAACGTCGAGTGGCGCGAATTCAACGGCAACCTGTCCGCGCAGCGCTATTCCCCGCTCGAGCAGATCAATGCGAGCAACGTGAGCAACCTCGAGATCGCCTGGCGCTGGCCGGCCGGCATGTTCGGCCCGTCGCCGGAGAACAAGAACGTGTCCTCGCCGATCGTCGCCGAGGGCCGGATGTTCGCGACCGTCGGCGCGACGCGCAACGTTGTCGGCATCGATCCTGGCTCCGGCGAAGTGCTCTGGCTGTGGCGCGCGAGTGAGGGCGAACGTTTCGACAAGGCCGCACGTCCAGGCTCCGGTCGCGGCGTCGCGTACTGGTCGAGCGGCGGCACCAAGCGCGTCTTCAACGTGACGCCAGGCTACACGCTCGTCTCGCTGGACGCGGAGACCGGCCAGCCCGACCCCGCGTTCGGTAACAAAGGTTTCATCGATCTGCAGGCCGACCTGCGGCGTGCACCGGACCGCAAAGATCTCGACATCGGTCTGTCCTTCCCGCCACTCGTGCTCAACGACGTGATCGTCGTCGGCGCGGCAATGCGCGTGGCCTTCCGTCCGCCATCGAAGGCGAATGTGAAGGGCGACGTGCGCGGCTTCGATGCGCGCACGGGCAAGCTCCTGTGGACGTTCAAGACGATTCCGGACGACGGCGAGCCGGGTTCGGAGACGTGGCTCAAGGGCTCGAACAGCTTCACGGGCAACGCCGGCGTCTGGACCGCGATGTCCGGCGATCCCGATCTCGGCATCGTTTACCTGCCGGTCGAAGCCGCGACCGGCGACCGTTACGGCGGTGATCGTCCGGGCGCGAATCTGTTCTCGAATAGCCTCGTCGCGCTCGACGTGAAGACGGGCAAGATGAAGTGGCAGTACCAGATCATCCATCACGACATTTGGGACTGGGACAATCCGTCGGCGCCGATCCTGGCCGATCTGCCGAACGGCAAGAAGATCGTCGTGCAGCTCACGAAGCAGTCGTTCGCTTATACGTTCGATCGCGTGACCGGCAAGCCGATCTGGCCGATTCGCGAGCGCCGCGTGCCGCAGTCGGACGTGCCGGGCGAGTGGACGTCGCCGACGCAGCCGTTCCCGACGAAGCCCGCGCCGTACGACTTGCAGGGCGTCAGCGAGAAAGAGCTGATCGACTTCACGCCCGAAGTGTTCGCGGCGGCGAAGGAAGCGATCAAGCCCTATCGCATCGGTCCGCTCTACACGCCGCCCTCGATCCTGGATGGCAAGGACGGCACGAAGGGCACGTTGAGCCTGCCCTCCTCGACCGGCGGCGCGAACTGGGAAGGCGGCGCGATCGATCCGGAGACGGGCATCCTGTACGTCCCATCGCGCACGGCCATCGACGTGCTCGCGCTCGTCAGCGATCCGAAGGTCTCGAGCGTCGCGTATATCCAAGGCGGCAGCCGCCCGCCGCGCGTGTTCGACACGCTGCCGCTCGCGAAGGCGCCCTGGGGCCGCATTACGGCGATCGACATGAATTCCGGCGATCATCTGTGGTGGGTCGCGAATGCCGATACGCCGAAGGAAGTCGCGGAGCACCCGAAGCTTGCGGGCGTGACGCTGCCGCGCACGGGCGTCCCGACGCGCTCCGGCCTGCTGCTCACGAAGACCTTGCTGTTCTCGGGCGAGGGCTGGGGCGGAGGTCCCACGTTCCGTGCGCACGACAAGCAGACCGGCAAGATCCTCGCGGAGATCAAGCTCCCAGCGGGCCAGGCGGGTCAGCCGATCACCTACTTCCACAAGGGCAAGCAGTACATCGCGATGTTCGTCGGCGACGGCAGAACACCGGGTGAGCTGGTCGCGCTCGCGCTTCCGGATGACAAGCCGGCCGCGCGTCGGCCGTCCGAGGAGTGATCGGTCAGGGAAGCCGCGTCGTGTGCGCGCGGCTTCCCGCAGATCGTTGCATTCGTGAGGACTGAAGAGCGCACGACGGCTGTCGCCGCTCGACTCGACAACACGATCAGGGAGAACGCCATGACCACATCGGACGGCTCGCTCGAACGCCGCACCTTCATCGAGGCGATGACCTTGGCGCTCGCAGCTGGCGGTGTGACGACCGCCGCTGCGGCGGCGGAGCCCGCGGCGGCCGGTAACGTCGTGAAGCATTTCCCGGGCTTCGAGCCGTTTCGGCTCGACACCTCGGGCGCGACGATCAACGGCATCAAGGGCGGCAGCGGCCCGCCGGTGCTGCTGCTGCATGGCTGGCCGCAGACCTTGGCTGAATGGCACATCGTCGCGCCGCTGCTCGCGAAAGACTTCACCGTGATCGCGACCGACCTGCGCGGTTACGGCGATAGCAGCAAGCCGGGCGACGGAACGAATCACTCCGGCTACTCGAAGCGTGCAATGGCGCGCGACCAGGTCGAGGTCATGGAGCAGCTCGGCCACCAGCGCTTCGCGCTCGTCGGGCACGATCGCGGCGGCCGCGTCGCGCATCGCCTCACGCTCGATCACGCGGATCGCATCACCCGGCTCGCCGTGCTCGACATCGTGCCGACGCACAAGGTCTATGCGACCGTCACGAAGCAGCTCGCGACCGCGTACTACCACTGGTTCTTCTTGATTCAGCCCGCGCCGCTGCCCGAGACCTTGCTCGCGAACAACGGCGAGTTCTTCCTGCGCCGGCTGTTCGGCGGCGTGCGCTCGATGCCGAAGGAAATTTTCGCGGAGTACCTGCGCGCGTTTCAGGATCCGGCGACGGTGCATGCGATGTGCGAGGACTATCGCGCGGCCGCGAGCATCGATCTCGAGCACGACGAGGCGGACCTGTCGAAGAAGATCACCTGCCCCCTCCTCACGCTGTGGGGCGCGAAAGGCGCGATGCAGCAGCTCTACGACGTTCCCGCGACGTGGCGCGAGCGCGCGACCCAAGTCAGCGGCAAGGGACTGCCCGGCGGGCATTGGCTGCCGGAGGAAGTGCCGCAAGAGGTGTATCAGGAGCTGCGGACCTTCCTCGCGACGTGACGCGAACGCGCTACAGCACGACTTCGATCAAGTAAGGGCCGCTGCTCGCGATGCCGCGCTTGAAGTGCGTCGCCAGCTCTTCGAGCGTCGTCGCCCTGCCTGCCTCGACACCCTGCGCCTTCGCGAGCCCGACCCAATCCAGATCCGGACGATCGATCGTCAGCATGTCGATTGCCTTCGCGCCGGGCGTGCCCGCGCCGACGCCCGCAAGCTCACCACGCAGGATCTGATACGACCGATTCGCGAATACGAGCATCGTGACGTCGAGCGATTCGCGCGCCATCGTCCACAGCGCTTGCAGCGTGTACATGCCGCTGCCGTCACCCTCGAGCGTCACGACCTTGCGATCGGGCGCCGCGACCGCCGCGCCGACGGAGCAAGGCAGCCCGAAGCCGATCGCACCGCCCATGATGCTGAGCCAATCGTGCGGCGGTGCGCCGGCCGTCAAGCTCGCGAAACCGCGGCCGGTCGTGATCGCCTCGTCGACGACGATCGCGTTCTCCGGCAGATAGGCACCGAGGACCGCCGCGATGCCCTCTTGCGTGATGGCACCGCGCGGCACGTCGGGTCGTGAGGGTTGCGCGACGTGCGCGGGGCTCGTGTGCAATGCATCGAGCTCCGCCGCGAGCGCATCCAGCGCGTGCTCGAGGTCCTGCTCGATCGTCGCGAGCCGCGTCACTTCGCAATCGGGCGGCGTCAGGACGCTCGGCTTGTTCGGGTACGCAAAAAAGGCGACCGGGACTTCCGCGCCGACGAGCACGAGCTTGCGAACGCCCTTGAGCGCTTTCATCGCGACATCGACGACGTACGGGATGCGCGGCAGCTGCACGCGCCCCGCGCCACGCTCGAGCCGCGGATTCGCATACTCGGCGGAGAGCGCGCAGCCGGTCTTCGACGCGATGCGGCCGGCAAGCTCGAGCGCACGCCCGGTCACGGCGGCGCCGCCGAGCAGCAGCAGCCCGCCCGCTCCCGCGGTTCGCAATGCCTGCGCCGCGGCCACGACCGCGTCGTGATTCACGCGCTGACGCGGCTTCGGCGGCGCGACGCGCGCAACGTCCGGCGCCTCGTTCCATTGATTGTCGGCGGGCACGATCAGCGTCGCGATCTTGCCGGGCGGCTCGCGCGAGACGGCGATCGCCTCGGCGACATCGTTCGCGAGCGTCGTCGCGCTCTTCGAGGTCTTCACCCAATTCGACATCGGGCGTGCGACGCCTTCGATGTCGGACGTGAGCGGCGCGTCGTGCTCGATGTGATAGGTCGCGTGCTCGCCGATGATGTTGACGATGCCCGAGTGCGCGCGGCGCGCGTTGTGCAGGTTCGCGAGACCGTTGCCGAGTCCGGGCCCGAGATGCAGCAGCGTGGATGCGGGCTTGCCGGCGATGCGGTAGTAGCCGTCGGCCGCGCCGGTGACGACGCCTTCGAACAAGCCGAGCACGCACCGCATGCCGTCGACGCGATCGAGCGCGGCGACGAAGTGCATTTCGGACGTGCCGGGATTGGTGAAACAGACGTTCACGTCGGCGGCGACGAGGGTTCGGACAAGACTTTCGGCGCCATTCATTTGCTGGAGAACTCCGCTGCGCAGAACTGGCGGACGTGCCGCCAGCTCATCAAAAGAGGACGCGCAGTTTCCGACATTCGGCGACGAGTGCCAACGGAGCGAGACGCCTTTGCCGCGCGTTTGCTTCGAGCGAGGCATCACGACGGCCGACTTTCGGCTCGCCGACAAATGTCTGGATCGTTATGCGCGCCGAATTATTTTTGTGGCGTCGATTTCCCCGAGGCTGCGCGCGCCGGCCTGCTGCATCGACGTGCGCAGCTCGTCGCGTAAGACTTTCAACACCGCCTCGGCGCCCGGCTGTCCATACGCCGCGAGTCCCCACACGTACGGGCGTCCGACGCCGACGGCCGTCGCGCCGAGCGCGAGCGCTTTGAAAATATCGGTCCCGCGCCTGAAGCCGCTGTCCACCAGCACGGGAATCTTCCGACGCGTGCCCTCGATCACTTCACTCAGCGACTCGATCGCGCCGATGCCGCTCTCCTCCGCGCGGCCGCCGTGATTCGACACGACGATGCCGTCGAGGCCATGACGCACGGCGAGCTCGCCGTCTTCTTTCGCGACGATGCCCTTGATCAAGAGCTTGCCTGGGAAGACGTCGCGCACACGCTTCACGTAGTCCCACGTGATCGTGTTCGGAATCGTGCTGCGCACCTTCGACACGTCGATGTCCTTGAACATCGGCTTGAGCGCGAGCCGCGTGCCGCCGCGCGGGCTCTCGTGACACATCGTGCAATCGCGCGTGTCCTCGCGCCGCAGCCGCGCGCTCGTCTCGCGATTCGAGCCGCCGTTCAAGTCCACGGTGATCGCGACCGCCGGCACGCCTGCCGCATGCACGCGCTTCAGCACCTGCGTCGTGACGTCGAACTGATCCGTCGCGTAGAGCTGATACCACAGCCCGCTGCCGCCGCGCGCCGCGAGCACCTCTTCGATCGGCAACGAGGTGAGCGTCGAGAGCAGCTGCAGATGATTGCCCTTCCGCGCCGCCTTCGCCGCGCCGACCTCGCCCTCCGCATGAAACGCGCGCTGCGAGGACACGGGGCACAAGAAGATCGGCGAGTCGTACCGTTGACCGAACAGCGTCAGACCCATGTCGACGTTGCTCACATCGACCATGCGGCGTGCGCGGATCGCGAACTTCGTGAAACCGTCGCGGTTGGCCTTGATCGTGAGCTCGTCATCGACGCCGGTCGCGAGGTAGCCCCAATGCGCGGGCGGCAGCGTGCGCTTGGCGACCGCCTCGAAGTCGAACACGTTCAACGCATCGTCGATCCGCCGGATGAGCGGATCGCCTTCGTCCGCGAACGCGGCGGCGCCGCCCAAGAGCGGACTCGCGAGCAGGAAGTTCAGCAACCGGCGCCGGGCAAGATCGCTCATCGGGCGGCCGCCTGTGCAACGACCTTGTTGCGCAGGACACCAATGCCCTCGATCTCGACTTCGACGACATCCCCAGGCTGCATCGCGCTGGTCGTGCCCGGCGTGCCGGTGTAAATGACATCGCCCGGCAGCAGCGTGACGTACTTGCTCACGTAGCTCACGAGATACGGGATATCGAAGATGAGGTCCTTCGTGCGTTGCGACTGCAGCGTCTTGCCGTTCACTCGCGTCTCGAGCAGCACGTCCTGATAGTCGAGGCCGGTGATGATCCAAGGACCAAGCGGGCCGAACGTATCCGCGCCTTTCGCGCGCATCCATTGCAGGTCTTCGCGCTGCCACGCACGCTCGCTCACATCGTTGCCGGCAGTGACGCCGAAGACGTAGTCGAGCGCCTGTTCGCGCGGCACGTTGCGCGCTTCGTTGCCGATGACGATCACGAGCTCGCCCTCGAAATGCAGGTTCGAGGCGTCGACCGGATAGATGATGTCCGCTTCGGGGCCGACGATCGAGGTCGGGAACTTCGAGAACAAGCCGACGTACTTCGCGACTTGCTGCTGACCGATGTGGCTCTTGTAGTTGAGACCGGCGCAGATGATCTTCGATGGCTCCGCCGGGGCGAGCAGCTTCACGGCACCGAGCTTCGCCGTCTTGCCCGTCGCTTTGCCTTGCAGCCACGGGGCGCCCGACAGTTCGCGGACGTTGTCGCCCTCGACGACGCCGTACGCGGCGCGCCCTCCCTGTTCGTAGCGAATGTATTTCGTCACTTCCGCACCAGCGCTTCCCGTAATGAACGTCAAGGCGGCGACCGCGGTGAACACACGACATCCAAATCGCATAAATCCCCCTGAGCCCTTGTGACTTTTGTGCCGCCGGTCGTCAGGCGCCGGCGTTTGCGCGACGCTAACATCACGGCGGGCCCGGCTCTAGGGGCCGACCTGCTGGCGAAAAACAAGAACCATCAAGGAAAGCGGCTTCAGCCTACTCCCCCTCCCCCGCGCAGCGGGGGAGAGTTAGGGGTGGGGGCTCTTCTGGCTTTAGCTCTGGCTGCGGCTCCGGCTCTGCCTCCGGTTCCGGGCCGCACCTCACCGTCTCCGAATCCGATCAATCCCCGCGATCAGCCGATAGGTCGCCTCCAACACCGGCAGCGACAACCCGAGCCGTTCGGCCCGCCTGACTGCATCGCCGAGCGTCTCCTCGACTTCGAGCGGCCGCCCGGCATTCACGTCCTGGAGCGCGGACATTCTATGTTCGGGTGCGGCGCGCTCGAATGCCTTGCCCGACTCGATGACGGCTTTGACCGCCGTCGCATCGTCCGAATGCAGGATCGTATCCGTCGGCAGCAGCTGCTGCTGATCCGTGAGCGCGACGCCGGATGCGTGCGCGAGCAGCGCCATTTCGCGCACGAGCCGCACCATGAACAGCGCGCAGTCCGGATCGGAAAGGAACTGCCCGGTGAAGGCGCGCGTCGCCACAGACATCGACATCAGACCCGTCCAGCCCACGAACTTCGTCCATTCGCGCGACAGGACGTCCGACACTGCGGTCGAACGAACCCCCGCCGCATCGATCGTTCGCGCGATGCGCTGGGCGCGCTCGCTGTCGCCGCCGCCGAGTTCGCCGATGAACAGGTTCACGTTGCGAGTGAACAAGACCTCGCCGGATGGCAACAGCTCGCCACTCGTGTTCGCGAGCGACCCGAGAATGCGCTCGCGACCGAAGGCGTCCGCCAACGCATCGTTCTTCCACAGTCCATTCTGGATCGAGAATGCGACATCGACCTTCGCGTGCTTCAGGGCGTTCAGCGCCTCTGCCGTGCCGTTCGTTTTCGTCGCGACGACGAACACTTCGGCGCCTGCGAACTGCGCGGGGTCGACGATCGTCGGCGTGCGCACGTCGAAATCGACGAGCCCGCGGATGCGCAAGCCCTCGCGTTGCAGATACTCGGCGCGGCGACCGCGGGCGAGCATCACGACGTCGTGGCCGGCGCGCGCGAGATGCGCGCCGAGAATCGAACCGATCGCGCCGGCGCCCAGGATGGCGAATTGCGGTAGTCGTTGGTTCATCGATCTCTACTTACGGCCTTGCAGCCGCGGTTGCGCCGCCTCGCGGGATCACTCCGAAATCGAGCTTTCCCGCACCTGTCCGTATTTCGCCATCACGTCGCGAATCTTCGCGGCCTCGCCGACCGCGATGATCTGCATGCGAGAGGGATCGAAGTACTTCGCGGCGACACGCGCCACGTCGTCCTTCGTCACCGCGGCGATCCGCTGCGGATACTGCTCCCAATAATCCGCCGGGAAACCGTACAGCTTCTGCTGATACACGTTGCTCAGGAATGACTGCGGATTCTCCAGCGAGAGCGCAAAGCCGCCGATGATCGCCCGCTTCGCATTCGCGAGCTCCACGTCGCTCACCGGCTGTTTCGCGAGCCGCTCGAACTCGCTCATGAATTCACGCATCGCGCCCTCGGTCACTTCCGTGCGAACTTCCGCGGACGCGCTCGCGACGCCGGGATAGCGATTGCTCGACACCGAGCTGTAGGCGCCGTACGTGTAGCCCTTCTCCTCGCGCAGATTCATGAACAGCCGGGACGCCGGGCTGCCGCCGAGGATGCGATTCATCACGGAGATCGCGAAGCGGTCCGGATCATCGCCCTTGATGGCCAGGCTTCCCATGACGAGCGAGGTCTGCACCGAAGCCGGCCGATCGATCACGAACACGCCGCCCTTCGCCGGCCCCGCGACGGGCGCGAAGCGCGTCGGTTCGACGTTCTTGCGCGACCAGTCGCCGAGCACGCGCTCGAGCTTCGGCTTGATCTGCGCCATCGTCACGTCGCCGGCGACGAGCACCATGCCGAGGTTCGGCGCGAAGTTGTCCGCGTGAAATGCCGCGAGATCCGCGCTCGTCAGACCGCGGATCGAACTCTCCGGCGGCACGAGCGTGCCGGCCGGAAAGTCACCGTAGATCGCCCCCGCCAGCTGTTCCTGGGCAACGAACTGGGGCGAGCTGCGCTGGTTATGAATCTGCGAGATCAGCCGCTGCTTGTAGGGCTCGAGCTCGCTTTGCGGAAACGTCGGATTGCGCAGCACGTCGGCGAAGATCGCGAGCGTTGCATCCATATGTTCGACGAGACCGGACGTCGACAGGAACACGCTGCCTAGATCGGCGCGCGCTCCGAAGGAGGCGCCGAGCGAATCGAGCGCTTCGGAAATCTGCTCGCTCGTCTTCGTGCGCGTGCCTTGCCGCAACTGCATGGCGGTGGCCTGCGCGAGCCCCTCCTTGCCCTTCGGTTCGGCGATGCCGCCGCGATCGATCACGAGCTGCAGCATGAACGTCGGCAGCTCGTGATCCTCGATCACGACGATCTTGAGACCATTCGTGAGCGTCGCTTCGCTCGGGCGCGGCAGTTTGGGGGTCAAGACTTCGGCGTTGACGGGCGCCCTGCCCTTGAGCCGCACCGTGCTCAAGGACTCGGCCGCGTCGACCGGGCCGCTCGCTTGTTGCGCGATCGCGCCGGACGCGAGCGCCGTGCTCAGCAGCGCGGCGTAAAGCACATCACGACAGCGCATCATTCCGCCTCCTTCTTCTGCGGCATGGCTGGCACCGGCTTCGGCTCCGGCGTCACGATCATCACCGTGCGCTTGCTCGGCTGCAGATAGGTTTTCGCCACGCGTTGCACGTCCGCCTTCGAGACCGACGTCAGGCGCGAGAGCTCCGTGTTGATGAGATTCGGGTCGTCGTAATAGACCTTGTAGGTGCTCAATGTCGTCGCGCGCGATTGCGCGGAACGGATCGAGGCCATGTAGAACGCGCGCATCGTGTTCTTGATCTTGTCCATTTCCCAATCGGCGATCGGCTCGCGCTGCAAGCGTTCGATCTCCTCGTAGATCGCGGCCTCGACGGCGCTGGGATCTTGACCCGGCAGCACCATCGCGGTGATGTACAGCGCGCCCGGGCCGCGCCGCTCGTCGACGCCGGCGCTGATGCCGGCGACGAGCCGCTTGCGCTGCACGAGCGAGCGATACAGCCGCGAGCTCTGACCCTGATCCAGCACCGCCGACAGCACCTGCATCGCGAACGTGTCCGGCGTATTGCCCGGGCCGATCTTGTACGCGACGCGCACCTGCGTGAGCCGCGCGAGCGGATCGGTGAGCGCTGCGCGCCGCTCCTCCTTCTGCTCCGGCTCCGTCATGTCGACCGGCGCCGGCGCCGGCTGGCGCGGAATGTCGCCGAAGTATTTCTCGATCAGCTGCCGCGCGGCGCGCGGCTCGAAATCCCCGACGAGCGACAGCACGGCATTGTTCGGCGCGTAGTACGTCTTGAAGAACTGCGCGACGTCCTCGACGGTCGCCGCGTTCAAATCCTCCATCGAGCCGATCGTGGAGTGCTCGTACGCGAAGTTGTCGTACAGCAGCTCCTGGAACGCCTCGCCCGCGCGGCCGTAAGGACGATTGTCCCTGCCCTGGCGGCGCTCCTCCTGCACGGCGTTGCGCTGATTGTCGAGATTCGCTTGCGTGATCTCGAGCGAGCGCATGCGATCGGACTCGAGGAACAGCGCGAGCTCGAGCTGATTCGCGGGCAGCGTTTCGAAGTAGTTCGTGCGATCCGCGTTCGTCGTGCCGTTCATGTCGCCGCCGTTCGTGAACACGAGATAGAAATGCTCGCCCGGCCCGACGTTCTGCGAGCCCTTGAACATCATGTGCTCGAACAGGTGCGCGAACCCCGTGCGCCCCGGGCGCTCGTTGCGGGAGCCGACGTCGTACGTGACGTTGATCGCGATCACCGGCGCGCTGTGATCCTCCGAGAGAATGACGCGCAACCCGTTCGCGAGCGTGTACTGCGTGAACTCGACTTGCGGCGTGCGCGGCTCGGCGGCGCTCGCTGTCATCGACCAGACAACGAGCGCCATGAACAATAGCTTTGGCTGCATGGCGTCCTTCGAGTTTCAAAAGCCAGGATGCGTCTTCAGGAATTCGATCTCCTCGGCCGTCGACTCGCGGCCGAGAATGCGATTGCGATGCGGGAAGCGGCCGAAGCGCTCGATCACGTCGCGATGCTGCCGCGCGTAGTCGAGCGTGCGCTCATCGCCGAGCGCGCCGAACAGCTCGACCGAGCGCGCTTGCACCGCGCGGTCTTCGCTATGCTGAAGCGGCATGTACAGGAACGCGCGCTGCCGCGGGTCGAGCTCGCGATCGAACCCCGCCGCGATCGCATCATTCGCGATCGCGAGCGCTGTCGGATCGGCAGCGAACGCACGCGGGGAATTGCGGTACAGGTTGCGCGAGAATTGGTCGAGTACGAGGACGGTGGCGAGCGCACCGAGGGGCGTCGTCGTCACCGCGGCTGGAACCTTCTCGATGAGCGAGGCGTGCAACGCACCGAAGCGCTTGCGAATTTCGCCGTCGACGCCTTCATCGCGCACGAACCACGCTTGCGGACGGACCTCCTGGAACCAGAACCGCAGCACCTCTTCGATCCACTTCGGTACGTTGGGCATGCTCGCAGCCTAACTCAGATTCGGGGGCAACGGCTTCGTTCCCCGAAGTCAATTTGCAATTGTTTATGCTGGAACTGTCGGTTGATTTCGTCTTTCACGGCTCCATGACGCGGCTTACGTCCACGTGCATGACTTCAACGCAATGATTCCATTCTCCGTCCTCGATCTCGCGCCGATCACCGAAGGCTCCGATGCCGGACATGCGCTGCGCAATTCGCTCGATCTTGCGCAACATGCCGAGCGCTGGGGTTTCCGGCGCTTCTGGCTCGCCGAACATCACAGCATGCCCGGCATTGCGAGCGCCGCGACCTCCGTCGTCATGGCGCACGTCGCGGCGGGCACGCAATCGATTCGCATCGGTGCCGGCGGCATCATGCTGCCGAACCATTCGCCGCTCGTGATCGCGGAGCAATTCGGCACGCTCGAGTCGCTGCATCCCGGCCGCATCGATCTGGGCCTCGGCCGCGCGCCGGGCTCGGACCAGCTCACCGCGCAGGCACTGCGCCGCAATCTTGCGACCGACCCCGACGCGTTTCCGCAGGACGTGATCGAGCTGATGGAATATTTCCGGCCGAGCGATCCGAATGCACGGGTGCGCGCGATCCCCGGTTTGGGGCTGTCGATTCCGCTGTGGATTCTCGGCTCGAGCTTGTTCGGCGCGCAGGTCGCCGCGGCGCTCGGCCTGCCCTTCGCGTTCGCTTCGCACTTCGCGCCGGCGCAGATGATGGAGGCCATCCGCATCTATCGCGAGAGCTTCCGCCCGTCGGCCGACCTCGACAAGCCGTACGTGATGCTCGGCTTCAACGTCTTCGCCGCCGACACGAACGAGGAAGCCGAACTGCTCGCGACGTCGATGCAGCAGGCGTTCGTGAACCTGCGCACGGGCCGGCCGTCGCGGCTGCAGCCGCCCGTGCCGGGCTATCGCGAGCGGCTCGGCCCCGCCGAACAGGCACTGTTGAACTCGGTGCTGTCGTGTTCCGCGATCGGCTCGCCCGCCACCGTGCGCCGCGCGATCGAAGCATTCATTGCGCGCACCGGCGCCGACGAACTCATCATCACGTCGCAGATTTTCGATCACACGAAGCGCTTGCGCTCGTTCGAGATCGCCGCGTCGGTGCGTGGGGAATCAGCCTCGTGAGGCGCGGCACGCGTCAACGCAGACCGGAGAATTGAATCTCGAAGGCGAAGCCTGCCTCGAGGCTCCGCTCGCGCGTTTCGTACAGTTTGTAGCGCGGCCATGACACGCCGGCGCGCAGCTCGAGAAAGAGCCAATCGGGCGTGAGCTGCCGGCGCATGATCGCGCGGGCTCCGTAGTTCACGATGTCCACGGCATTGTCGGATTGGCCGGAAATGTGGTTTTGCCAGGCAATGCCCATGCGGTCGCTCAAGCGCTGAAACAGCGTGACTTCCGAGAACCACTCGAGCCCGATCGTCTCTTCGGTCCATTTGCCGATGTTGTTCCAGCGCAGCAGGAAGCGGTCGTTCAGCGCCCGGTCGATGTTGAAGCGCGTCGTCGAGCCGAAGCCCTCGGAGTTTTGCCAGAACACGGTCTCGCGCCCGCGGAACACGTAATGTTCCGCGAACGTGCGCACGATCTCGTAGCGCGCCCGCGCATACGGATCGGGCGGAAAATCGACGCGCACGCCGATGCCCGCGTCGAAATCGTTGCCGGTCCGCTCGGGGCTGGAATATCCCAGGCCCACCAACACGCTCTCGTCCTGGTACCCGCCGAAGATCTGCGTCGGCAAGGCGTCGAACTCGCCTTCGGTATCGGCGATGTAGTCTTCCTCGCCGACGCGGCCCGCCAGCAGCGACACGCGCTCGTTCCATTGCGGCAGGCGCAAGCGCACGCGAGCGCGCAGCCGCGGATCGAAGCCGTCGTATTCGCTCCATAGCGTGCCGAGCGACACGCTGCCGCGTGTGTTGCGATACTCGTCGTAGTGGAACTGATTGCCGAACAACCCGTCGATCCATGCGGACGACGCGCACGCCGTCACCATCAGCGTGCGCCGGACGCGATGCAGCGCCGTGTCCTGCTCCGGCTGGATTTCCTTGCACGCTTCCAACGCGCTCGGTTCGTCCTCCTCCGGTGGCGACGGCGGACCCACGTCGCCGCTCGTGTCTTCGGCGGCCTGCTCTGGCGCGGGCGGCGGCTGCTCGCTCGAGTCGAGCTCGCTCAACGGCCTGTCGGCCGGTACTTCGCTGGGCGTCGGCGGCGCTTCGCCCGGCGGCTGCCCATCCGACGGATCGGGCCGATATTCCTGTCCGCTTGCAACAGCGCACCATGCGAACAGCAACACGACGATCGCGCGAATCGTCACAAAGCGTCGGTCGTCCTGATGTGGAGCCATGATTGTGTAGTGCTGGCCTGTCACTGCAACGCCACGGCCATGTAAGCGGTTCCAGCGGTTCTAACCCGACGATCGAACGACAGTCCGGCGCGGAGTGAGCTCGCGAGCAGAGACATATAAAGCGTCCGCGGCAGCGCGCGCAGCGGCTGCCGGCAGATAAGCGATGCGCACCATGCCCGCGAGGCCGCCAGCGCCCGCGGTATCGACCAGGAGCGTCGCCATGTGCCGCCTGCGATCGAACGGCGATGTCCGCACGTCGACGGCCTGCACACGGTTGCGCGGCACGATCGCCAGGCGCCGGGTGAGCCAGCCACGCTGAAATAGCAGGGCCTCGCGCGTCAGCGCCCAACGCGTCCGGCGCACATACTGCGTCGCGTGCAACCAGGCGAGCGGCAGGATCGCGAGCCACAGCAGCGGCGCCGCGGCGCCGAGCACATAGATGCCGGGCGCCGCGCAGATCAAGCTCGCGAACACGACCATTCTGCGAAAGATCCGGCCACGCGCCCCCGGAGCGAGCGGCTGCCATTGCGGTTGTGAATCGGCCGCGAGCATGGGCAGCGCGCTGCGAATCAACTCGCCCGCGCGGCGCGGCATGCAGATGGGCGCGAGCCAGCGCATGCGCGTCTGCGGCGCGCCGTCATCGTTCGTCCGCGCGCCGCCGTCGCCCGCGAGATCGACGGATAGCGACACGCGGCCAAAGAATCGGTGCATGAGCGTCTCGGTCTGATGCACGGCTTGGATGCGCGGCAAGCGCAGCGTGAGCGCGACGCGCGTCAGCAATCCGTAGCGGATGCGCAAGTCCGCGCCCCAACGACTGACAGTGAAATCGTGCAGAGCGACGAGCGCCCAGAGCAGCGACAGCAGCCGCACGATCAAGAACAGCGTAACGAAGACGCCGACGGCGACCAGCGCCAGCGGCAGTCCGACCGCACTGGCCGCTTCCGTGAACTCCTGTCGTCGAAAATACGCACCGACGCCTTCCATGAGGCCCATCTGCGACGCGAGGCCGACGGCGGCGGCGACGACGAGCATGCCGCGATTGTCGACGAAGCCGTAGCGCAGCAACTCCGCGGGCGACAATCGCAGCAGCACCTGTTCTGCGGCTGCCTCGTGCGCTGCCGCCCCGCGCGCGGGCGTCGCCTGCGTCGTGCCGAACACGCGATCGCGCAACTCCTGGACGGCCTCGAGGCCGAGCACGCGGATCAGCGCCTCGGGCTTGCCGCCCGTGGAACTCTCGAGGCGCACCTCGGCGACATTGAGCAGCCGGTGCAGGATGCCGCGCTCGGTATCGACATTCTCGATGCGCTCGTATTCGATCTGACGCACGTTGCGAAACAGCAAGCCGTCGCGAATGACGAGCCCGCGCGGGCCAAACCCATAGCGATACAGCCATTGACGCCACATCGCGGCGGCGACGAGCGGCACGACGAACAGCGCGCCCCACGTCGAGCCGTCGTCGCGCGCGCCGAACACGACGACCGCGATCAACGGCACGATGAACTGCTTCAGCGACGCAAGCAGCACGAACAGCCACGACAGCGGATGCAGTCGCCTGTCCGGCGTGAACTCGACCTCAGACGCCACTGTCGCCACCGCGCGCGAGCAGCGCGTCGCGCAGGGCGATCGCATCGTCATGCGCCAGGCCGGGCAGCTCGATCTTCGTGTAGCGGCTGCCCGCGGTGTACAGCTTCAGGGTCGCGACACCGTAGCGACGCTGCAAAGGTCCTTGCGAGACATCCGAATGCTGTACCCGAATGCGCGGCAGCGCGATGTGCGAGCGCCAGAGAATGCCGCGCCGGATCGTGATGCCCTGCTCGTCGAGGCCGAAGCGCAGCGCGCGGTAGTACGCGCTCGGCCAGCGCCATACGCAAACGATCGCAATCGGCACATACGCGATCAGCAGACCGACGGCGAGGCCCGGCCCGCCGCTGGCCGCAATAGCGACGAGGGGGATCGCGAACAGCATCGCGGTGAGCAGCCCGTGCCACCGCCAGACAGGTACGGTGTTCGGATCGACGTGTCGGGTGTCCATCGTTGAGCGCTTTACGTGAATGGCGGCAATTGTATCGGCATCGACAGGACATCCCGAAGAAGACGCCGGGTGAACAATGGGTCATGCGGGTTCGATCCGCCGCGCGTTCGTGCGATGATCGCCGCGCCTGCTGCGCCCAACACAGCGACGACCGAGCCAGCGCTCACGTCGACGACACCGGGGCGAGCACCGCACCCAGGCGCGGCGGGCTCATGAACGAACACCAGGGAATGAAGCGCGGAAGGACCTCGCCGGCCGCGCTCGAGCTGCATTATGTCTTCTACGCCGCCGCGAATGCATTCGAACCCGCCGCCCGAGGCCGGCGTGCCGTATGCGAGCTATGCGCAGCTCGTGCGCATGATCCTGCCGCTCACGGGCAAGGTCAGCTTCTACGACGCAGGCGGGAAGGCGCTGTGGATCAGCGACGGCCTCGAAGAGCCCGAGCTGCGCGTACACGTCGAGATTCTGCTGAGCCGCTGCCGCGAGGAAGCACCAGGCGAGACGCCGGTCGACTGCGGCGCGAGCGAGCAGGGTCAGCCCACCTACGTATTCCCGATTCGCGACGGACGCGGGACGCTCGTCGGCGCGCTGGCCGTCGTGTTTCGCGATGCCGCGAATGCCTCGTATCGCCGCGTCGAAACGGTCGAGCGCCTGCTCGCGCCGCTGCTCGAAATCCTCTCGTACGGCTGGCGGGCGCGGCTCGAGGCCGATGCACCGGCGCCGCGGCGAGACGGCGCGGCGTTACAGCCAGCGGCGCCATCGCCGCCAGCGTCAGGCATCGCCGCCGCATTCGATCCGCTGCCCTCGCCCGCCCTGCTCAGGCGCACGCTCGCGCTCGCGACGCACAGCCTGCAATGCGCGTTCGGCGCGTTCGTCATGACGGACGAGCCGTTCACGTTGACGCATCGCGCGAGTCCCGACGAATCGGACGTCGCGATGAATGCCGCCATCGAATCCGTGCGCGCGCCGATGCTGAAACTCATGAAGGTCAGGAGCGAAGCGCTGATCGTGAACGCCGCGAGCGGACACGAACGATCCATGCCCTACAAGTTTCTCGTGCTCCCGCTGCGTCCCGCGAATCGACTGACCGCGCTCCTGATGCTGTTTCGAAGCAAGCGCGAACCCGACTTTACGAGCGACGATGTCGGCACCTTGACGCAAGTGATCGCGCGCCTGGCACCGCCCGTGCTCACCGAATCCGCGCGGGAGCCTGTCCGGGCCGGGCTCGCAACATTCGCGGCGCCGCCTGCAATGTCCTCGCCCGGAGCGCCAGCGCAGCGCGCGGCACCCCAGACACACACCCGGCCCGTACCGCTCGTGATTACGGCGGATGCGTCGCTGCCTCTGGACGCGCGCATTCGCGCGGCCCTGCGCACCGACAGCTTCGATCTGTTCGCGCAATGCATCACGCCGCTGCGTGATACACGTCGTCCGGCACGTTACGAAGTGCTGGTGCGCATGCAGGATGCGAATCAGCTGCGCGCGCCGGCCTCGTTCTTCGAAGCGGCCGAAGCGGCGACGCTGCTGCCCGAGCTCGATCGCTGGGTGATTCGCCGGCTGCTCGGCACGCTCAAGACACATGCGGAGCGCGTGCGCACGGGACGCTGGGAGTTCTGTATCAACATCGCGGCGCAGTCGCTCGTCGCGGCGGGCTTTCGCGAATTCCTCGTTGCCGAAGTGTGCAGAAGCGCGGTTCCCGCGGGCTTGCTCGTCTTCGAGGTCGCGGAGAGCGACGCACTCGAGCATCAGCAGGCGCTCGCGCTGTTGGGCGCGCATCTGCGCGATGTCGGCTGCCGCCTCGCGCTCGACAACTGCCGCGCCGGCCTCACGACATTCGGCCCCCTGCACAAATGGCCCGTGAGCTGCGTGAAGATCGACGGCTCGCTCATCGGCAAGCTGCGCAGTCATGCACGCTCGGAGTCGGTCGTGCGCGCGGTGACGCAGCTCGCGTCGAGCATGGGCATCGAGACGGTCGCCGAGCGCGTCGAATCGCGCGACGTGTACGACAAGCTCCTCGACATCGGCATCGACTACGCGCAAGGCTTTCATCTCGGCCAGCCGCGGCGGCTCACCGCCCTGTTCCAGTGAGGGGCGCAGCGGCTCTTGCCTTCTCGTTCAGATCGCGTACGGTGGCACCCGCTCGTTAGCAGGGGTTGTCGATGCGCTTCGATTTGACCGATCTCAAGTTGTTCTTGCACGTCGTGGAGGCGGGCAGCATCACTGCCGGCGCCGATCGCATGCATCTCGCGGTCGCCGCGGCGAGCACGCGCATCCGCAACATGGAGCTCGAGCTCGGCACGCCGCTGCTCAATCGCGATCGGCAAGGCGTCCAGCCGACGCCCGCCGGCCGCACGCTGCTGCATCACGCACGCCTGCTGCTGCAGCAGGCGGAACGCATGCGCGGCGACCTGAGCGAATACGCGGACGGGCTCAAGGGCCACATTCGGCTGCTGTCGAACACGAACGCCTTGACCGAATTCCTGCCCGAGCCGCTGAGCAACTTCCTTGCCTCGCATCCGCACGTCAACATCGATCTCGAAGAGCGCTTGAGCGATGAGATCGTCGCCGCCGTCGCCGACGGCAAGGCGGACATCGGCATCGTCGCCGGCACCGAGGACGTCACGGGCCTGGAAGTGTTTCCGTTCCGCGTCGACCGCTTCGTGCTCGTGACCTCGCCCTCGCATCCGCTCGCCGCCTCGACGTCGATCGCGTTCAGCGAAGTGCTCGACTTCGATTTCGTCGGCATCGATCGCAGCAGCTCGCTGCAGCGTTTCCTGTCCGAAAAGGCCGACCGCATCGGCAAGCGGCTCAAGCTCAGGGTCCAGCTGCGCAGCTTCGACTCCGTCTGCAGGCTCGTCGAATGCAACGTCGGCATCGGCGTCGTGCCCGAGACCACGGCCGAGCGCAACTCGCGCACGATGACGTTGCATCGCATTCAGCTCACGGACGAATGGGCCCTGCGCAATCTGTCGATCTGCATCCGCAAGCTCGCCGACTTGCCGACCTATGCGCAGGACCTCGTGAAGCATCTGACCTCGGAGCAGGCGTCGAGCGACAAGGGGTAGCGAAGCGCAATTACTGCTAGGACCGGGCGCCACGTCCGGCGTACGTTGCGGCCGTACCGGGGAGAACTGCTCTGAGCTCATCGACCGATCGTTATCGCGCCCGCCTTCGCACCGTGCTCGAATTCATCGACACGCACCTGGACGAGCCGCTGTCGATCGAGCGCTTGAGCGCCGTTGCGTCCTTCTCGAAGTTTCACTTCCATCGTCAATTCAGCGAGTTCCTCGGCTTGGGTGTCTACGAGTACGTGCAGCTCACCCGCTTGAAACGCGCCTCGTACCGCCTGGCGTTTCGCGACACGTCGGTGCTGACCGTCGCGCACGACAGCGGCTACGCAGGACCGGAAGCGTTCGCGCGCGCGTACAAGAAGACATTGGGCCAAGCGCCCTCCGAGTTCAGGAAACGCCCCGAATGGGATGCCTGGTACGCCATTCATGAACGATTGAGTGTACTCAGGAGCGAACACATGCAGACGTCATTGCAATCCGAGCAAGTCAGAATCGTCGATTTTCCCGGCGCGAAAGTCGCCGTACTGGAGCATCGGGGCGATCCGCGCGCGATCGGCGATTCGATCCGCAAGTTCATCGAGTGGCGCAAACAGGCCGGCCTGCACCCGCGCACGAGCGCGACCTACAACGTTTTGTACGATGATCCCGTCACGACCGCGCCGAGCGAGTTCCGATTCGATCTGTGTGCGGCGACCGACGCGGACATCGAGCCGAACGCCAGCGGCATCGTCACGAAGATGATTCCGGCGGGCCGCTGCGCGTCGTTGCGCGTCCTCGGCGGCGATGCCGCAATGGCGGACGGGGTGCGCTTCTTGTATTCGCAATGGCTGCCGAATAGTGGCGAGGACGCGCGCGACTTCCCGCTGTTCCTGCAACGCGTGAAGTTCTTTCCCGACGTGCCCGAGCACGAGCAGATCCTGGATCTGTTCCTGCCCCTCGCTCGTTGATTGACGGAACTCGTGCGGTCATGCTCACACCGGCCGCACGAGATTCCACACGATGAACATCGGCGTCATTTCGGACACTCATGGGCTGCTGCGTCCAGAGGCGCTCGAGGCGCTGCGCGGCAGCGACCTCATCCTGCACGCCGGCGACATCGGGTCCACGCAGGTGCTCGAGGGGCTCGAAGCCTTGTCGCCCGTGACCGCGATACGCGGCAATAACGATGAAGCAGCTTGGGCTCGGCGCATTCCGACGACGATCCGCGTCGCTGCCGAGCGCATCTCGATCTACATGCTGCACGATCTGAAGGAACTCCCGCTCGATCCCGCGCAGGAGAAGATCGACGTCGTGATCGCGGGCCATTCGCACCGACCCTCGATGGAGCGGCGCGCGGGCGTGTTGTACTTGAACCCCGGGAGCGCGGGGCCGCGCCGCTTCAAGCTGCCGATCTGCGTCGCGAAGCTCGACGTCCGCGGCTCGCAGGTCCGCGCCACGATCATCGAGCTCGAAGATGGAAGGTCGCGGTGAAGCGACCGAGATGCCGGCAGATCGAACGAACCGGGACGAGAGCGCACGCAGCGGTATCTATTCGCGCAGATCGAGCGCACAATGATTTTTCATCGCCAGCGAGGCTCGCCCTGTCCTCGAATCGCAGCGGAGCACACGTCTCGCCTTCACGACCGCTGGCGGAGCGCTCACGATCGTAGTTCTTACACGCACGCGCGACGTCGGCTTCGAGCGCCGGGAGACACCCTGCGCCGCGCACTAGCCCATGAGTGAAACCTCGTTATGCATGTCGTCGTGGAAATGGCCAGGGATGCCAAGGTACTTCGCGGGCGGGATCGCTTCTCGTGCAGTCTGGGCGAATGGCACGCCGCGCTGAGAATCGCGCAGGAGTTTGGCTGGCGTCCGCAAGGTGTCACCTATGAGCTGCCTGCCGGGTCGAAGGTTCAGGCGCCCGCGCCACGGGATTACGAGCCCGGGGACGGCTCGGATCGCAAGTTGCTCGGTGAGGCCGATGCCATCGCGTTCGGACACGCGCTCACGATGGCACGCGACTCGCCACGCTTGACGGAACTTCTCGAGGGTATGGCTGAAGGGCCTACGCGAACTCTGATCAGCGAATTGGCCCAGTACACGTACGGAGGGAGCTTCTTGTTTGCGCGCGCCGCCGCGGCAGATGAGATTCCTCGCTTCTGCCGGTGAGCGTCGCCGTATTCACCTCATGCGAACTGAGGGGACGCGACACCGCAACTCCAGCTCGCGGGTCGTGCCAAGCGCGTGGTTCGCCACCGCATTCTCCATCGACGTTGAACCCGCGCGACGACGGACTCTCGCGGATCGTTGGACGCACGAGTCACGTGGACGAATCCCTGGAGGCGGCCGTCCGCCATCAGCAAGGGCTCGATGGAGGTCACACCCCAGAAGACAGAACCGTCGGGGCGACGGTGCCATCCCGCCGCCAAGCTGCCGCCGCTCGCACACGCTTTGCACAGGTGATTGTTCGCGAGCGCAACCGATTCGTTCTCCGGAGCGTAAAACTGCGAGACGTGCCGATCCAGCACCCCTTCGGCCTGCGCGCCGCGAATCGATCCGTCATGCCAGTACACGACTACACCGTACGCGTCCAAGATCGCGAGCATTCCTGCGTCATTGCGTTCAACCATGGACACCAGCGTTCGAGTGCCTCTTTTCGTCAGCAGACGGCGGCGGAGCTTGCGAATTCTCGGCACGTCAGGCGACTCGATGCTGTGCAGCGGCTCCAGGTCGACGGTCAAGGCAGGCGGCGCTGCGCCAGCCGTGCACTTCTGCGCGCCGAGTCGAATTCCAAGCCTATGTGCGCCGATATTCAAGATCATGATGAGCTCCTTCATCGTAGCCAAGACCCGCACTATGCTCCTTCGGTCTCGCTGCGTCGGTACGCCAGCGAACATAGGGCGTGCGGCCACTTCGTTTGCGACGCGTAGGATGACGTGAGGCCGCCTCTTCCCACCGATAACGCGCTGCTCGCATGCCTTCCGGCAGCCGCACGCGAGGCGCTGCTCGAGAGTCTCGAGTCGGTGGAACTGCGGCACGATGAGGTCATCCACGAATCGGGCGCGCCGCTGCGCTGCCTGTTGTTCCCTACTACAGCGATCGTTTCCGTCTGCTACGTGCTCGCCGGCGGCCAATCGTCGGAAATCGGTGTGATTGGCAATGATGGCGTCGTGGGCATCGCCCTGTTCATGGGCGGCAACACGATGCCGAATCGTGCGTCGGTACGAGGCGCCGGACACGCGTTTCGACTCGATCCGCATGGATTGCAGCGCGAGTTCGCGCGCGGCCGCCACTTCCACGACGTACTGCTGCGCTACACGCAAGCACTGATGACACAGATGCTCCAGACCTCGGTGTGCAACAACCATCACGCGGTGGATCAACGGTTGTGTCGTTGGCTGCTCTTGACGCTCGATCGATCCCGCACGAACACGATCTCGATCACTCAAGAGCACATCTCGCGGATGTTGGGCGTACGGCGCGAAAGCATCACGGAGGCGATGCGGAACCTGCAGGCATCGGATCTCGTCGAAGCGCGACGTGGGCAGCTGCGGATCATCGATCGATCCGGACTGGAAGTGCGCGTGTGCGAGTGTTACCGCGTCGTCAAGGACGAGACCGCGCGGCTGTTTCCGAACAGCTAACCGCCTCGCGAGTGCCTGAGCGCGCTCGCCAGCCGGTAGTCGATCGAAGCACCGAGGCCGAGTTCCGCCACCTTGTCGCGAACAGATCGAGGATCACGATGAAAAAGCGACGCGAGGTGCATTACACACTCGTCCGCATCCTGCCAACTGCTCGCAATGCGGCCGTGCAAGAACGACTTGAGCTGCGCGATCTCTTGGTCCTGCCATTCCCTGTACGACTGTGCGACGACACGTCCCTGCAGCTCCGCCGCATCGTGATCACGGATGGCTTGTAGGAGCGCGTCGATGAGGATCGCCTTGTGATCCGACAAGGAATCGCTCGCTATGACGAACTGCAGGGCTGCCTGAAGCGCCGCGGACCGATGTGAATCTTGCATTGTCCCTCCACGCGAGGACACCTGAAGTGCGATCGACGCAATGAACCTCGCCGTTCTGCGCGCGCCGCATGGCGCGCGCAGAGCGTGGCAAAGTGTGCGCCCCTCGCGCGCCAATAGATACATTCTGGCGGCGATTGTGCGATCCTTCCGCCCACGCTTGATCCGCCTCAAGGACTACACGTGCCCGCCATTTTTCACCTCGCACCGACCGCAGACATCCACCGCGCGGCGCGTAAAGGCGAATATGCGCCCGCAAGCTTGAGCGCCGATGGCTTCATTCACTGCGCTTACGCTCACCAGGTTCAGGCAGTTGCGGACGCACTGTTCAGCGACACCGTCGAGCTCACGCTACTCGAGATCGATCCGGCGCGCGTCGCATCGCGCATCGTTGATGAGGCAAACGCGGCCGGGGAAAGCTACCCGCACATCCATGGCCCACTCGCGATGTCGGCCGTCGTCACCGTGCGTGAATTGAAACGCGGCATCGACGGGCGCTTCTCGATGCCATGCACGGTCACAGGCAATTGCGCCTGCAAAGCAGGGGGAGCGGCGCCATGAATCGCACAACGCTCGACGCGCTCGCCGCGTTTCCGCAACAGCTCGAGCTGCACTACGCCGCGATTCCGCTCGATTTCAAGCACTGGCGCCCGCCCGCGTGGGACGGCATACCGAGCGAGCACTTCACGGCGCTCGAACAGATCTGCCACGTGCGCGACATCGAGATCGACGGCTATCAAGTGCGCTTCCGGCGCACGGTCGAAGAACGGCATCCGTTCCTGCCTGGCGTCGACGGCGATGCGCTCGCGATCGAGCGCTCTTACGCGAGCGCCGACGCGGCAGCGGTATTCGCCGCCTTTCGCGCGGCCCGCGAGCGGACGCTCGTGTACCTCACCGGGCTGTCTCCGCAGCAACTCGAATACACGGCGGAATTCGAGGACTACGGAATCGTCACGGTGCGCAGCCTCGCGCACTACCTCTGCAGTCACGACCAGCAGCATCTCGCCGGTTTGCAGTGGTTGCTCGGCAAGATCGAGGCGCACAAGGCAAGCCGCGCCTGAGCACGGCTATCCCTTGGTCGTCAGCGCGACGCCGATCATCACGATCACCCCGCCGACGATCGCCTGCCACGACAGCGGCTCACCGAGCGCGACGACGCCCGTCAGCACCCCGACGATCGGGATGAGGTTCGTGAACACGCCGACCTGGCTCGCGGCCATGTGCTTCAGCGAATAGTTGTAGAGCAGATACCCGGCGCCGGACGCGAACGCGCCGAGATACGCGGCGCCGAGCCATGCATCCATCCCGGGTCGCGGCAGCCCATCGCGGGCGATTTCGAACATGGCCAGCGGCAGCAGCAGCAGCGCGCCGAACGTGGTCACGAAGGTCGTCACGACGATCGCATCGTATTGCGCGACGCGCTTCGCGAGCGACGTATACACGCCCCAGCACACGACGGCGGCGAACATCAGCAGATTGCCGAGCCCGGGCGCCGGCGACGAAGCACTGCTGCGCGTGCCTTCGGCGAACACGACGAGCACGCCCGCGATCGACAGTGCGATACCGACCAACCGCATGCGGCTCGCCGGCTCACGCAGCCACACCATCGCGATGCATGCCGTGACCGCGGGAATCGAGCTTTGCACGAGCGCGCCTTGCGCTGCGGACGTGAGCGCGAGCGAGATATTGAATACAACGTAGTACAGCGCGACGCCGATGAACCCCATGGTCCACAGCCATCGCCAAGGCAGCGATCCCATCGAGCGCAGCCGCGGGATCGCGAACGGCACGAGGACGAGCGCGCCGATCGCGACGCGGATGAAAGCGAGCGTGAGCGGCGGAATCTCGCCGATCGCCGCTTTCGTCACGACGAACGTGCTGCCCCAGATGACCATGACACCGATGAGCGTCGCGATCGCGACCCGTCGCGACTCCATCAGCGTGCGACCCTCACTGCGGCCGAGCCTGTCGAGCGGTCCAGCTCGAGCTCGCGGCGCGGACCTGCGGCGGATCGTAATTTCATCGACGTTGCTCATTTCGACGAGGATTGGCATCGTACACGCCGCGCGCACGACAGGGCGACACCGCAACGCGCCCCACGGGCGTCTCGTCGCTTGCGCAGCGCGCAGCAGGCTGAATCCGAGGAACTCGATGGCCAACAAGCGCAAATCCGCTCGCCGCCCCGCGCGCAAGCAACCCTCGAAGAAGCAGCGCAGCCACGCGCGCCACGCCGTGCTGACCAAACGCAAGCGCGCCGCGCAGGCGCGCGGCGGGCGGCGCACGCTGTATCCCCCGATCGAGCCGTATGCTTCGGGCTACTTGCGCGTCTCGCAGGACCACGAGATCTATTACGAGGAATGCGGCAATCCCAAGGGCAAGCCCGCGGTGTTCGTGCATGGCGGACCCGGCGCGGGATGCGACGCGCGCGCCCGGCGCTTTTTCGATCCCGATGCATATCGCATCGTCCTATTCGATCAACGCGGCTGTGGCCGCAGCCGCCCGCATGCCAGCCTGGTCGATAACACGACGTGGCACCTGGTTGCCGACATGGAACAGCTGCGAGCGCATCTGGGCATCGACCGATGGCTCGTGTTCGGCGGGTCGTGGGGCTCGACGCTTGCGCTCGCGTATTCGCAGACGCATCCGGATCGCGTGAGCGAGCTCGTGCTGCGCGGCATCTTCATGCTGTCGCAGTTCGAGCTGCGTTGGTTTTATCAGGAAGGCGCGAGCGCGCTGTTTCCGGATCGCTGGGAGCACTACGTCGCAGCGATCCCGCCCGAGGAGCGCGGCGACATGATTCGCGCGTTCTACGAGCGGCTGACGAGCGAGGATCGCGCGACGCGCGTGCAGGCGGCGCGAGCGTGGTCGATCTGGGAAGCCTCGACGAGCTATCTGCACGTCAACGAGGAAAACGTGCACAAGTGGGGCGAGGAGGATTTCGCGATCGCGGTCGCGCGCATCGAATGCCACTACTTCGTCAATCGCGGCTTCCTGGACAGCGAGGACCAGCTATTGCGGAACGTGGACCGCATCCGCGCGATTCCGGCAGTCATCGTGCAGGGCCGGTACGACGTCGTGTGTCCGATGCAGACGGCCTGGCGGCTGCACACGGCCTGGCCCGAGGCCGATTTCCGCATCGTGCCGGATGCGGGACATTCAGCCCTGGAAGCCGGCAATACGCATGAGCTCGTGAGCGCGACGGACAGATTCCGCGGTTGACTTGGGGCACGGCGGCGTCACTCGCGCCGGCGCCCCGTCGTACGGCCGCTCTCCTCGATCACGCCGTGACTGATCAACCACGTGCGCGCGTCCTCCGCATCGTCCTCGAACCAGCGGCGCGCGGAGCCGAGCCGGAAGGTGTAACCCCACGCATCCATGTCGCGCCACATGCGCTCCCGCCCGACGTCCACGAGCGCATCCGACCACACGATCTGCAGATAGCACACGGCATTCTCTTCGGCGTGATCGCCGCCCGCGTCCTGGTCCAAGCGCTCGCGCCGCTGCCGATCCATGCAGACGAAATGCGCCGCTTCATGCAGCACCGAGTGCACCGGCGTGTCCTCGCGCGCGTACAACGTGTCCGCGACGAGACCGGCTTCGCTCTCGCCCCAATAGGACCCGGGAATCCGCGCCGCGTCCGCAAGTCTGTCCACCGTCAGGCCATACGGCCCGAGCAGCTCGCGCAGCGCGTTCCAGCCGACATCCGCGACGCGCAGCACGTCGCTCGCACTCTGGATCTCAGCCGACATGCGGATCGATGCCGAAAGCCTGCGCCGTCGTGCGTGCGACGCGATCGAGCTGCGCGACCGATGCCGCCAGGCGCTGCCGCAACTCGTCGTCTCCCAAGCGGCGCAAGTGCTCGGGGCACTCGCCGCCGCGCAGACGCGCGGCCAGGTGCTCCACCGCGCCTGCCTGCTCGCTCAGCTCGTGAAAGCCGAACATGCCGCTGCTGCCATGGATCTTGTGAGCCGCACGCTCGAGGTCCTGCAGCGCGCCCGGCGACCCCGCCGCGAGCTGCTCATGCAACTCGCCGATGTGCCGCAGCTCGCCCAGCGTACGGGTGAGATAGCGTGCGCCGAGCCCCGCCATGTGCTCGCGCAGCTGGTCCTCGTCACGCATGCCGCAACCCCTCCCACACCGCGACGACCTGACTTCCCAGCTTGAGCGGATCGAACGGCTTCGCGATGACCGCGGCGGCGCCGAGCTCGTGAAAGCGCTCGACCTCCTGCGGCATCGCCTTCGCCGTCATGAAAATCACCGGCATCGTCTCGAACCCGTCCATCGTGCGGATCTTCCGCAGCGTCGAGGGGCCGTCCATGCCGGGCATCATCACGTCGAGCAGCAACAGATCGGGGCGCAGTTCCGGCAGCACGACCAGCGCGCGCTCACCCGACTCGCACGTGTGTACATCGAGCGTCTCGACGAGCGACAAGGACATCTGCACGACTTCGCGGATGTCCGGCTCATCGTCCACATACAACACGCTCTTGAGTTCCTCGCGCCTCATCCTGCCCCTCTCCTTCGCCTGACACGTTCATGCGTTTCGCCGCGCCAACGTGCGAACGCTCGACAACAATTCCTCGACGGAGTCTCGTGACTTCACGAGCGCCGCTTCCACCATGCTCGAAATTTCGCGGCTCGGCTCCGTCGCGCTGTACAGGATGACGGGGGGCCGCGAAGCCTTACGCCCGAGCAGCGGCAAAATATCCAATCCGGAGCCGTCGCCAAGCGTGATGTCGAGAATCACGAGGTCGTACTGGTCGCGTATCGACGCTTTCGCGTCCGCGAGCGAATTCGCGGCAATCACCTCCGCCTCGCCATCGAGTAATTCTTTCACGAGATCCGTCAGGGACACGTCGTCCTCGACATGCAGGATGCGCGCCCGGCGGTCGCGCGGCTGGGTCAGCACCGAGCGAATGGAATCGAGCAGCCGCTGCGGATCGATGGGCTTTTGCAGCCAGTCCGCCAGCTGCAGCGTACTCACGGCGCCCACGTCTTCCTTGCCGCGCGCCCGCGCCGTCACCACGATGACGGGCAAATCCCGCGAGCCCCCACGCGAGCGCAGCTCGGTGATGAATTCGAGGCCGTCGGTGTCGGGCAGATGCAAATCGATGATCGCGACATCGAACTTCACCGCGTCCAGCGCGGCGCGGGCCGCGCGCGCGGTCGCGACCGTCTCGGCGCGCATGCCCTCCTTGCGCAGGATCTGCGCGAGCAGCGCGGCGACATCCGGATCGTCCTCGCAGACCAGCACGACCGGCCCCGCATACGACCCCTGGCCCGCGCTCGGCGACAGCGCCGCATGTTGATGGCGCACCGGCAGCGTGACGAAGAACGTCGTGCCTTCGCCGGCGGCGCTGTCGAAGCCGACGCTGCCGCCGAGGCGCTCGACGATCGTCTTCACGATCGACAAGCCGAGCCCGGTGCCGCCCTTCGCGCGCGAGTCCGAACTGTCGGCCTGCGCGAATTTCTCGAAGATGCGGCCCTGGAACTGCTCCGGGATGCCCGGTCCTTGATCGTGCACGGAGATCGTGACGCTGTCGTAGCCGCCGCGCACGCGCACCGTGACGACGCCGCCCGGCGGTGAGAACTTCGCCGCGTTCGACAATAGATTCGTGAGCACCTGCACCAGCCGATCCCGGTCGACGAGCACGTTCGCATCGTCGCTGCGCGCGTCCAGCTCGAACGTCGCGCCGAAGCCCTGCGCGTAGGAGCGGTTCACGTCGATCGCGTGCTGCACGATCGGCTTTACGCGCAGCGTCTCGAGCCGGAATTCCAGCCGTCCCGACTCGGCCTTCTCGAGATCGAGGATGTCGTTGATGAGGCGTACGAGCCGTTCCGAGTTGAGCTTGGCAATGTCGATGAGCCGCGTTGCCTTGGGCGGCAGCTCGCCCGCGACGCCGCCCGCGAGCAGGCCGAGCGATCCCGAGATCGACGTGAGCGGGGTGCGCAGCTCGTGGCTGACGGTCGACACGAAACCGGACTTCATCCGCTCGACCTCGATGCGCGCGGAGATGTCGCGCACGACGCCGATGAACATGCGGCGCTTGCCGATCCGCATCTCGCTGATGCCGAGGTCGACGGGCACGCGGCGCCCGTCCTTGTGCAACGCCTCGACTTCGCGGCGCATGCCCATGATGCGGCGCTCGCCCGTCTGGATGTAGCGGCGAATGTAGCCGTCGTGCGCGGAGGCGTGCGGGTCGGGCATCAGCATGCGCACGTTTCGGCGCAGCACTTCCTCGCTCTTGTAGCCGAACAGACGCTCCGCGCCGTTGCTCCATGATTCGATGCTGCCGCTCTCGTTGATCGTGATGATCGCGTCGACGACGTTGTCGAGAATCGCGGCCAGGCGCGCGGCCTGCTCCCGATAGGCGAGCTCCGATTGCTTCAGGTCGGTGACGTCCGCGTAGGTCACGATGTAGTTCCCGTGCGGCATCGGCCGGCCCTGCACGCGCAGTACGGAGCCGTCGGGCTTCATGCCTTCGGCATCGAATGCCCTGCGCTCGTGCACGTCGGACAGGTGGATCGCGCGGCTCTCGGCGTCGCCGGACATCAGCGTGAATTTCAGCGGCGCCGCCCGCGCCGCCAGCGTGTCGATCGGCAGATGCCGCTCGACGTCCGTCGGCCGCAAACCGCGCAGCTCGAGGTAGCGCTCGTTCCAGGCGATCAGGCGCAGCTTCGAATCGAACACCGAGATGCCTTGCGCCAGGTTGTCCATGGACGCGCGCAGCAGATCGAACGCGTCGCGCGCCTTCTGCTCCGCCGCGATGCGGCGCTTGATGTCCCGGACCAGCAGCAGGCCGATCAGACACACCATTGCCGCCGCCGCGAACAGTGCGCCGCGCATGATCCATTCGCTGCGCGTCGAACGCGCCTGGAATGCGTCGAGACGATTCGACAGCTGCAGTTGCTCCCGCTCGCGCAGCTCCTGGATACGCTCGCGAATCGCGTCCATGCGCTCCTTGCCCGCTTCGCTCACGAGCAACGCGGCGGGCGCTTCCGTGCCGGTGCGCATGCGCAGCTCGACGAGCTGCCGCACGAACAGCAGCTGCTCGCGCGCGAGCGTCACGAGCTCGCCGCGCCGTGCCTGCGCGCCGGGATCGGTGACGAGTTGCGCGAGCCGATCGAGCTGCGTTGGCAGCGAGCGCTCCGCGGCCCGGTAGGGCTCGAGGAATTCCTCCTTCCCCGTGATGACGAAGCCGCGCTGACCGGTCTCCGCGTCTTGCAAGGTGGAGAGCACGAGCTGCAGCTGCTCGAGCACCTCGCGCGTGTGCTGGACCTCGCGGTACGACTCCCGGGCGGCGTCCATCTCGCGCGTGACGACCCAGAGCACGGCGAGTGCCAGCAAGGCGAGTATCGCCGTGCCCACCGCCGTCAGTATCAATATGCCGCGAGTGGTGAGACTCGAGCCTGCTTCGCGCGCGCTGATGTCCGTGGCGACGTACGCGGTCGACATGCGTTTTTTACAAAGTCGCGAGGCGCCGCACGATCATGGCGGCCACGTCGCGGGCGAGCGCTTCGCGCAGTACGGCCTGCTCGCGTTGTTTCGCGAGCACGGCGCGCTCGTCATAACTGTAGTCCCGTGTCATTTCGATCCTGTCCGGCGCAATCAGCTCGCTCCCCTCGCTCATGACCGAGTACTCGACGGAATAGAAAACCTGAAATTCCTCGGGTGTGTTCCGTGCCGACACCGACAGCACGCGCTGACCGCTGACATCGCTCAGGATTCGCACGACCGCGGTCGCGAGCGCCGGATCGTCGACGAGGGTCGCGCCCGCGGCGATCAGGCTCGCGCGCAAGGCCCGGTCGAAGTCCGTATACGGGTCCTTGGTCTCGACATATGCCGTCGCGAGCAGCTCCGGCAAGCGCGCGGATCCCTGCAAGCGCCAGCCGCACGACGCGAGCAGCAGCGTGGCGACGAACAGCAGGGCTCGGCCGGTATGTTCAGGTACGTGCATACGAGTACGAGGCGTTGCGGAAGCCGCGCATGATGCCAGACCCCCGGGGTGCGGACATCCTCATCCCTCAAGCGACGTCCGGCTTCAGTGTGCAATGGCTTTCCACGGCATAGCCATGGCGACACGCGATCGTCACGCCCACCGCGACACTGCGCTGGATGGCGCTCAGCTGCGCGGCGCCCGGCCGGCCGCTGCAGGCCCGGCAGTGCTCGGCGACTTGCAACAGATCGGCGGCGTCCAGCCCCCGTGAGTCGCCGCCGCGCTCGAGGCCGACGAGACCGAACTCGAAGTGCAGCGGAACGGGACTCGCCAGTCGCGCGAGCGCAAGGCGCAAGCGTTCCTTGATCTTGGGTCCGTCACCCGGCGCCGCCTCGGGAAGCACGATCGCGATGCTCTCCTCGCCGTGCTTGCTCCCGACATGCCCGACCCAGTCGACATGCGTGCGAATCGTTCGCTGGATCGTTTCGATCGCCTCCTTCACGACGCCGATGCTCGGCGGCTCGCCGCGATCCAGCGCGCGCATGCCGATGAGCAGCATCGACAGCATGCGCTCGTAGCGCAGCGAGCGCCGCAGCTCGGCTTGCAGCTTCGCAAGCGTTTCGTTGACGGTGAAGGCGCCGGTGCGCGGATCGATCGGCGCGGCCGTGACGAGCGCGTTCTGTGCGTCCTGCAGCGAGCGGCGCAGCGCGATCGTGTTGAAGGCGGCATGAATGCGTGCGAACAGGTCCGTATCGGGCAGACGCTTCGTCAGGTAGTCGTCTACGCCGGCCCGGTAGCCGCGCTCGTAATCCACCATGCTCTCGCGCATCGTCAGCATGATGACGTAGGTGTCGTCGACGCCGCGCGCGCGCAGCGCCTCGGTGAACGCGATTCCGTCCATGACAGGCATCTGCCAGTCCGTGACGATGAGCGGGTACCACGTGCTTGCCAGCATCGCGAGCGCTTCCGCACCGTTCGCGGCGCGCGCGACCTCGAAACCCGCCGCGCCGATGCGTTCGGCGAGCAATTCCAGCTCGAGCTCGTCGTCGTCGACGAGCAAGACGCGCAGCGGTAACGCGCGCGTCAGCACCGACATGCGCTTCGTCATCGCATCGATACCCATTGCGTCTCCAGAGCCGTAGTGAATTCGCGTGCGCGGCTAGCCTACATACCAGCACCGGGGTCGCGCCGCATGAGTTATTCCCTGAATAGAAAAGCGCCTGCGCGGCTGCGTGCGGACGGTGGGCCGCGCGGTTAAGCAGACCTTCCCTGATTCGGCACGTTGCGTGCTGGCACGCGCATCGTGCCGCCCACGGCTCGGCTCCAATGCGTCCATGCCAGCGCTGCCAGCGCCAACCAGGTCGAGCCTCGTGACCCAAACCGTCCCGTTCTCCGCACAGACTCACGCCCACGCGGTGCGGGCGGCGCGCCTGAAGGTCGCCTTCGCTGGGCATACGATGTCGCTCACGTTCGCGGTCGTACTTGCGACCTTGACGCTCGGCATGCTGTGGCCGTCCGGCAATGCGGCCGCGTTGATCGTCTGGTATCTCAGTTTCCTCGCGGTCACGGCAGTGCGATTCTCGGTCTGCCTCACGTACCGCCGGATCGCCGACACGGCAGCGCCCGGCGCACTCGAACGTCTGCAACGGCAGTTCGTCATCGCGTGTACCGCGGGCGGCGCGAGCTGGGGACTGGCGTGCATCCTCGTGTTTCCCGCAGCGCCGCTCCTGCAGATGTTCCTGTCGTTCGTCATCGCCGGCTGTTCGGCCACCGCCGTGGCATCGATGTCGTCCGTGCGCGCGGCGGCCTTGGGCTTCGTGCTGGCCTGTGCGCTGCCGCTCGCGACGCGGCTGTTGGGCACGTTCGAGCCGATGCAGATCGGGATGGGCGTCATGGTGCTCGTGTTCGTCGTGCTCGTCGGCGGCTCGGCAGCGCGCCTCGATGCGCAATTGCTCGCGCTCGTGCGCGCGCGCCTGGACGCGGACGAGCACTTGCGCGCCCGCAACGACCAGCAAGCGGAGCTGGAGGCGCTCAATGACCGGCTGCTGCTCGCGATCGAAGCGAGTCGCGCCGGCGTCTTCGAGATGGATTTGACCGACAGCTCGATCCGCTGGGATGCGCGGCTGCACGACATGTATGGCCTCGAGCCGCACGGCGATCGCATCGATTACGAGCTCTGGCGCCAACGCGTCCATCCGCAGGACCTGGCGCGAGTCGAGGCCAGGCTCGCCGCGCTGCTCGCGGGCAGCAAGCAGTTCAACGAAGAGTTCCGCATCGTATGGGCGGATGGCACCGAACGCGTGATCAAGGCGACGGCGCTGGCGCAATACGACCAGAGCGGCGTCGCTCGCCGCATCGTGGGCATGAACTCCGACATCACCGAGCTGACGCGCGTCGATCGCATGAAGCGCGAGTTCGTTGCGACCGTCTCGCACGAGCTGCGTACGCCGCTCACGTCGATTCGTGCGGCGATCGGCCTCGTCGTGGCCGGCGGTGCCGGGCCGATCGCCGACAAAGCACAACAGCTGCTGCAACTTGCCGGTCGCAATGCCGAGCGGCTCGGTACGCTCGTCGACGACATGCTCGACATGGAGCGCATCGAGTCCGGCAAGCTGCGATTCGAGCTCGCGATCCAAACGCTGCAGCCGATCGTCGTTCAGGCGCTCGCGGTCAACGCCCCATATGCGGCCGCGCGCAAGGCATCGCTGCGTCTCGTCACCGGCGCGCCGACGGTGAGCGCCGCGGTCGATGCGAATCGCTTGCTGCAGGTGATGACGAATCTGCTATCGAACGCCGTGAAGTTCTCGCCGCCGTCGGGCTGCGTGGACATTGCGCTGTCCGCGACCGGCGGCACAGTCACGATCGAGGTGCGGGATTACGGACCCGGCATCGCGCCCGAGTTCCAGGCGAAGCTATTCAGCAAGTTCTGCCAAGGCGATTCGTCGGATGCGCGGGCCCAGGGCGGATCAGGGCTGGGGCTCGCGATCTCCAAGGCGCTGATCGAGCAGATGAACGGGCGGATTCATTTCCGCACTGATGCGACGGGCACGTCGTTCTTCGTCGATCTGCCCCAGAAGAATGACGGCTTCAGCCGACTCCCCTTCCCCCGCGCGGCGGGGGAAGGGACGCTAGATGCCTGCCCCGCTAGTTCTTGTAGCTCGTGTCGATTCGATCCAGGCGCCGCAGCAGCGCCGGCCACGTCAGGCCGCTGCCCGCGCCGCGCATGACCGCCCGTGAATATTCCGGCACCGTGTCGAGCACGCTCTGCGGAACGTGCAGCAGCTCCGCGCCGCCGCTTTGGGCGAGCACTTGAATCTCGCACGCCCGCTGGAAGGTGTACATCAACAAGAATGCATCGGACACCGTGCGTCCGACCGTCAGCAAGCCGTGATTGCGCAGCATGAAATTGCGCGCCTTGCCGAGATTCGCCTGCAGCCGGCTCTTCTCGTCGGGATTCATCGCGAGCCCCTCGTAGTCGTGATACGCAAGCGATTGCACGACGAGGCTCGCCTGCTGCGAGATCGGCAGCAGCCCCGCCTTCTGACACGACACCGCGACGCCCTGCATCGTATGTGTGTGCAGCACGCACCCCGCGTCTTCGCGCGCTTCGTGGATCGCGCTGTGGATCGTGTAGCCGGCGGGATTGATCTCGTACGGGCTCTCCAGCGTCTTCGTACCGGCGAGATCGACACGCACGAGGTTGGAAGCCGTCACTTCGTCGAACATCAAGCCGTACGGATTGATGAGGAAATCGTGCGAGCCCGGCACCTTCGCCGAGATGTGCGTGAACACGAGGTCGTCCCAGCCGAAATGCGCGATCAACCGATAGCACGCGGCCAGATCGACGCGCAGCGCCCACTCCTCCGCGGAGACGCGGTTACGAACCTCGGCCACCGCGCTGTCAACGACTCGCATCTGCATACGACCTCCGCTTGCACACTTCACACCGCGATGGTGAGCAGTTTTCCCTTGATGTATTTCGCCATCTTCATCGGCTTGCCTTCGACCCACTTGTGGATGCCCGGATCGGCAAGCGCGGCCGCGAGCACGACATCCTGATCGGCATCGGCCGCGACGCTCAGGCGGCCGCGAACCTTGCCGTTGATCTGCACGACGATGTCGAGCGTGTCTTGCACGAGCGCGCTGGCATCGGGTTCCGGCCAGCGGCGCTCGATGAGCGGATCGGCATGGCCGAGCGCCTGCCACAACGCATGCGTCGCATGCGGCACGATCGGCGCGAGCATTTGCACGACGAGCTCGAGGGTTTCCTGGACGATCGCGCGGCCCGTGTCCGACCGGTCATCGAACTTCGCGAGCGTGTTCATCAACTCCATCACGGCCGCGATCGCGGTGTTGAACACGCGGCGGCGGCCGATGTCGTCCGTGACCTTCGCGAGGGTCGCGTGCGCCGCACGCCGCATCGCGCGCTGCGGCTCGGTGAGCTGGCTCCGATCTCCCCCGTCCAGCGGCAGCGGGCCCGCCTGAACATGCTCGTACACGACCCGCCACAGCTTGCGCATGAACCGCGCCGCGCCCTCGACGCCGTCGTCGGACCATTCGAGCGTGTCCTCCGGCGGCGCCTTGAACATCATGAACAGGCGCACGCTGTCGGCGCCGTACTCGGCGACGAGCTGTTGCGGATCGACGCCGTTGTTCTTCGACTTGGACATCGTCGTCCAGCCGTCGTAGTTCACGGGCTGGCCGTCCGCCTTCGCCGTCGCCGCGATCACGTCTTGATGCGAATCGCGCTGAATGTCGAGATCGTGCGCCCAGAAATACTGGCGCTTCGCCTCGGTCGTGCGGGAGAACGCCTCGTTCAACACCATCCCTTGCGTGAGCAGGTTCTTGAACGGCTCGCGCACGCTCACCAGGCCGAGGTCGTTCATCACGCGCGTCCAGAAGCGCGAATAGAGCAGATGCAGAATCGCGTGCTCGATGCCGCCGATGTATTGATCGACGGGCAGCCAATAGTTCGCGCGCTCGTCCGCCATGGCTGTCTGGTTGTCGGCGCACGCATAGCGAATGAAGTACCACGACGAATCGACGAACGTGTCCATCGTGTCCGTCTCGCGCCGCGCTGGCGCACCGCACTTCGGGCACGTGCAATTGACGAACGCATCGAGCTTGTTGAGCGGATTGCCGCTGCCATCCGGCACGAGCCCTTCCGGCAGTACGACCGGCAGATCCTGGTCCGGCACCGGCACATCGCCGCAGCTCGGGCAGTGGATCAGCGGAATCGGACAACCCCAGTAGCGCTGGCGCGAGATGCCCCAATCGCGCAACCGCCATTGGACTTGCTTGTTGCCGAGCTGCTTCGCCGCGAGGTCGGCGGCGATCGCATCGACCGCTCGCGGGTAATCGAGGCCATCGTACTTGCCTGAATTGACGCACACGCCGTATGCGCCAAAGGCGGGCTGCCACTCGGCCGCCTCGATCGGCGCGGCTTCGCCCGGCGGCGCGATCACGAACTTGATCGGCAGGCCGTATTTTTTTGCGAACCCGAAATCTCGCTCGTCGTGCGCCGGCACGCCCATCACGGCGCCTTCACCGTACGTCATGAGCACGTAATTGCCGACCCACACCGGCACCTGCTCGCCCGAGAGCGGATGCACGACGGTAAGGCCCGTCGGCATGCCCTTCTTTTCCATGAGCGCGATCTCGGCCTCCATGGCCGTGCCGCGTTTGCACTCCTCGATGAACTCGGCGAGCGCCGGGTTCGATCGCGCCGCGTGCGTCGCGAGCGGGTGTTCGGCCGCGACGGCGCAGAACGTGACGCCCATGACGGTATCGGCGCGGGTCGTGAACACGTTCAGCACGTGCTGCTCGCCATGCAGTTCGTACGGGAAGCCGATGCGAACGCCTTCGCTCTTGCCGATCCAGTTCGCCTGCATCGTGCGCACGCGCTCGGGCCAGCCCGGCAGCTCCTGCAAGGCTTCGAGCAGCTCCTGCGCCTGATCGGTGATGCGCAGGTAGTACATCGGGATCTCACGCTTCTCGACGAGCGCACCGGTGCGCCAGCCGCGGCCGTCGATCACCTGCTCGTTCGCGAGCACCGTCTGATCCTGCGGGTCCCAATTGACGACACCCGTCTTCTTATAGGCGATGCCCCGCTCGAGCATGCGCAAGAACAGCCACTGATTCCAACGATAGTAGTCGGGCTTGCAGGTGGCGACCTCGCGCGTCCAGTCGATCGCGAAGCCGAGCGAGCGGAGCTGGCGCTTCATGTACGCGATGTTGTCGTACGTCCACTTCGCGGGCGGCACACCGTTCTGCATCGCGGCGTTTTCGGCCGGCAGACCGAACGCGTCCCAGCCCATCGGCTGCAGCACGCTGTGGCCCTTCATGCGCATGAAGCGCGAGATCACGTCGCCGATCGTGTAGTTGCGGACGTGCCCCATGTGCAGGCGCCCGCTGGGGTACGGAAACATCGACAGGCAGTAGTACTTCGGCCGGTTCGGGTCTTCCTTCGCGTCGAAGGCGCGACTTTCTTCCCAAATGGCCTGGGCCTGCGACTCGATGGCCGCATGGTCGTAACGTTCTTGCATGCAGGAAATTGACGGCAAGTCAGCGAATACGGGGGGACGGCAAGGATAGCCGCGAGGCCGTTCGCGGGCCAGCGCCAGACCCCCGACCGCCCTATAAGCCGGGCATTCCCGCCAGCGTGAAGCGGAAGGTCGCCCCCTGGCCCAGCACCGAGTCCGCCCAAATGCGCCCGCCGTGGCGCTCGATGATGCGACTGACGGTCGCCAGGCCGATGCCCGTCCCCTCGAACTCGCTCGGATGGTGCAGCCGCTGGAACACGCCGAACAGCTTGTTGGCATACCGCATGTCGAAGCCGACGCCGTTGTCGCGTACGAACACGTAGCTCTGCGACTCGGACGTGCCGATGCCGATTTCGATGCAGGCGCCGCGGCGCAGCCGCGTGTACTTCAGCGAGTTGCTGATCATGTTGATGAACACCTGCCGGATGAGCGCGGGATCGCAACGCACCGTCGGCAACTGGGCGATGCGCCATTCGATCGAGCGCATGTGCAGCTCCTGGATCAGATGCTCGAGCGCCTGCTCGACCAGAATGTTGAGCGGTACGTTCTCCTGCTTCATCTCGACGTGGCTGACGCGCGAGAGCGCGAGCAGTCCATCGATCAGCGTGCTCATCTGCGTGGCGCCGCGCCGGATGTGATCCAGATGGCTGATCGCGTCCGGCGAAGCGAGCTCGATCTCATCGCGCAGCATCTGGCAGTGCGCGTCGATCAGCCGCAGCGGCGAGCGCAGATCGTGCGCGACCGAATACGAGAACGCCTCGAGCTCGCGATTCGCGATCGACAGCTCGGCGGTGCGCTCGGCGACGCGCCGCTCGAGGTCCTCGTTCAGGCGCCGCACCTCGGCCTCCGCGGCCGCGCGCTGCTCGATCTGTATCGCGAGGACCTTGTGGCGGGCCGCGTTCTCGCAGGCGACCGCGACCTGGGCGGCGATCGCGCGCGCGACGGCCAGATCCTCTTCGGTGAAGCCGGTCAGGCCGATGCGATTGATCACCGTCATGTGCCCGTGCACCCGGCTGCCTGAGGCGATCGGCACGCCGAGCAGCGAAACGAACTCGCCGGATCGGATGGGACGCGTCAGCGGCACGGGCTCGGGCGGCGTCAGCGGATAGGCGGCGCAGCCACCGCTGGCCACGGTCGTGGACAACTCCTTGTACAACGAAGCGGACCGCAGCCGCTGCGCGCTGTCGTCGGTCAGGCCGCTCTCGCGGCACGAGCCGTCGTCGATGCCGTCGATGTTCACGACGAGCTCCGCGCACTGGGCCATCAAGATCTCCCGCGCCGCGCGGCACGCCGCCAAGGGGATTTCATTCGGCTCCGCGATCGCGAACAAGCGTCGGCTGAAGGCGACAAGGGCGTTCAATCTGTCCTGGGTCGCCTGCAATGCTTCCGGCGCGGGGGCGCGAATGTCCGGCGGCGGGGTGGTCTGCAGCGCTTGCTGCACGACCGTATGCACGGTGCTCACGTCGTAGGGCTTGGCGAGCGTCGTGAGGACGCCGAGCGACTGCGCCATCGCCCGCACTTCCCGCTCGTGATACGACGCCGAACAGAATATGACCGGCGTGCGCGACATCTCGGCGTCCTCGCGCAGTTGGCGCACGAGTTCGTAACCGTCCATGCGCGGCATGACGATGTCCGTAATCAGCAGATCCGGATGCTCCTGGCGCAACAGGCCGAGCGCCTCGACGCCATCGCCCGCCGCGAGCACTTCGTAGTCGCCGCCGGCAAGCACCAGCGCCAAGAGCTCACGGGCTTCGGGATCGTCCTCTGCGATGAGGATCTTGCCGTTCTTCGTCACGCGCCAGGTTCCAGGTGAAACGAGCGCCAGCAACTTTGCGTGTCGGGATTCCGCATGCAATCAGTACGTTTCGCGCACGCCCCCGGATCCTAGTGGAATGCGTGCGGCGTCGCCTAAGCCAAACCCTCAGCCAGCCGCGGTCATTGCAACCACGACTTGCAAAAACGCGCTGTGACGAAGACGCGACGGCGCCGCGGCGGGGACTATTGAAACCTGAAGCGGAGGGCGAGGCCGATGCCGAGTTCCGGCGCGGCGTCGAGATCGTCGCGGCTGGATACTTCGCAATGCAGCCGCAGTTCTTTGCCGAGCCGGACGAGCAACTCGCTGTTCGCGAGCGACACGCTCACGCGCTCGTTCTCGGGACCGCTCGCGAAATCGACGTCGAGCTCAGGCTCCGCCTCCGGCCCTCGGTCGAGCGCGGGCTTCGCGCTGTCGTCGGCCCATACCGGCGCGCTCATCGCGAGCGCGGTGAGCACGAAACTGCGAATCAGGAGGATGGCGATCGCGGCGTACACGTTGAGCACGTTATGCCGCATACGCGCGAGGCTTCCGATCGGCGGCGCGCGGAACGCGCCCTCAGTCGAATTCCGTAGTCAATCGCCGAGCGCGGAGCGCAGCGCCGCGATTTCCTCGGAGCAATCGCGCATGACCTGCACGCACTTCGTGTTGTCGAGACCGAGGCGCCAGAACGCCTTCACGCCCTGCATGTTGAGCTCGAGATCGGCCTCGTGATTCATGAAGCCGGACATCATGACGGCGACCGTCAACACATCGGTGACGTCGGGCTCGCCGTTGCGGCGATCGATGTTCTCGTGCTCTCCGACCGCGTCGGCGATATGGCTGGGGAAGCCCCAGTTCTCGACGATCGCCTTGCCGATGTTCGCATGCCAGTCGCGCAGCACCTGGCCGAGCGCGGCGGCGTCCTGGAACAGCCCCGGATGACGATTCGCGCGAGCGAGAATGTAGATCTTCCCCACGTTGTGCAGCAGTCCCGCGAGCATCGACTCGTCCGCGTTCACGTCGGTCTGCCGCGAAGCGAGGGTGTATGACAGCGCGGCAACCAGCGTCGCCTCCTTCCACAGCTGCTCCAGCTCCTTCGACATGTGCCTGAGCTCGCCGGCGCGGCGCAGCTGCGCGATCGCGAACGACACCGCCGCGGTCCGTACGTTGTTGTGGCCGATGCGGTTCACCGCGCTCTTCAGCTCCATGACGGACTTGCCGCTGCGATTCAACGCGGCTGAATTCGCGAGCGTGAACACGCGGGCGGCGAGCCCGGCCTCGGAGCCGACGACGCGAGCGATCTGATCGTTCGAGACGTTTTCGTCCGCGAGCACCTTGCGCACGCGCACCGCGACGTCGGGGAACGACGGCAGCTCGACACGCCCGCTGGAAACTTCCTGAGCGAGCTCGGCGACGAACGTGAACGCGGCCGAGGTCGCGGCCGAGGGTACGGTCGTCTCTTCGAGAGTCGCGACCGAGTGCGGTTGGGTGCTCATGGCTTCTTTGTCGGCTCGTTGGCGTATGGTCTCGGGCAATGTCGTGAACTCGGCGAATCGATCAGCGCGTTACGAACGATGCGGCAGAAGCTTAAGTGCCTCGCCTACGCGAGTCTGCGTCACGGTTATCAAATTCGAGCGGCACGCACCGCGTTGCTCGCGATCAGCCGTTTACCGCCTGCTCCGTCTCGACCCGGCCGCTCGCCAAGCGCAGCAGTTCCGCCGGAATCCGATGCAAGGGCAAGACGGCCTGTGCCGCGCCGAGCTTGCATGCCGCGCCCGGCATGCCCCAGACGACGCTGCTCGCCTCGTCTTGCGCAATCGTCGTCGCGCCGGCTTCCAGCATTTCCCTCAGGCCACGCGCGCCATCCTCGCCCATGCCCGTGAGAATCACGCCGAGCGCATTGGGTCCGACATTCTGCGCGACCGACCTGAACATCACGTCGACGCTCGGACGATGGCGGTTCACTGCTGGTCCGTCGCTCAAGCGGCACACGTAGCGCGCGCCGTCGCGCGCGACCATCAGATGCTGATCGCCGGGCGCGATATAAACGTGGCCCGGCAGGATGTACTGCCCGTCCGACGCTTCGCACACGGACATTTGCGAGCAGCGGTTCATGCGCTCGGCGAACGGCGTACTGAACGCCGCCGGAATGTGTTGCGAGATCACGATCGCTGGCGCATCGGGCGGCAGTAGCTCCAGCACCGCGCGAATCGCTTCGGTGCCGCCCGTCGATGCGCCGATCGCCACGATGCGGTCGGTCGTGCGCAGCACGCGCCGCGGCGCCGCGACCGGCAACACCGCGTCGGCCGTGCGACGCGGATCGACCTGCAAGGACGCGATCCGCGGCGGCGCGCTCGGACGGGAGCTCACGCGCGCGGCCGCGGCCACTTTCACCTTGGCGACGAGTTCGTCCGCATACATGACGAGGCTGCCGGCGACGTCGACCTTCGGCTTCGCGACGAAGTCGATCGCGCCGAGTTCGAGCGCCCGCAACGTCACATCGGCGCCCTTCTGCGTGAGCGAGGACACCATCACGACCGGCATCGGCCGCAGGCGCATCAAGTTCTCCAGGAACGTGACGCCGTCCATGCGCGGCATCTCCACATCCAGCGTGATCACGTCGGGATTCAGCTGTTTGATTTTTTCGCGCGCCGCGTACGGATCGGCCGCGGTGCCGACGATCTCGATCTCGCGGTCCTTGCGCAACATCTCGGTGAGCAGCTTTCGCACCAGGGCGGAGTCGTCGACGATGAGGACTTTGATAGTCATGGGTGTCACTGCGATCAGAACAGATCGATCTCCCCCGCCACCGGCGACTGATCCAGGCCCTTGAGGTACTTCTGCTCTTCCTGCACGACGTCCTGGCGCGCCTTCAGATGCCGCACGCGAACGCGCCCGGTCAGCGGGAAGTACTGCACATGACGCGGGCAGATGCTGCCGACATCCTCCGAACTCACCTTCAGCCCTTCCTGGCGCAGGAAATCGCGGACGAACGTCACGTTGTGATTGCCGACGTCGGACAAGCTCGACAGCACGCGGCCGCCGCCGAAGATCTTCACCTCGAGATCCGCGCGCGTGCCGCCGGCGCTCAGGACGCGGTTGATCAATTGCTCCATCGACGCCAGGCCGTAGCGCGTCGCGCGGCCCGCGACGTTCTCCCACGTGTCGTTGCCGCCGCCGCTCGGCCGCGGCAGCATGAAGTGATTCATCCCGCCGATCTTCAAGCGCGGGTTGCGGATGCACGCGGAGACGCACGAGCCGAGCACGGTGTCGAGCACTTCGTCGTCGCGCGTGACGTAGAAATCGCCTGGCAGGAGCTTCGCGATCAGTGCGCCCGAGGCGTTGCGGTAGCGGCGAATGTTCTCGAACCCTGGCAGGGGACGAGGCAGCGGAGCAGCGTTGGCCGCCTCAGATGCCATGAGTGGTTGCTCCGATTTTGCGGTAGATCGTCTTGCCGACGAGCTTGAACGGGCCGGTGGGACCGTGGATCGATTCCGAATGGCCGAGACACAGATACCCGCCGGGCGCGAGGATGTCCGCGAAGCGGTCGATGAGGCGCTCGCGTGTCACCTGATCGAAATAGATCATCACATTGCGACAGAAAATGACGTCGAACGGTCCCTTCATCGGCCACGCGTGCAGCAAGTTCAGCGTGCGAAACGTGATGAGCTGCGCGACTTGCGGCTGCACCTTCGCGGTGCCCGCGTGCTCGCCCGAACCCTTGCGGAAATACTTGCGCAACCGCGACTCCGACACCGCGACGAGGCGGTCGAGCGGATATACGCCGCGCTCCGCCGTCGCGACCATGTCGCTGTCGATGTCGGTCGCGAGGATCTTGAGATCCCATTTCACGCCCCTCGGCATCGCCTCGTGCGCGACCATCGCGGCGCAGTAGGGCTCTTCGCCCGACGAGCAGCCGGCCGACCAGATGCGCACGCGGCGTGACACGCCGTTGCGTTGCAACGCTTCGGGCAGCATGTAGCTCGCGAGCGCCTCGAAGTGATGGTTCTCGCGAAAGAACGAGGTGACGTTCGTCGTCAGCGCATTGATGAGACCGACCAGCTCTTCCGGTCCGGACTCGCGGACGTGATTGCAATACGCCTCGTACGAGGGCAAATGCAATTCGCGCAGGCGGCGCGCGAGCCGGCCCTGCACGAGCTGACGCTTGTTCGGCCCGAGCACGATGCCCGCGTTCTCCGCGATGACGTGACGAATGAAATCGAACTCGGCATCGCCGATCTGCGGACCGTAGTTCGCGAGGCCGTCCGTGCCGAGGTGATCTGAAGCCGAGCTACGCATGAGCTAAGGGTGAGCGCTGGGCAGGGGCGGTGGTTGCGGTTGCGGCGTGTCGTCGACCTCTTCCTGCCGGCGACGCGCCGCTCGTTTTCAGGCGTTGGCCACGGCGGCCAGCGGCGCGATCCCGGTGACGTCCGCGCCAATCAGGCGATCGATATCGAGCAGCATCAGCATGCGGCCCGACACCGCGGCCAATCCGGCGATGAACTCCGTGCTCACCTGCGCACCGAGTTCGGGCGCCGGCTTCACTTCCGCGTGCGGCACGTCCATGACGTCGGACACCCCGTCGACGACCAGGCCGAAATCGCGGCGGCCGACGGCAGACTCGACCGAGAGCACGATGATGACCGTGAGCGGCGTGTACTCCGCGCGCTCGAGGTTGAAGCGCATCCGCAGATCGACGATGGGGACGATCGAGCCGCGCAGGTTCAGCACGCCGAGCACGTGCGCCGGGGACTGCGGAATACGGGTGACTGGAGACCAGCCGCGGATTTCCTGCACTCGCAGGATGTCCACGCCGTACGTCTCGTTGCCGAGCGTGAACGTCAGCACCTGATTCGAGCCGACGTTCCCTGCTGCGTTCATGGGTTCGGAGGTTTGCAGTGTCATCGTCCGTCCTTACGCGCGGCGGCCATGGCCGCGCAGTTCATCTTTGGTCTTGAGTCACTATCGGCAGCTTCGGTCCGCACCTGATACGGCGTTTGCTGAATCGGGAGGGGCGAGAGTCCCAGGCCCCAACTGCCAGAGTGCCGTACTGCCAGAGGCCCGGACCCCCTCCCCTAGCCCTCCCCCGCTGCGCGGGGGAGGGGGAGTCGGATGAAGCCGTCTTCAACTAGAACTCTTGCCACGAGCTGTCGTCGCCGCTCGCGCGCGCGAGCGGTGCGGGCGCGGCGACCGGCGCCGGCCTGCGCGCCTTCGTGCGC
>JAEYXD010000201.1 GCA_023428645.1 Pseudomonadota bacterium
CCGAAGCCGGTGTCGGCGTCGACGATGAGCGGCAGCTCGGTGCGCTCGCGAATGACCGAGATCGTCTCCGCGACTTCGCTCATGGACACGAGGCCGATGTCCGGTCGGCCGAAGCGAGTGTAGGCAATGCTCGCGCCCGACAGATAGGCGCAGTCGAAGCCGGCGCGTTCGATCAGCGCGGCGGACAAGCCGTCGAAGCAGCCGGGCGCGACCGCGATCGCGGGGTCGTTCGCGAGCGCCCGCAGCCGGGCTGCAACGTTGTCGGGTCGCCGTTGCGTCGGCGCGGTTGTCGTGTCATCGCACATGGCTGCTCGCTCGTCTCGCTCGTGATTGGGAAGGCAACAAAGATATCTTAGTTGCATACGTGTGCAAGAACGTAATAGATTCCAGATGCGCCGGGGAGCGAGTGCGCGGAGTGGGAGTACCATGCAAAGAACCGATGAAGAACGACAAGGCACCGTCGACCTGCTGCTGGCCATGCTCGTCATGGTCATCTTCTTCGCCTACATATTGACGATCGCGTTCGCGCCGGACGTCTTCACGCGGCCGCTCGGGAATTCGCCCGTGTCCGTCGGCCTCGCCGCCGGCATCGCGATGGCCGTCTTCATGATTGGCCTTTGTGCCTGGTACACGCAGCGCCGCAACCGCCGTGAGGAAGAAGCCTCGCGCGGATCTCACGGCTGATCGCTTCCCCTTCAAGGACACTCCTGGCCCGCCATGAACGTCACGACGCTCGCAGTCTTCCTCGTCTTCCTGCTCATCACGTTCGTCATCACGGGCTGGGCCGCGCGGCGCACCGGCAGTCGTAGCGAGTTCTACGCGGCCGGCGGCAACATCACGGGCGTGCAGAACGGCTTCGCGTTCGCGGGCGACTACATGTCGGCCGCGACGCTGCTCGGCATCGCCGGGTTGTACTTCACGTCCGGCCTGGACGGCTTCATCTACAACGTCGGCGGCGTCGTCGGCTGGCCGATTCTGTTGTTCCTGCTCGCCGAGCGGCTGCGCCGCCTGGGCAAGTACACGTTGACCGACGTGTTGTCGCAGCGGCTCGACGAACGGCCGATTCGCGTCTTCGCGGCCGGCGCGAATCTCGTCGTGTTGACGTTCTATATGGTGTCGCAGATGGTCGGCGCCGGCGTGCTGATGAACCTGCTGCTCGGCCTGAGCTTCACGTGGTCGGCGCTGCTCGTCGGGACGCTCATGACCGTGTATGTCGTCTTCGGCGGCATGATCGCGACGACGTGGGTGCAGATCATCAAGGCGGCGCTCTTGATCGCGGCGGCGCTCACGCTCGGCGCATTCACGCTGGGCACGTTCGATTTCAGCATCAACACCTTGCTCGCGACCGCGGTGGACAAGCATCCGACCGGCGAGGCGGTCATGGGGCCGAGCACGCTGATCGCGGGGCCCGGTGCCGCGATTTCGCTCGGGCTCACGCTGCTGTTCGGGCCCGCGGGCCTGCCGCACATCCTGATGCGGTTCTTCACGGTGCCGAACGTCAAGGAAGCGCGCAAGTCCGCGAACGTCGCGGCGGCACTCGTGGGTGCGTTCTGTATTCTCATGGTCGTGATCGGCTACGGCACGGTCGCGGTGCTTGCCGACAATCCGGCGTACGTGCAGGCCGACGGCACGATGAAGGGCGGCAGCAACATGGCGTCGCTGTATCTCGCCCAGGCGCTCGGCGGCGATGTCTTCCTGGGTTTCGTCGCGGCGATCGCGTTCGCGACGATTCTCGCGGTCGTGTCCGGCTTGACGCTCGCGGCCGCGGCGACCGTTTCGCACGATCTGTACTCAACCGTGATCCGCCGCGGCAAGCAGACGGAGAAGCAGGAGATGACGGTGTCGCGCTGGTCGGCGTTCACGTTCGCGGCCGTCGGCATCGGCCTCAGCATCGTGTTCCAGCACGAGAACATCAACGTCCTGGCGGCGACCGCCTTTTCGATCGCGGCGAGCGCCACGTTTCCGGTGTTGATCCTCGCGCTGTTCTGGAAGCCGTTGACGACGCGAGGCGCGATCTCGGGCGGCGTGGCCGGACTCGCAGCCGCCGCCGGCGCGATCATCCTCGGGCCTTCCGTGTGGGTGGCCGTCCTGGGCCATGAGCAGGCCGTCTTCCCGTATCAGTACCCGACGATTCTTTCGATGCCGCTGGCATTCATCGTCGCGTTCGTCGTCTCGTTGACGGGTCAGCCGCGCTCCGTCGCGGCGGCTGCCACGGCGGAGTGAGGCGGCATCAGCTGATCTTGACCTTGATGCCGTCGATCTTGTGCTTGCTCATGAAGGTCGCGGTTTCGAGCATGTATTCGCGCCAGAACCGCTCCGCCTCGGTCGCCTTGCCGGCGGCGATCACCTTGACGAGCTTGGCATGGGCGTCGGTTGATTGCTGCGTTCGGCGATAGACGACCTGCTGGTCGGTGCGGGTGCCTTGCAGCACCATCAGCGGATAAATGTGGGCCGAGATGTCGTGCAGCATGCCCGCGAGCAGCTTGAGCGCATTGTTCGGCGAGTACCGCACGAGCTCGGCGTGAAAGTCGTTCACCGCGGCCACCGCGCGCGGGTAATCGCGGGCGGCAAGCGCCGCTTCCTGCTCGGCGACACACTCTTGTAGCGAGCGGATCACCTGCTTCTTCGGGTTCTGTGCGTGCTGAGCCGCCAGCGGCGGCTCGAGCAGCGTGCGCACCTGGTGGATGTCGCCGATCGTCGTGCCTTGCGTCGCGAGGTACAGCGCCCCGTAACGCGCGGCGCGCTCGATCGAGGGGGCGAGAATGGCGGCGCCGCTGCGTGCGCCACGGCCGAGCTGCAGCAGGCCCTCCGACTCGAGCACGCGCATGGCTTCGCGCAGTGTCGGGCGCGAGACGCCCATTTGCTTCATGAGCTCGGTTTCGGAGGGCAGGGTATCGCCGGGAATCATCTCGCCCGATGCGATCTGTCCTCGCAGTCGCTCCGCGACGAGGTGGGACAGCTTTTCGGCCCGCACCTTCAAGTTCTTGCTGGCGCCTGATCTCGTCCGCTTTGAGCCTTCCGTTGGGATGTCCATCATGTCTCCGCTGCCGATCGCGCGCACCGCCACATCGGTGGAACCGTCGTGCAGGACGGACTCCGAGCGCGGGCCAGGGATTGAAGTGAGCGAAAGTATCTGAGGTAACTACGTCTCTTGTCGAGAGACGTCGGACGGGCCCGTCCGGGCGATCCGTGCGCGGCAAGAAAGCGGGGGAGGAGAAGGACCCAGCCCGGGGAGGGGCTGGGTCCTTGGCCGTATCAGAACTGGTACGACATGCGAACGCCGTACACCGGCTTCTGCGGCAACGAGATGCGCAATGCGCGGCCCGGTCCGAGCGGGTAGCCGGCGATCGGCGTGCCGCGGTCGTAGCTGTTGATGCCGGAAGTCATGCTCGGGAACGTCTTGTCATTGAAGATGTTCGTTCCGAAGAGCGTGATCGTGAGCGCGTCGTTCTTGAAGGAAACCGCCGCGTTCACGCGATTCGAATCACCCGTCGAGGCGAGATTCGCATCGTCCGCATAGATGTTGCCCTTGTGCACGCCGTCGATGCGGATCGCCATGTCGTAGTCATCCGAGATCGGCCGCGTGTACGTGAGACCGAGCGTGCCGCTCGTCTTCGGCACGCGGGCTTTCTGGTTGCCTTCGACATTGCGGGTGCCGATCAAGGGCAGACAGGTCGGGCAGGTATACGAAGAGCCGAGTTCCGACTTCGTATAGGCGAACGTCATGTCCAGGGTCAGGTTGTCGGTGAGCAGCGCCGTGCCTTCGAGCTCCACACCGCTGACCGTCGACTCGCCGGACGAGGTGGTGATGTCGATGCCGCGGCCCGTGCCGCCGCCCGTGTCGCCGAGCGTCAGGTTCGTGAACACGTGCTGGTTCGTCCAATCGCCGTAGTAGACGGCGAGGGCGCCTTGCAGCAGTCCATTGAAGAAGCGTCCCTTCACGCCCAGCTCGTACATGACGATCTCTTCTTCATCGAGCGTTTCGGGGAGGCTGCCGAGCTCGGCGATGATCTCCGCCTTGTCCGCGTCGCTGAACAGATAGAGGTTCGCGTTGAAGTCGCCCGGACGGACGCCCAGCGCGTAGCTCGCATAGATGTTCATGTCTTCGATCGGCGAGTACTCGAGGATCACGCGAGGCTGGAAGCTCTTGTATACCTCGTCGAACTCAGGGCCGACCGTCGCGCCGGGACCGCCCGGGCCGTCGATGACCTGCGAGCTGACGTCGTCCCACTGATATCGGCCTTCCACGTTCAGGGTGATCTGATCGGTGAAGTCGTACGCGAGACCCGTGAATACGCCCGAGGTGCGCACGTCGCGATCGGTGATGAGTGCCGAATCGCCGAAGCCGGTGATGCTCTCGCCGAACGAGCGGCCCTGCGCCTCTTGCGCGAACAGGCTCGCACCGACCATCCAGCGGAAGCGCTGATCCGAGTCGGAGGTCAGGCGCAGCTCCAAGCTGTGCGCGTGGTTCGCCTGGTTGACGAGCGACTGCATCCACTCCTGGTACTCGCGCACGCCCGGAATGATGCCGTAGTTCGGATTCGGCGTGAGCAGCGATGGGTCGGCGGGGAAGTTCGCGCCGCCCGGGATCGCCTGGAAGTCGTTCTCGTTGTAGCCGCCGCTGAAGTCGAGCGCGATGCCGTTGTCGAACTCGTAGCCGACCGCGAGGGTCGTCTGCCATGCGTTACGCGCGAGACCCGCCGACTCGATGAAATTCTCGCGGAAGACGTTCGCGAGATTCGCGCCGTTACGCAGGATGTCGCGGCGGAACTGCTCGTCGACGATCGTGTACTTGCCGATGTCGGAAGCCTTGAGGCGGTAAGGCACCTCGCCGCAGACGTACGTCAGCTGTCCGACGCCGAGCGGGTCGCAGTTGCGCTCCGCGGCGCCGGTGATCGTGTCCGCCGCGGCGCCGTCGCGATCTTCCCAGTAGCCCGCGTAGCCCTTGATCTTCAGGTTGTCGGTCGGCTTGATGACGAACGTCGTCGCCAAGGACTCGGTCTTGCGCGCGCCGAGCTTCGACCCGTCGAAGAAGTTGTCGTACTGACCGTCGGTCTGGTACTGGCGGCCGGTGAAGCGGATCGCCGCGATGTCGCTGAGGGGGCCTTCCACCATCAAGCTGTTGTCCATCGTGCCGAAGCTGGCGGCTTCCGCGTTCACGCGTCCGCCCCACTTATCGAAGCTCGGGTCCTTGGTGATGAAGTTGATCGCGCCCGAGAACGTCGAACGACCGAAGTACGCGCTCTGCGGGCCTTTGATGACTTCGACACGCTCGATGTCGGTGAGGCCCGGAATGTTGCCGCCGGCGATCGCGACGCCGTCCATGAACGCCTGTGCGGGTTGACGCGTCACCAGGAACGTGCCCGCGTCCATGCCGCGGAACGTGAGCGTCGTGAAGCCGCGGTCGTTGCGTCCGAGGTTCTCGTTGTTGAAGTGGAAGCCCGGCGTGAAGTCGGACAGCTGGGTCATGTCCTTGACGCCGCGCACCGCGATGTCCTCTTCGCTCATGGCCGTAACGGCGAGCGGAATCTCCAGCGCGCCCTCCTCGCGGCGCCGCGAGGTCACCGTGACCTCCTCGAGAACGCGCGCGCCCTGTTCGGCGCTCTGCGCGTTCGCGATCGATGTTCCTGCGGGAGAGAAACTGATTAGTACTGCCGACACCACTCCAGCGGAAGTGGCCAGCTCACGTCTTATCTTCATCCGACGCCCTCGCCTGATTTGTTGAATCGTCCCCGTACCCAGTGAAGCAGCGGATCTTCTTGCGGGAGTCCGCCTCTCGGCTCCGAGTATGTGCACACAACGATGCATTATTCAACTAGGTTATCTAGGTCAAACTAGCGGATATGGGGTGCTCGAGGAAGGCGAAGGGCTCCCTTCAGTGGCATGGTCAACAGCGGCCCGGAGTTGGCCGCGTTGGCTCCGAAGTGGTGCGGTCAGGCGCGGCGCGGCCAGGCGACGTCACCGGCAAACATAGATTACCTAGTTGCAGTAGTTATCGAAACATGCATACTTTGATTCGCGCACACAGGGGTGGGGATTCCGGTCGCAGCGCCAACGCCGAAGCGGACACCGCTTCGCGCCTGGGTGGCTGCCGCGTGCTGGCCCTGAAGTGCAATCACCTCGGCTACTTTCACAATAAGGGCGCAATGGGTATGCGAGACAATCTGAGACTTCGAGGCCGCACGGTGCGTAGTTTGTCGCTCGCCGTGTTGACGGTGCTGACGGCGACTGCGTGTACCCAGAAGGAGGAGGCGCCGAAGACCAACCTCCTGCCCGGCATGGCGCAGCTTTCCGGCAAGGTCAGCGGCCTGAAGGATGGTTTGCTCACGACCGTTCATGCGCTCAACACGGACAAGAACATCGACTTCATGGTGTTCGTCGTCGACGGCGAGTATCGGGCGACCAACCTGTTCCCCGGCAACTACGAAGTGACCGTGAAGCCGGCGGTCGGGCAGGTGTTCACGGATGGCTTCGAAGTGCAGACCGTGAAAGTGCAGATCGAGGCCGGCACGAATGCCAAACAGGATTTCACGCTGAAAGATCAGAAGTGGGGTCCCGATTACGTCGGCGGCATGGACTACACCGCGGGCTACGCGGACAGCATCGGCGGCTTCAACTTCCCGCCGCCGTCACCCGTCGCGAAGATCGAGCCGTACGAGAAGGTCTATCCGCCCGGCCGCGGCCGCGAGCTGCTCGAGAACATCTGCATGGGCTGCCACACGGTGCAGCTGTTCCCCTATAACTACGACCGCCGCTACGCGTCGGGTCGTCCGGTGAAGGACAAGGCGGCGTGGGCGATCACCGTCGATCGCATGCACAAGGCCCTGCGCCTGGGCAAGGCGCCGAATTTCGACGAAGACCTGTTGACGCCGGAGGATCGCGAAATCCTGATCGACTACCTCGCGACGAATTTCGGTGCCGATTCCGAGCCGCGGGTCGTGCAGCTCGAGAGCGAGCCGGAGATCGATGAGAAGGCGCTCGCGAAGGCGCAGTACGTCGAGTACAGATTCGCGGCGACGGACGAGCTGCCGAAGCGCGCGACGCATACGCTCAGCTTCACGCTCGACGGCAACGTGTGGGCGATGGATCGCGGCGGCAGCCTCGTGCTGCTGGATCCGCGCACCGGCGAGTACACCGACTACACCGGTCATGGCGGCGGCGAATCGCTCGTGGCCGACAAGGACGGCACCGTCTGGTACGGCGGTCTGCGTCACTTCGATCCGAAGCTCAACAAGCACGACGATTACAAGCTCGATTCGCCGACCGGCGGTTCGAGCATCGGCGTGAGCACGATGATTTTCGACGAGAACGGCGATCAGTGGCTGAGCATGCTCGGCACGGGCCGCATCGGCAAATGGGATCGCAAGAGCGATCAGGTCCTGTGGTGGGATGTGCCCATCTATCGCAGCCGCCCGTATGGCATCACGCTCGATCACAAGGGCAAGGTGTGGTTCGCGCAGTACCACAACAGCGCGGTCGCGAGCTTCGATCCGAAGACGCAGCAGTTCACGAACTATCCGGTGACTCAGTATCGTCCGACGAACATCCGCCGTCTCGGCGCGGACTCGAAGGACATGATCTGGACCGCGACCTGGGGCAGCAAGGGCATGCAGAACGGCGCGCTCTACAAGCTCAATCCGGAAACCGGCGAGGTGAAGGAATGGCACTTGGGCATTCCGTACTCCAATCCGTATGACGCCGCGCCCGACCACAACGACAACATCTGGATCGCAACGGACAATTACCTCGTCATGTTCGATCAGAAGACCGAGAAGTTCACGCGCTATCCGTTGGGTGTGCGCAGCGACGTGCCGCGACTGTCGATCACGGGTGAAGGCGCCGTGTGGTTCGCGCTGCGTAATGCAGGTCATTCGGGCGGTCATCCTGGCACGGCGGTCGTGCTGTATCCGGACAAGGACAACATCACGACGCTGGCGGCCACATACGGCGAGAACAGCGTTCATAGCGCGCTGCTCAAATATGATGGACCGATGACGCCGGTGCAGGGCGCGACGAAAATCTCGCCCGCGGAGCCGCAGAATCCCGGTGCGTACGCGGAGTTCCTCAAGAAGGAGCGTCCCGATGCATACAAGGCGTACCTGCAATACGAGAAGGAACAGGCTGAAGGTCGGAAGCGCGCGGCGCAGGGCCCGGGCGCGGCCGGCCGCAGCGGTGAAGCGATCGAATGACGAACCGTGCGAGAACGCGGAGAAACATGATGCGAAAGATGTTGATTGTGTCGCTCGCTGCTGCTCAGTTGGCGCTGGTCGCAGCGCCGACTTGCGCATCGACGGCCGAGAAGCCCAACGCGACCGCCGATGCGGCCGCGTTGAAGATCGGCGAGCGTGAGTACTTCACGAAGTGCTACTCGTGCCACTCGTTGGAAGAGGGCGGCGGTCACAAGATCGGACCGAACCTGTGGGGCGTCTTCGGTAAGAAGGCGGGCAGCGCGGCGCCGGACTTCGGCTATTCGCCGGCGCTGAAGAAGTCTGGCATCACCTGGTCGGCGCAGACCATGGACAAGTGGCTTGCCGGTCCTGCCAAGCTCGTGCCCGGTAATCTGATGGCCTTCGCCGGATTGCCGAACGAGCAAGACCGTAAGGCGCTCATCGCGTACCTGCAAAAGAACACGGGTGCCAAATGAGTCTGGGGGCGCAACGGCCGCGCTCGCGCGGCGCTGTACACGCGAGCGCGGTCGTGGCGTCCCTGTTCATGGCGATGGCCGGCGGCGGCGTGGCCGTCGCCCAAAGCCCCGCCGTGACGGCGACGTCGCCGGCGCCCCTGGAAGTGCTCGACTTCAAGCCCGGGCTCGACGATCTCATGACGATGCTCGTGCAGCCACGGCACCTGAAGCTGTTCTTCGCGGGTAGCGCGCAGAACTGGGAGCTTGCTGCCTTTCAAGTGAAGGAGCTGCGCTCGGCATTTCGCCGCACGGGGCAAACGATTCCGCGGTATCGAAAGATGGGCATGGATGCGACGGTGGCATCGATGATGTCACCGCCGCTGAAGGAACTGGATGCGGCCATCGCGGCGAAGGACGCGAAACGGTTCGCGACGGCGTACGGCCGGCTCACGGATGCGTGCAACGCGTGCCATCAGGTCATGGAGCATGGATTTTTGATCGTGAAGGTGCCGACCGCGCCTGCGGATTCGATCTACCCGAATCAGGATTTCAAAGTCCCGCAGCAATAGCCAGGTGGGATCTCGCGTCGTCCGCGATGGGCAAGCTGCTGTTGTCGCCAACGCTCTACGAGGTCAACGACAGCTTTCATGATCACTGCTCTGTCGATTCTTCACGGCCTGGCGGGCGTGATGCTGCGCGGTGCGCTCCTGACATCCGGGGCCTTTGATGGACTCGCCCATCTCGCGTCTTCGCGCTCGCAAATTGTGTGGCTTACACGGTCGTGCTCGCGTTCGCCTGGGCCGCTGTTCGAGTATCTTCGCGGACCGGCGACTTCACGCGGGGTTGGGCGGCGAATCTCGAAAACGCAGGTCGGTCTATGGCATGGTATGGCTGATGGCGAACGGCCATCGTCGCGTTGATCTGCGCGGGCACTTATCCGTGACACAGTAGTCACATCGGTGTTGCGCAACTGCTTGTGGCTGTTCCCGCTGGGCGCAATGTTGGTTTGTGTTGACTTGATGAGAATATTTTTTCCGACAGTGGCTCGCTTGACGAGGTGCGCTGTCGGATCGGAGGTGCTCATGACGATTCTTGACTCGCAAGGTGGGCGTCTGCGTCGCGCAAGTCGTGGCATCGCGTTCGGTTTGGGCGCGCTCGTGATGGCGTCTTCAGCGCTGGCGCAGTACGCGCTCGATTGGGAAGAAGAGGCGCACGACGGCCGGGACCTCGGTGTCCGCTACTTCGGATCGGCCAAGGATGAAAAGGGCGTCCTGCTGCCGAACGTCACATTCCTGCTCGAGAGCAAGGAGGCAAACTTCGTCTTCGTCAGTGACGCCGAAGGGCGCTTCCGCGGCACTTTGCCGAAGGACATTGCGCCGGGCAGTGTCACCCCGAAATGCTCGAAGCCAGGTCTGGAGCTCGTGCGTGTGAACAAGCGCCTCGGGCCGAAAGCGGCACAAGCGAGCGTTCAGGTCGATTGCGTCCTGCGCCAGAAAGCGGCCGCCAAGACCGCGGCAAGATGATCTCGTCGCGCGCGGCTTATTGAACCCGGCGCGCGATCTTCCCGCCACTGCTGACGTACTCGATCGATCCGGGCAGGCCGGGTCGATCGATGTCCCGCGCCCGGCCTCCGCGGTCTGTCGTAGTTAACATAGTTGACCATGTTTGGAGCGCGTGCAATATTCGAGGGCACTCATCGCGAGTTCTCATCGGCCTAGTGCGACGCGTGCAATACATCCCTCTCTCGCTGCGGCAAGCAATCCGTACCGCCTTGGCGGCGAGGGCGGCGGGAGGCATCACGGTCGCCTGCGTCGCGTTGCTGCCTGCGCCGCTGCCGCTCCATGCCGCCGAAGCGCGCACGGCCGCGCCCGGCGATACGAGCGATACCGTGCTCGTCGAAGGCGAGCGGATCATCGACTATCGCCGCGAGACGTCGTCCGTGTCGAAGCTCACGGAAAAACTCCGCGACACACCCCAGGCGATCACGAGCGTCACGCGCGAGGAGATCGACGCTCGCGCCACGACTGCGATGAACGATGCGCTGCGCAGCGTGCCGGGCATCACATTGGGCGCGGGCGAGACGAGCTGGCAGGGGACGAACCTGTTCCTGCGCGGCTTCACGACGCGCAACGACATGTTCGTCGACGGCATGCGCGATTACGGTTACTACTACCGCGATCCATTCAACAATTCCGCGATCGAAGTGCTCAAGGGGCCGGCATCCATTCTGTTCGGACGCGGTTCCACGGGTGGTGTGATCCAGCAAGTGAGCAAGACGGCAACGCGTGGCGAGCACCGTGGCGCGTCGCTGTTGTTCGGCACCGACGATAGTCGTCGCGCAACCATCGACATCGGCGGTCCCGCGCGGCTGCTCGGCGATACGGCGGCCGTGCGTGTGAATGCGATGGTTCACGAAAGTGAGGTTGCGGATCGCGACGGCGCGAGGAGCGATCGCTGGGGCGTCGCGCCCACGCTGTCGCTCGGTCTGGGCACGCCGACCCGATTGCGCGTGAGTTATCTGCATCAATCGGACGACATCCGTCCCGACTACGGCCTGCCGTGGTTCGCTGGCCGCCCCGCGCGCGTGGCGCGCGACAATTTCTACGGTTTCGACAGCGACTACCTGGACACGGATGTCGATGTCGTGACCGCGCTGTTCGAGCACGACTTCAGCCCGACGCTGTCGATCCGCAATCAGACGCGCTATTCGCGGGCGCGGCGTGACTTCAGGATTGCCGAGCCCGTCATTCCAGCGGGAACGCCCGCGACGACGCCCGTCGAAGCGATCACGATCAGCCGCAATGTGTTCGAGGGCTACAGCACCGACTCGTTCGCCCAGAATCAAACCGATCTGTTCGTACGTTTCGCCACCGGTCCGTTCCAGCACACGCTCGTCACCGGCCTCGAGCTCGGCCGCGAAAGACCCAATCCGGTATACGTCACGAACGTGGGCGTGCCGACGACGAATCTCGCGCATCCCGAACGCCAGGTTTATTCGGTGGCGCAGAGCTATCCCCGGCTCGAGGCACACACGCGCGCCGATGTCATCGGCGTGTACGTGCTGGACACGATCAAGTTCGGCGAGCATTGGCAAGCCATGCTCGGCGCGCGCTGGGACCGATTCGACAGCGATTACCGCAGCACGGGCTACTCCGCCACAGGGGCCGTCGGCGCGACGACGAACATGCAGCATGTCGACGAGCTGCCGAGCTTCCGCGCCGGGTTCGTGTACAAGCCGGTCGAGCAGGGCACGATCTACGTGAGCTACGGAGAATCGTTCAACCCGTCGGCGGAGGGCATCGAATCGATGGTCTCCAGCGGCCGCGCGGTCGCGCAGGCGAATCTCGCTCTCGACCCCGAGGAGAGCCGCACGTACGAGATCGGCGTGAAATGGGATGTGCTGGATGGCGCGGCGATGCTGTCGGCCGCGGCATTTCGAATCGAGAAGATGAATGCGCGTGTGCCCGATCCTGTCGTGCCCGGCTTCAACACCCTGGGTGGCGGGCAGCGCGTCGACGGCTTCGAGGTCGAAGTCGTCGGGCGTGTGACGGAGCGATGGGTCTTGCGCGCGGGCTACACGTATCTCGACAGTGAGGTAACACGCACGACCCCGGGCGGCCCGCTGCTCGGCGCACCGCTCACCATGGCGCCCAAGAACTCGGCGAGCCTCTGGACTGAATATGCGTTCACGACGGAGCTCAAGATGGGCCTTGGCGTCGTGAACCTGTCGAGTCGGCTCGCACAGAACACGCCGACGTCGTATCTCGTCGCGCCCGGGTACACGACCGTCGATGCGATGGCCAAATATGCGTTGACGGACCACATCTCGCTGCAGCTCAACGTGAGCAATCTGACGGACGAATACTATTTCGACCAGCTGCATCCATTTCACGTCATTCCAGGTCCGGGGCGCACCGCGCTGCTCTCGATGCAGCTGCGCTATTGAGTCATCCTTCGCGCATGCCGCTGCAGATTCCCGAGGTGCTCGAGTGTGCGCAGGTCGCGCGGGTCAGGCAGCGGCTGGCCGAAGCGCACTGGATCGATGGAGCGGCCACCGCGGGTCATTTATCGCAGCAGGTGAAGCGCAATCGCCAGCTGCCTGAAACGCATCCCGTCGCGATCGAGCTCGGCAATTTCATTCTGGATGTGCTCGAGCGGCATCCGCTATTCATGTCCTACGCGCTGCCCGCGCAGATCGTGCCGCCGCTGTTCAATGCCTATCGAGGCGGCGAGGAATACGGGCCGCATATCGACGGCGCGGTGCGTCCGGTCGCGGGCCACTCGATCCGCGTCCGCACGGACATCTCGGCTACGCTGTTTCTGACCCATCCGGACGACTACGAAGGCGGGGAGCTCGTCATCAAGCAGGTGGGTGGCGAGGCGCGCGCGTTCAAGCTCGCGGCGGGCGCGCTGCTGCTCTATCCGAGCGGCAGCGTGCATCATGTTGCGCCCGTCACTCGCGGTGAGCGCGTGGCTTCATTCTTCTGGGTGCAGAGTCTGATCCGACGGGCCGACCAGCGCGCCGAGCTGTTCGCGCTCGACCAGACGATCCAGCGGCTGCGGGCGACGGTTCCGGAGCATCCGGCCATCGTGGATTTGACGGGCCACTATCACAACCTGTTGCGGATGTGGGCCGATCCGTAAGCGTGCGTCAGGTGGCGCTCAGGCGTAGCGCGTCGATCTTGTTCTTCTCCATGAACGCCGCCGTGTCGAGCATGTACTCGCGCCAGAAGCGCTCGGCTTCCAGGGCCTTGCCGGCCGCGATCAACTTGATGAGCTTCGCATGCGCTTCGCTGGACTGCTGCGTCCGGCGATAAACGAGCTGCTGATCGCCGCGCGACCCATTGAGCGTCATCAGCGGATAAATGTTCACGGAGATCTCTTGCAGCATGCCCGCGAGCAGCTTGAGCGCGTTGTTCGAGGAATACTGGACGAGCTGGCCGTGGAAGTCGTTCACCGCGGTGACGGCGCGCGTGTAGTCGCGCTCGGCGAGTGCCGCTTCCTGCTCGGCCACGCAGTCCAGCAGAGAGCGAATCACGTGCTTCTTCGCCGCCGCTGCGTGCTGCGCAGCGAGCGTCGGCTCGAGCAGCGTGCGGACATGATGGATGTCGCCGATCGTCGTCCCTTGCGTCGTGAGATACAGCGCGCCGTAGCGCGCGGCACGTTCGATCGAAGGGGCGAGAATCGCCGCGCCGCTGCGTGCACCACGGCCGAGTTGCAAGAGACCCTCGGACTCGAGCACGCGCATCGCTTCGCGCAGGGTCGGGCGCGACACGCCCATCTGCTTCATCAATTCGGTTTCAGAGGGAAGCGTGTCGCCGGGCGCCATCTCGCCCGAGGCAATCTGGCTGCGCAGCCGCTCGGCGACCAGATGCGAGAGCTTTTCAGCCCGCACCTGCAGGTTCTTGAGGCTTGCGGGGGATCTCGATCGTGGAGAGCCGTCCATTGAAATCACCGCCGGGCGAACTGTGAAAAGTGTGAAGTCATCGGGAAAACCTCGCGCCCGTGGCAGCTTGCCGCACTGGTTGCTGCTGAATCGCTGCATCGATGAATTGTTCTGCGCGGCGCAAATTGCCACGGCCGCAACGAGGCTCGAGGCGATCGAAAGTATCTAAGATAACTAAGTTCTTGTCGAGGCAGGCATACCTGCAAAGTTTCCGTAAGTCGATCACGTAATGCGATCACGGCGCTCGGCCGCTCCCAAGTGGCGTCGGTGGGCATATCGTGCAAGGCCACCAGCATGGCGATGAATCGACAACGGCGGAATGACCGCGATTCCGACGGACACTGACGGCGATAGCATCACGGCGCGGCACGCGTGCGGCCACGCTGCCGCCATTCTCCGCGGACGCAAGACAAGCCGGAACATCGCCTCTGGACGCTGCGAGCGGTCGTGTCCTTCATGGCTCCTCCGGCGCGCCGCTCGGGTGATGTCCGCAGGCGCTAGGCCATCGACACTTCGTCGACATTCACTTCCGGAGGATGGCGACGATGAGATGCTCGCTGGCAGTCATGCTCTGTGCGTTGACGACGATTTCCGCCTGCGGCGGCGGTAGCGGAGGCGACCGCCCGCCGCTCGTCACGCCGAATCCGGGCCCCGGTGCCAATGACAATCCGGCGCCGTCGCAACCACAGCCTCAACCTCAGCCACAACCGAGCGGTTACGTGCCTGCGCCGACCGAAGTCGGCACGCCCATCGGCATCGCGGTGAGTGCGGTGATCGGCAGCGCGGGCGGCCACGTTGCAACGTCCGACGGCACATTGACGATCGAGGTTCCCGCAGGCGCGCTCGACACCGAGCGCACGATCGCCATTCAGGAGATCACGAACGAAGCCGACGGCGCCAAGGGCCGCGCCTTTCGCATCACCCCGGAGAACCTGCAGACGATGCTGCCCATGACCGTGCGCTGGCGCTATTCGAGCGATGATGTGCTTGGCACCGATCCGCGAGCGCTGAGCATCGCGTATCAGGATTCACAGCGACGTTGGCGCGTTTACGGAGCGCCGGCGCACGATGCCGCGGCGCGCACGCTTGCGGTGCCGACGACGCACTTCAGCGACTGGTCGTTGGTTGCGGGCGCGCAGTTGTTGCCGAAGGCCGTGACCTTGAACGTGGGGCAATCGCAGGTATTTCAGACCGTCATTTGCGATGCGCACGAGCAAGAGCCGTCGCGGGCCGGTGAATTGACGGTGCCGATGGTGGGCTACGAATGCTTTACGTCGCGGCCCGCTTCGCTGCTGGCGGGTGACTGGGCCGTCAATGGCGCACCGGGCGGCGGCGCGAGCCAGGGGATGATCGTGGAGGCGGCGGACCCGTTCGCTGGCAGCGCCACGTACACGGCGCCCGCGACGCGGCCCGCGCCGAACGTCGTCGCCGTCTCGGCGCTTCAGCGTCAGTTCGCACAGGACGCCGACTTGCTGCTGGTCGCGAACGTAACGATCCTCGACAACGCCGGAACGTGCGAGCGCCTGAGCACCATCGAGCATTTCGATGCGGAAGTTTCGTTCGACAGCTTCATGTTCGATGCCCGCGCCACCGATCGCGCGCACGGCGGTCGGCATCAGGGTCGGCTGCGCGGACGCTTGACGAAGGTGCCGACAGGAACGGCGTTCGGTTTTTGGACGTCGGCGCTTGCGCCCTTGCAGGGCGGGTTCGTCAGCATCGACGATCAGTTCTCATATTCACCGCCGTCCGGCGATGGATACAGCGGCACGTTCACGGGCAGCGGCGCGCCAGTCGTTCCGAGCCTCATCACCCTGAAGATCGACTATGCAACTTGCACGTTCGATCTCCATTCCGCTTACGCCGTCGAGGCGACGAGCACGAAGGACAGTGAGGTCCTCACCGGCACGCTCGGTATCGGCGCGTTGTATCTGCACGATCAGGCGGTGCCCTTGGATCAGCTCGTGATCGGCACGCTGCAAGGCGAGCGCAACGTGCCCGCCGGCGACGACATCGAGGTCACCAACTACGTCCCGATGCACGATGTCCACGCGGATTGGCGCTCGAGCGGCAATACGATCGCGCGTTGGCGGATCACTCCCATGCAGTAGTGCGAATCCGCGGGCTCAGCGCCGCATTGCGAGCGCGTCGGCCAACACCGCCTCGGTCGTTGGCCACGTGCCGGCGCCGCGCCCGCGGATCGTGACGATCTCGTCCGCGGTTTGGATGCTGAGCAGGTTCCATTCCTCGCACGTCCGTCCGAACTCACTGTCGAGCGACACGGGTTCGAGCGCGACGCGAGCCTCGATCCGTGCCTCGAGCCGCCGGGCGCGCGCGATGTAACGCAACGTCGTGCCCGCGGGCAACGCCGCGAAGCGGCCCCCCAGCGCTTGGAGGTCCAAGGGCTCGATGTCGATGGCATCCGGAGCGCGACCGAATGCCTCCCGCGCGAGAATCTCGAGCTTGCGCGCGGTGTCGCGGCCGGTCAGATCCTCGCTCGCGTCCGCTTCGGCGAAACCCGCCGCTTGCGCCGCGCGCAGCGCGCCGTGAGACGAGAGTCCCTCGGCGCAACGCGTGAGAATGAAGTTGCATGTGCCGTTCAAGATGCCCGCGAACGAGGTGATCGTGCGGCGCGCCGCATGCAAGCGAATGGTCTCGATCATCGGAACAGCGCCGCCGACGGCGGCTGAGTAGCGCAGGCTGGCGCCGCTGCGCTCGGCGATCGCGTGCAGTTGCTCGCCACTGTCGCGGATCGTCGCCTTGTTCGCGGACACGACGCTGATGCCATGGCTCAGAAAGTAGCGCACGAGCGAGCGCGAGGGCTCGAGGCCAGGCAGTGCGTCGATGACCAAGTCCACGTCCAATCGCGCCAGATCGTCCGGCGAATCGAGCAGCAATTCCGCGGGGACGCCGCGCTCGATGTGCTTGCGTCGATCGCGCACGAGAGCGCCGATGATCGTGAAGCGCTGCGGCAGCGCGCTGATGCGCTCCAGCACCCCGCGACCGACCGCGCCGAGCCCTAGCAGCAGCACTCGCGCGGGTCGCGGTGTCGGGTCAGGCACGAGCGAACTGTCGAGCGGACCGACGACGGATGCATGCTCACGTCCGAGTGCCGCGACTTCCGCCTGCGCGCCGCATTGTGCGAGGTGGCGCACGGCCTTGGGTTGAATCAATTGGCGCGCGCACTCGAGCGCTTGCGCATAGCCGAGCGTGGCGAAGCGTCGCGGCGCCTCGCTGTCGTGCGCCGCGGGATCACGCTCATACACACCGTCGACGTCCTTGAGCAGCCGACACCGCTGTGCGCCGAGCGCGTCGGCGACGAACACCGCGGACAGGTCAGAGCCACCGCGGCCGAGCAGTTGCAGACGTCCGTGTGCGTCGTAGCCGAAGAACCCCGGCAAGACGATGACCGGCCATTTTTCCAAGACCTCGAGGGCGCGGCTGCGATCGAAGCCGATCGGCTCGGCGTTCAGTGCGTCGCCTGCCGTCGTGAAGCCAACGTCCCGCGGATCCACGGAGCGCGCAGGGACGCCCGCGCGGTCGAGCGCGATCGCGAGCGCTGCGGCGCTGTGGCGTTCGCCCGTCGCAAGCAATTCGGCGGTGGCGTACGGCTCAGGGTCGGGACGAATCGCGCGCGCTTGTGCGAGCAAGCGCTCGGTCGTGCCGCCGAACGCCGAGACGACGGCCACGACCCGCCATCCCTCGCGATACCAGCGGTAGATCTCGTGAACCGCCGAGGGTAGCTCCGAGGTCTCGCGCAGCACTGAGCTGCCGAACTTCAGGACGATGATTCGATGTGTCATCTCGCCGCCTTCCAGTGAGGCCAAAGACGGCGGAGGTGCAAGGCGCGCGGGCAGAAAAAAACCTGCCTGGCTGAGCCGACGCAGGTTCGCTGCCGCTTTAGCCGTATTTATTTCGCGCCCGCAAGCTGAAGATCAAATCGGCGCGTGGCGGCACCATAGCACAGGCCCTGCGGCCGGGGCGAGACTCGTCGGAACCCCCTGGTCGCTACGCGGTTCCCACGTGAGAGATCCGCGGGCGCACGTTATAGTCGCGACATGATGCAAGAGAAGCTGAAGCGGAAGGACATGGCGGCGTTGATGTTGGGCGCACTGATGGGCGTCGCGTCAGCGAACGCGCTTGGGGCGTCGGACCGGGCCGACCAATTGCTGTTCGATGCGCTCGAGATGGACGCGAACGTGGAGCGCGGTGCCGCTCTCTATCGGGCGCAGTGCGCGACGTGTCACGGGGCCGCGGCACAAGGCAACGAACAACGTGAAATCCCTGCGCTGGCGGCGCAGCGCCGCGCGTACATCGTGAAGCAGCTCGCTGACTTCGCAGCGGGTGACCGCAGCGCCACCGAAATGCATAAGGTCGTCTCGCGCGCGGCCGTGAGCGAGCCCCAAGCATGGGCCGACCTGTCGCTCTACTTGAACAACCTGCCGCCGCCGAAAACATCGCAGACCGGGGATGGCAAGTACCTGTCCCTGGGCGAGGCGAGCTACACGCAGTTCTGCGGCAGCTGCCACGAAGAGGATGGGCGCGGGGACGATGATGGCTTCGTGCCGTCCCTGCGCAATCAACATTATCGATATCTGCTCAAGGAGATGCGGGGTCTTGCCGCCGGGCATCGCTTCAACGTCGAAACCGAGCTGACCCGCTTTTTGAACAGCTTCGAAGCCGACGAGATGCAAGGCCTCGCCGATTACCTGTCGAGAATGCAAGGACCGGTTCGCGACCGGGCACGGTTGAACGACGACGGCACCGTCAGCGACTGAGCGCGGCGGCATCGTATGACAGCTGCTCGCTACTGGACCCAGTACTGCACGTGCTGGCTGTCGAGAAAGGTGCGAGCGTCCGCGCCTTGCAGAATCGCGAGCGTGCTGAGCGCACCCGCTTGCGTGCACGTGCCGGCCGCCACGGTCACGGAGCGAGGAGCATCGGGGACGGGCCAACCGGTCCGTGCGTCGAGGATGTGCGAGTAACGCTTGCCGTTGGCGAGCACGAATCGCCGCGAATCGCCGCTCGTCGCGAGTCCGCCCTGGTGTAGTCCGACCATTCCGAGCGCCGCTCCACGCGCCGCGGCAGCCTCGATACCCACGCGCCACGGCGCGCCGTCCTTGCGTGAGTGCCGCACGGCGATGTCACCGCCGAAATTGACGAGGCAGCTGACGGGACCCACTTCGTCGTCGATCAGGCGGGCGGCCGCGTCGGCCGCGTACTCCTTGCCGATCCCGCCGAAATCTATCTCCATCCCGGGCTGCAGCTGCAACTCGGGGAAATTCCAGCGCACCTTGCTCCAACCGACATTGCGCAGCAGCGTATCGATCATCGCTTGCGACGGAACGCAGTCGCTGCCATCGAACGTCCAGGCGCGGCGTAGTACGCCCGAGGTGATGTCGAAGCGGCCGCCGGAGATGCGCGTGAGCGCGTCGGCGAAATCGAGCAGCTTCGCCGTTTCGTCATCGACGACGATTGGTGCGCCACTCGCGTTGTTGATCCGGTGGATGATGTTGTCGTCGCGATAACGGCTGAACTTCCGCTCGATGCTCAGTGCGTAACCAGCAGCGATGGCCGTCGCGTGTCGGGCAAGTGCCGCGTCGCGCGTTTCGATCAACACCTCACACGGGCATGCCATCGCCGTGAAGCGGCCGACGCAATGATCGTCGCCGCGTGCGACATCGATCGAAGGTGCCGTTACCATCTCACGCGCTGGAGCTCACATCCTGAACCTGTACCCGAACTGCACGATGACCGCGCTGAGGTCGGGATACTGCTCGCGGCGTGCTTGGTTACCGATGATCTGTCCGGCCGGAACCTCGCCGGTCTGCATGTAGTACTCGAGCCGGGTGCTCCACTCGCCGCCGCCGCTCGTTGCGCCGCCGACTCTCAAGCCGACCGTCATTGCAGCGAACGAACCGAGGCGAAAATCCGCGGACGCGTACGTCGGCAACGGCTCATCGGCTCGCAGGCTCGCGTGATAGAAGTCCGCCTCGCCTTGCGTGTAGCAGCGCAACTGCGGTTCGACGAAATACGCCGTGCCGATCGGCCAGCGCAGGCGCGCGTCCATCGTATGCGAATCGATGCCCCAGTCGTCGGCCATGAACCGATACGCGACGTGCAGCACGGGGCTGCCGAACGCGTGCTTCAGCTCGGTGAAGACACTATGCTTCAGTCGAGTATCCGGCCGACCCTCATATATATAGAAGCCGGTCGGTCCGACCCCCGTCGGCGGCGCTCGCGCAATGGTGTCGCCCGTCGACGGGTCCACGAGGCTCAAGATCTTGTACGGATCGTTCAGATAGCCAGTCGAATCGCTGAGCGAGTAATTGACACGCAGCACGGTGCTTCGGCCCAGGACTTGAGTGACGCCGACGAGCAGATCCAGCACGTCCTTGCTGCCGGAACCGGCCTTGTGCGATGAGTCGCCGACGTCGAGCATCTGCGACAACGCGATCGGCGCGCCGCCCACCGGATCGATGTCGTCCTGCGACCAAGCGACACCGGCAAACAACGTCGTGTTGCGCTTGTTGAAATCTCGAGCGAGCGAGACGTTCGCGCCCAGGTGCGTGTAGTCGTACTCGGTGGAGAAGCCGGCGCCGACGGAGAACGTATAGAGCCGCGCGAGCGGCTGGGTCCAGCTGACGGATGCAGCGTAACGCGTGTCGAGGAACGTATCGTCGAGCGGGACTTTGGCCGCTGGGGTCGTGTATGTCTTGTTGCCCGACGGGCTCGTGAACGTCTGTGGTCCGTCGAGGGCAATCGCGCCGCTGGCGGAAGCGCCGGTCAGCGTATCGACGGTCAGTGACAAACCGAGCTTGCGGTCGTCGTCGAAGTCGCGCGTGGCGGAGAGGGCAGCACTGAGGTCCTGCACTCTGTCGTCGGATTCGCCGTAGTACAGGAGCGCCGAATCGAACGACCAGCGAGCGGATTCGTCGTCCGCGGCGGATGCATTGCTCGTGCCCAGAAGCGCGCAGGTGGCGGCGGCAAGGGCGGAACTGAGGGAGCGATCGTTGGTGCTCATGAAAGTGCGCTTTTCGCAGTTCGTCGCGGGTCAGTTACATCCGCATCCGCCGCCGCCGAAGCCGCGGCCGCCGCTGGATGCTTCCTTACTGAAGTAGATGTGATCGTCGATGCTTGCATCCAGCGCGGTCGCATCGAGCGACATCTCGGGACGAGCGAGCACGTCACGCTGCCAAGGCTCGACCGTCGTGCACGCATGCATGAGCGGTGTGATCGCAAGAAGGAGGAGCATTCTGCGGCAATAGGTCAGGATCATTCGTGCGTACCTGAATGCGTGTTCGTCGCGGTGAGGAGAGATCGCAGTTGCGCCTCGCGTTCGGTGCGCTGGGCCTTGCGAAATCCAATGTGCTTGTCGACGAGCTTCCCGGAGGTGTCGAATACGTACGAGCTCGGCATGCCCATCACGTCGTACTTCGCGGCGAGGTCGCCAGCCGGGTCGTAGATCACTTGAAACCGTGCGGGCACCGCAGCGAGAAATCGGGCGGCATCGGCCCGCTCGCGATCGACGTTCACGCCGATGACGACCAGCCGATCGCCGTACTTCTCCTGCATCTCGTTCAGCCACGGAAACGAGTGGCGGCAGGGCTCGCACCAGGAGGCCCAGAAATCGATAAGGACGACCTTGCCGCGATGCTGGGCAAGATCGAGCGTCTCGGCTGCAGACGCCGCTGTCGCGTGCAATGCGAGGATTGCGAAGAGTGTGCGCCAGAATGCGTGATGC
>JAEYXD010000246.1 GCA_023428645.1 Pseudomonadota bacterium
TGACGGGCGCGGTGGAGCTGCCCGAGGGCGTTGAGATGGTGATGCCGGGCGACAACATCAAAATGGTGGTTGAGCTGATCAACCCGATCGCGATGGAAGACGGCCTGCGCTTTGCAATCCGCGAAGGCGGCCGCACGGTCGGCGCCGGCGTCGTGGCGAAGATCCTGAAGTGATGGATTGATGTGACGGCGCCTCCAGGCGCCGTCACCTACAGATTAGGCCAGTAGCTCAATTGGCAGAGCGGCGGTCTCCAAAACCGCAGGTTGGGGGTTCGATTCCCTCCTGGCCTGCCACGAGGTAAGCGTCGGGGGCAGACGAACGGTCTGTCTCCCGACACATCTAGATATGGCTGAACAGGTACAAGAAAACGCCACGGCGCTCGACGCGGCGAAGCTCGCAGCGGGCGTCGCAGTCGCGGCAGCCGGCATCGCGGGCTTCTATTTGCTCGTGGGTCTGCCGATCTGGCTGCGCTGGATCATCGTGCTCGCCGCGTTCGTCGCGGCGGTGTTCGTGGCGCTGCAGTCGTCGCAGGGCAAATCGTTCTGGGCTTTCGTGCAGAGCTCGCGCGTCGAGCTGCGCAAGGTCGTCTGGCCGAACCGTCAGGAGACCTGGCAGGTGACTCTCGTCGTCTTCGTGATGGTCATCGTCTTGGGTCTGTTCTTCTGGGGTCTCGATACATTGTTGAGTTTCCTAACGCGCTGGCTTACGAGCGCGGGGGGTTGAGATGGCGCTCCGTTGGTACGTCGTGCATGCCTATTCCAACTTCGAGCACCGTGTCGCCGAAGGCCTGAAAGACCGCATCAAGATGCAGGGTCTCGAGGGCAAGTTCGGCGAAATTCTCGTGCCGACCGAAGAGGTCGTCGAGATGCGCGACGGGCAGAAGCGCAAGAGTGATCGCAAGTTCTTCCCGGGCTACGTGCTCGTGCAGATGGAGATGGACGAGGACACCTGGCACCTCGTGAAGGAAGTGCCGAAGGTGCTGGGTTTCATCGGCGGTACACCCGAAAAGCCGGCGCCGATCACCGACAAGGAAGCGATGAGCATCCTGCGTCGAGTGGAGGAAGGCGTCGACAAGCCGAAGCCGAAGGTGCTGTTCGAGCCTGGCGAGGTCGTCCGGGTCACGGACGGCCCGTTCAACGACTTCAACGGCGTCGTCGAATCGGTGAACTACGAGAAGAATCGCTTGCAAGTAGCAGTGCAGATCCTCGGACGTTCCACGCCGGTCGAGCTGGATTTCAGTCAGGTCGAAAAGGCCTGACGCTGTCGGGCCGCCGGCGCGAGCGGGCGGTCCATTCAACGGTTCGCGAGGGACGCGAACTTCCGCATCGATGGATCGCAATGGGGAGCTGCCTTGACGGCGGCGTTTGCACCCGGAGAGCAACATGGCCAAGAAAGTCACTGGCTACATCAAACTGCAGATCCCTGCAGGCCAGGCGAATCCGAGCCCGCCGGTCGGTCCGGCACTCGGTCAGCAGGGCGTCAACATCATGGAATTCTGCAAAGCGTTCAACGCGCAGACGCAGAGCCTCGAAAAGGGCTTGCCCACGCCCGTCGTGATCACGGTCTACAGCGACCGCAGCTTCACGTTCATCCTGAAGACGCCGCCCGCGTCCGTGCTGATTCGCAAGGCGATCGGCATCGAGAAGGGCAGCGGCGCGCCGAACACGAACAAGGTCGGCCGCATCTCGCGCCAGCAGCTCGAGGACGTCGCGAAGATCAAGCAGCCGGATCTGACGGCCGCGGATCTGGAAGCCGCCGTTCGCACGATTGCGGGCAGCGCGCGCAGCATGGGCGTGGACGTGGAGGGCCTCTGACATGGCAGCCGTTCCGAAGAGAATGAAGGCATGGTCCGGCAAGATTCAGCCGGGCAAGCAGTACTCGATCGACGATGCGATCGCGCTCGTGAAGGAATTCGCGCAGGCGAAATTCCGCGAGTCCGTCGATGTCGCGGTCAACCTGGGCATCGACGCATCGAAGTCGGACCAGCAGGTGCGTGGCTCGACGGTGATGCCGCACGGTATCGGTAAGTCCGTTCGCGTCGCGGTGTTCACGTCCGGCAAGAACCAGGACGCGGCACGCGCCGCCGGCGCCGACATCGTCGGCCTCGAAGACCTGGCGGAGAAGGTGAAGGCTGGCGAGATGGACTTCGACGTCGTCGTCGCGAGCCCGGATGCGATGCGCGTCGTCGGTCAGCTCGGTCAGATCCTGGGTCCGCGCGGCCTCATGCCGAACCCGAAGGTCGGCACCGTGACGCCGAACGTCGCGGAAGCCGTGAAGAACGCGAAGGCCGGTCAGGTGCGCTACCGCGCCGACAAGGCGGGCGTCGTTCACTGCACGATCGGCAAGGCCGATTTCGAGACGAACGCACTGAGGGAAAACCTGCAAGCCCTGCTGCAAGACCTGCAGAAGGCGAAGCCGGCGGCCGCGAAGGGCATCTATCTCAAGAAGATCTCCGTGTCTTCGACGATGGGCCCGGGCGTGCCGGTCGAACAGTCGACGTTGTCGCTGTAAGCGCGAGCTCGCAGAGCTCGTTGCGATGAGATTTTTTGATTGATGTAGGGCCGGTCGAGAGATGCCTCGTTGGGGCATCTTGACTCCGACCATCATCGAAGACCGCTGGCGAGGTATCGACCTCTTAATGATCGCCCGCGCAGATGGTGTCACCCGAATCGGAACTGAAAGCGGCTCGCTGCTGCGCTCGGATCCGGCTGAAGGGCGCCGTCGAGCCGTCGTGAGACGGCCACTGGGTGGGCGCGCAGGGACGCGTGCTCGTTGGTTCAAACGCTCTTCACGCCAGGAGGAAACATGGCGCTCAGACTCGATGACAAGAAGGCGCTGGTCGCCGAAGTGGCTTCGGTCGCTGCAACTGCGCAGTCCGTCGTCGCTGCGGAGTACCGCGGGCTGACGGTCACGCAGATGACGGATCTGCGTTCCAAGGCTCGCAAGTCGGGTGTCTATCTTCGCGTCGTCAAGAACACGCTCGCTCGCAAGGCGATTGCCGGCACTCAATTCGAGATCGTCGGCAAGAGCCTCAAGGGCCCGCTGCTTCTTGCGTTCTCGAAGGACGACCCCGGTGCCGCGGCGCGCCTCGTCAAAGCCTTTGCCAAGGACAACGACAAGTTGGTCCCGACGCTCGTGTCGCTCGGCGGCACGCAGCTTCCCGGCAAGGACCTCGACAAGGTCGCCAGCCTTCCGACATTGGAAATCGCACGCGCAACCCTGTTGGGTGTGCTGCAGGCTCCGGTCGGCAAGCTGGTCCGCACGATCGCCGAACCGCATGCGTCGCTGGTTCGCGTCGTTGCCGCTCGCAAAGACAAGCTGGAAGCAACGGCCTAACAGCCGCCGCTTTCGATTTTTTCAGTTCACTTAGTTCGGAGTTACGACAATGGCTGTTACGAAGGAAGAATTGGTCGAAGCCCTCTCCAACCTGAAGGTCATGGAAGTGGTGGACCTGATCAAGGAACTCGAAGAGAAGTGGGGCGTCAGCGCCGCTGCTCCGGTTGCTGTTGCTGCCGCTCCCGCCGCCGGCGGCGCTGCTGCTCCGGCCGCCGAGGAGAAGACCGAGTTCAACGTGACGATGACCAGCTTCGGCGCCAACAAGGTCGGCGTCATCAAGGTCATCCGCGAAATCACCGGTCTCGGCTTGAAGGAAGCGAAGGACCTGGTCGAAGGCGTGCCGTCCTCCGTGAAGGAAGGCGTGTCGAAGGCCGACGCGGAAGCCATCAAGAAGAAGTTGGAAGAAGCAGGCGCTGCTGCGGAAATCAAGTGAGAAGCGGGGACTATCCCCATTCTCGCTGGCAGAGCCTCGTTTGACATGGGAAGCGACCGCGGGGGGATCCCTCGCGGTCGCGTTCCCTATTTGCATTCTGATTGTATTTCGGGAAGCAGTCCTCACATCGACCTGCTTCCCTGCGTTTTTGTGCTGCCCGACCTCGTAGCTTGAGGGTGATCCAGATGGCCTATTCGTTCACCGAGAAAAAGCGCATCCGTAAGGATTTCGGCAAGCGTGAGAGCATCCTCGAGGTGCCTTACCTGCTCGCGATCCAGCTGGATTCGTATCGCAAATTCCTACAGGCGGATACCGCCGAGGAGCGTCGCCACGATGCGGGCCTGCACGCCGCGTTCAAGAGCGTCTTCCCGATCACCAGCTACTCCGGCAATGCCATTCTCGAATATGTGAGCTATCGCCTGGGCGATCCTGTATTCGACGTCAAGGAGTGTCAAATGCGCGGCCTCACCTACGCAGCTCCGCTGCGCGTGAAGGTGCGCCTGGTCGTGTACGACAAAGAGACCTCGACCCCGACGAAGAAGACGGTCAAGGACATCCGCGAGCAGGAAGTCTATCTGGGCGAAATGCCTTTGATGACCGACAACGGTACGTTCGTCGTGAACGGCACCGAGCGCGTCATCGTGTCGCAGCTGCATCGCTCGCCGGGCGTGTTCTTCGATCACGACCGCGGCAAGACCCATAGCTCGGGCAAGCTGCTGTTCTCCGCGCGCATCATTCCTTATCGCGGCTCGTGGCTCGACTTCGAGTTCGACCCGAAGGACTGCGTGTTCGCGCGTATCGATCGCCGTCGCAAGCTGCCGGTCACGATCATCCTGCGCGCCCTCGGCTACACCGAGGAGCAGATGCTCGACATGTTCTTCGACAAGAACACGTACTTCATCGCGCCGGACAAGATCGAGTTCGACCTGATTCCCGCGCGTCTGCGCGGCGAGACCGCCTCGTTCACGATCAAGGTGGGCGACGAGGTCATCGTCGAGGAAGGCCGCCGCGTGACCGCGCGTCACGTGCGCCAGCTCGAGCAGAAGAACATCACCCGCCTCGAAGTGCCGAAGGAATACCTCATCGGCAAGATCCTCGCGCACGACGTCTTCAACACCGAGACGGGCGAGATCCTCGCGAAGGCGAACGACATCCTCACGCTGGCGATCGTCGACAAGCTGATCGAAGCGGGCGTGGACCAGATCCGCGCGCTGTACGTGAACGATCTCGACCGTGGCCCGTACATGTCGGACACGCTGCGCATCGACCCGACGCGCACGCGCCTGGAAGCGCTCGTCGAAATCTATCGCATGATGCGTCCCGGCGAGCCGCCGACGAAGGACGCTGCCGAGAACCTGTTCCAGAACCTGTTCTTCAATCCCGAGCGCTACGACCTGTCGGCCGTCGGTCGCATGAAGTTCAACCGCCGCGTGCATCGCGATGCGATCACGGGTCCCGGGATCCTGTACGACCACGCGCATTTCGCGAAGCGCACGGACGATTTCTCGAAGAAGCTCGTCGAGGAGCTCGGCGAGAGCTCGGACATCATCTCGGTCATCAAGGAGCTGTGCGACATCCGCAACGGCAACGGCCAGGTCGACGACATCGATCACCTCGGCAACCGCCGCGTGCGCTCGGTCGGCGAGATGGCGGAGAACGCCTTCCGCATCGGCCTGGTGCGCGTCGAGCGCGCCGTGAAGGAGCGTCTGACGCTCGCCGAATCCGAAGGCTTGATGCCGCAGGAAATGATCAATGCGAAGCCGGTCGCGGCGGCCGTGAAGGAATTCTTCGGCTCCTCGCAGCTGTCGCAGTTCATGGACCAGAACAACCCGCTGTCCGAGGTGACGCACAAGCGTCGCGTCTCGGCGTTGGGACCCGGCGGCCTCACGCGCGAGCGCGCGGGCTTCGAAGTCCGCGACGTGCATCCGACGCACTACGGCCGCGTGTGCCCGATCGAAACGCCTGAAGGCCCGAACATCGGTCTCATCAACTCGCTGTCCGTGTACGCGCGTACGAACGACTACGGCTTCCTCGAGACGCCGTATCGCAAGGTCGTGGACGGCAAGGTGACCGAGGAGATCGACTACCTGTCGGCGATCGAAGAGAGCCAGTACGTGATCGCGCAGGCGAACGCGACCCTGAGCGAGTCGGCCGAGTTCGTCGACGACCTCGTGTCGTGCCGCCACTTGAACGAATTCATGCTGTCCTCGCCGGACAAGATTCAGTACATGGACGTGTCGCCGAAGCAGATCGTGTCGGTCGCCGCGTCGCTGATCCCGTTCCTCGAGCACGACGACGCGAACCGCGCGTTGATGGGCTCGAACATGCAGCGTCAGGCCGTGCCGACGCTCCGAGCCGAAACGCCGCTCGTCGGCACCGGCATGGAGCGCGCGGTCGCGATCGACTCGGGCGTGACCGTGGTCGCGCGTCGTGGCGGCGTGATCGACTCGGTCGACGCGTCGCGCATCGTCGTGCGCGTGCATGACGAAGAGACTTCGGCGGCCGAAGCCGGCGTCGACATCTACTCGATGACGAAGTACACGCGTTCGAACCAGAACACCTGTATCAACCAGCGCCCGCTCGTGAAGGCAGGCGACGTGATCGCCCGTGGCGACGTGCTCGCCGACGGTCCGTCGACACACCTGGGCGAGCTCGCGCTCGGCCAGAACCTGCTCGTCGCGTTCATGCCGTGGAACGGCTACAACTTCGAAGACTCGATCCTGATCTCCGAGCGCGTCGTCCACGACGACCGCTTCACGACGATCCACATCGAGGAGCTGACCTGCGTCGCTCGCGATACGAAGCTCGGTCCGGAAGAAATCACGGCCGATATTCCCAACGTCGGCGACATCGCGCTCGCGAAGCTCGATGAGGCCGGCATCGCGTTCATCGGCGCGGAAGTGAAGGCGGGCGACATCCTCGTCGGCAAGGTCACGCCGAAGGGCGAGACGCAGCTGACGCCGGAAGAGAAGCTGCTTCGTGCGATCTTCGGTGAGAAGGCCTCCGACGTGAAGGACACGTCGCTGCGCGTGCCGCCGGGCATGGACGGCACCGTGATCGACGTGCGCGTGTTCACGCGCGATGGCGTCGAGAAGGACACGCGCGCACTGTCGATCGAGAAGGCGGAGCTCGAGAAGGTTCGCAAGGACCTGGAAGATCAGCGCCGCATCCTCGAGGAAGACTTGTTCCAGCGCGTTCAGGCCGTGCTGCTCGGCAAGCCGGCGGAAGCGGGTCCGAAGAAGCTGCGCGCCGGCGCGCCGATCGACGAGGCGTATCTCGCCGACCTGCCGCGCGAGCAGTGGCTCGAAATCCGTCTGCAGGACGAGGAGGCGAATGCCGCGCTCGAGCGCTCGGCGGAGCGTCTGAAGCTGCAGCGCAAGGAGTTCGAGAAGCGCTTCGAGGAGAAGCGCGCGAAGATCACCGCGGGCGACGACCTCGCGCCGGGCGTGCTGAAGATGGTCAAGGTGTACCTGGCCGTGAAGCGCCGTATTCAGCCGGGCGACAAGATGGCCGGCCGCCACGGTAACAAGGGCGTGGTCTCCACGATCATCCCGGTCGAAGACATGCCGTTCGACGACAACGGCAACCCGGTCGACATCGTGCTGAATCCGCTGGGCGTGCCTTCGCGCATGAACATCGGTCAGATTCTCGAGACGCACCTGGGCTGGGCCGCGAAAGGCATCGGCCACAAGATCGGCCGCATGCTCGACGATGCGCGCCAGGCCGCCGAGATCCGCGGCTTCCTGGACGAGGTCTACAACAAGACCGGCGGCCAGAAGGCGGACATCGACTCACTGACCGACGATGAAGTCATCGCGTTGGCCGGCAACCTGCGTCACGGCGTGCCGATGGCAACGCCGGTGTTCGACGGCGCGGCGGAAGAAGAGATCAAGCACATGCTTGCGCTCGCCGATCTGCCGCTCTCGGGCCAGACGACGCTGTACGACGGCCGTACGGGCGAGCGTTTCGAACGCCCGGTCACGGTCGGCTACATGTACATGCTGAAGCTGAACCACCTGGTCGACGACAAGATGCACGCACGTTCGACGGGTCCGTACTCGCTCGTCACGCAGCAGCCGCTCGGCGGCAAGGCGCAGTTCGGCGGTCAGCGCTTCGGCGAAATGGAAGTGTGGGCGCTCGAGGCCTACGGCGCCGCGTACACGCTGCAAGAGATGCTGACGGTCAAGTCGGACGACGTGAACGGCCGCACGCAGATGTACAAGGCGATCGTCGACGGCAACCACGAGATGAAGGCCGGCATGCCGGAATCGTTCAACGTGCTCGTGAAGGAAATCCGCTCGCTCGGCATCAACATGGAGCTCGAGCAGGAGTCCGATAAGTAAGTGGGTTGCGCGGTCGGTGAGCGATCACCGACCGCATGTCTCACTCGTCGACGACAGAATTTATTGGATGCACCACATTTAGGTGACCCAGATGAAAGACTTACTCAAGTTGTTCAAGCAGCAGACTCCGGTCGAGAACTTCGACTCGATTCGCATCGGGCTTGCTTCGCCGGAAATGATCCGCTCGTGGTCGTTCGGCGAGGTGAAGAAGCCGGAGACGATCAACTACCGCACGTTCAAGCCCGAGCGTGACGGTCTGTTCTGCGCGAAGATTTTCGGCCCCGTGAAGGACTACGAGTGCTTGTGCGGCAAGTACAAGCGCCTGAAGCACCGCGGCGTCGTCTGCGAAAAGTGCGGCGTCGAAGTGACGCAGTCCAAGGTGCGCCGCGAGCGCATGGGTCACATCGAGCTCGCGAGCCCGACCGCCCATATCTGGTTCTTGAAGTCGCTGCCTTCGCGTATCGGCCTCATGCTCGACATGACGCTGCGCGAGATCGAGCGCGTGCTGTATTTCGAGGCCTTCGTCGTGATCGAGCCGGGCATGACCGAGCTGCAGCGCGGCCAGCTGCTCACCGACGAGATGTATCTCGAGGCGATCGAGAAGCACGGCGATGAATTCGATGCCCGCATGGGCGCCGAAGCCGTGTACGAGCTCCTCAAGTCGCTCGACCTGCCGTCGGAAGTGACGAAGGTGCGCGAGGAGATCCTCGGCACGAACTCCGAGACGAAGATCAAGCGCCTCACGAAGCGCCTGAAGCTGCTCGAGTCGTTCATCGATTCCGGCAACAAGCCGGAATGGATGGTCATGACCGTGCTGCCGGTGCTGCCGCCGGATCTGCGTCCGCTCGTGCCGCTCGACGGCGGCCGCTTCGCGACCTCGGATCTGAACGATCTCTACCGCCGCGTCATCAACCGCAACAACCGTCTGCGCCGGCTCCTCGAGCTGAATGCGCCGGACATCATCGTGCGCAACGAAAAGCGCATGCTGCAGGAAGCCGTCGATGCGCTGCTCGACAACGGCCGCCGCGGCCGTGCGATCACGGGCACGAACAAGCGCCCGCTGAAGTCGCTCGCCGACATGATCAAGGGCAAGCAGGGCCGCTTCCGTCAGAACCTGCTCGGCAAGCGCGTCGACTACTCGGGCCGTTCGGTCATCGTCGTCGGTCCGACGCTGCGCCTGCATCAGTGCGGTCTGCCGAAGAAGATGGCGCTCGAGCTGTTCAAGCCGTTCATCTTCTCGAAGCTGCAGCTGCGCGGCGAAGCCTCGACGATCAAGGCGGCGAAGCGCATGGTCGAGCGTGAAGGTCCGGAAGTGTGGGACATTCTCGAAGAAGTCATTCGCGAACATCCCGTGCTGCTGAACCGCGCGCCGACGCTGCACCGCCTGGGCATTCAGGCGTTCGAGCCGGTGCTGATCGAAGGCAAGGCGATTCAGCTGCATCCGCTCGTGTGTACGGCGTTCAACGCCGACTTCGACGGCGACCAGATGGCGGTCCACGTGCCGCTGTCGCTGGAAGCACAGCTGGAAGCACGCGCGCTGATGATGTCGTCGAACAACATCCTGTCGCCCGCGAACGGCGACCCGATCATCGTGCCGTCGCAGGACGTCGTGCTCGGTCTGTACTACATGACGCGCGAGCGCGTGAACGCGAAGGGCGAGGGCATGTTCTTCGCCGACGTGCAGGAAGTGCATCGTGCGTACGAGAACCGCGTCGCCGACCTGCAAGCGAAGGTGAAGGTGCGCGTCGTGGAATACGTGCGCCAGGAAGGCGGCGGCTTCAAGCCGAAGGTCCGGCTCGTCGACACGACCGTGGGCCGCTCGCTGCTGTCCGAGATCCTGCCGAAGGGCATGTCGTTCGATGCCGTGAATCGCGACATGACGAAGAAGGCGATCTCCGGCTGTATCAACCTCTGCTATCGCAGCGTCGGTCTGAAGGAGACCGTCGTGTTCGCCGACCAGCTCATGTACACGGGCTTCGCCTATGCGACGCGCGCGGGCGTGTCGATCGGCGTCGACGACATGGTCGTGCCGCAGCAGAAGGGCAAGATCCTGCAGGGCGCCGAGCGCGAGGTGAAGGAGATTCAGGAGCAGTACGCGTCCGGTCTCGTCACCTGGGGCGAGCGCTACAACAAGGTCGTCGACATCTGGTCGCGCACGAACGACCAGGTGGCGAAGGCCATGATGGACAAGCTCGGCGTCGAGGACGTCACGACGGCGAAGGGCGACAAGGCGACGCAGAAGTCGTTCAACTCGATCTACATGATGGCCGACTCGGGCGCCCGCGGTAGCGCGGCCCAGATTCGTCAGCTCGCCGGTATGCGCGGCCTGATGGCGAAGCCGGACGGCTCGATCATCGAGACGCCGATCACGGCGAACTTCCGTGAAGGCTTGAACGCGATGCAGTACTTCATTTCGACGCACGGCGCTCGTAAGGGCCTGGCCGATACGGCGTTGAAGACTGCGAACTCGGGTTACCTGACGCGCCGTCTCGTCGACGTCGCCCAGGATCTGGTGGTCACGGAAACGGATTGCGGCACGTCGAACGGCTTGATGATGAGCCCGATCGTCGAAGGCGGCGACGTCGTCGAAGGTCTCGGCGAGCGCGTGCTCGGTCGCGTCGCTGCCGAGGACGTGATGAAGCCGAACGGCGAGGCGGTCGTCGTCGAAGCCGGCACGATGATCGACGAGCGCCTGGTCAAGCTGCTCGAGACGGAAGGCGTCGATCAGGTCAAGGTGCGTTCGCCGATCACGTGCGCGACGCGTTACGGCGTCTGTGCGCAGTGCTACGGCCGCGACCTGGCGCGCGGTCACCGCATCAACCACGGCGAGGCGGTCGGCGTCATTGCGGCGCAATCGATCGGCGAGCCGGGCACGCAGCTCACGATGCGTACGTTCCACATCGGTGGTGCCGCGTCGCGAGCCGCTGCGGCGAACTCCGTCGAAGTGAAGGGCAAGGGCACGATCCGCCTGCACAACCTGAAGACGGTGCATCACGAGAAGGGCCACTGGGTCGCGACGTCGCGCTCGGGCGAGCTCGGCGTGATCGACGAATTCGGGCGCGAGCGCGAGCGCTACAAGATCCCGTACGGCGCGATGATCCAGGTGAACGACGGTCATGCCGTCGAGCCGGGCCAGATCGTGGCGACGTGGGATCCGCACACCCACCCGGTCGTCACCGAAGTCGCGGGCTTCATCAAGTTCCAGGACTTCATCGACGGCGTGACGGTGCAGAGCCAGGTCGACGAAGTGACCGGCTTGTCGAGCACGGTCGTGATGGATCCGAAGCAGCGCAGCTCGGGCGGCAAGGACATGCGTCCGGTCGTCCGCCTCGTGAATGCGAAGGGCAAGGAAGTGACGTTCGCGAACACCGACATTCCGGCCGTGTACGCGCTGCCCGCGGGCGCGATCGTGAGCCTGGAGGACGGTGCGAAGGTGTCGGTCGGCGACGTTATCGCGCGTATCCCGCAAGAATCGTCGAAGACCCGCGACATCACCGGCGGTCTGCCGCGCGTCGCCGACTTGTTCGAAGCCCGCAAGCCGAAGGACTCCGCGATCCTCGCCGAGTACTCGGGCACGGTCAGCTTCGGCAAGGAGACGAAGGGCAAGCGCCGCTTGATCATCACCGACGAGCAGGGCGAGAAGCACGAGGAGCTGATTCCGAAGTGGCGCCACCTGAACGTCTTCGAAGGCGAGCAGGTCGAACGCGGCGAAGTCATCGCGGACGGCGAGCCGAATCCGCACGACATCCTGCGGCTGCAAGGCGTCGAATCGCTGGCGAACTACCTCGTCCGCGAGATCCAGGACGTCTATCGCCTGCAGGGCGTGAAGATCAACGACAAGCACATCGAGGTGATCATTCGCCAGATGCTCCGCAAGGTCGAGATCGCGCACACGGGCGACACGGCGCTGCTGCGCGGCGAACAGCTCGACAAGTCCCGCGTGAGCGACGTGAACGAGCGGATCGAGGAGCAGGGCAAGCTTGGCGCGCGCATCGAGCCGGTGCTGCTCGGTATCACGAAGGCGTCGCTGGCGACCGAGTCGTTCATCTCGGCGGCCTCGTTCCAGGAGACGACCCGCGTATTGACCGAAGCGGCCGTGCGCGGCCTGAAGGACGACCTCCGCGGTCTGAAGGAGAACGTCATCGTCGGCCGGCTCATCCCGGCGGGTACGGGCTCGTTCTATCACTCGCGCCGTCGTCGTCGCAGTGACACGGGCACGGGCCGCGGTTTCATGGACGTGGGCGGCAGCGTGGCGGAGAGCGAGGAGTCCGTTTCGGACGAGGCGGGCGCCGCGGCCGAGTAAGGGTCTGTCGGGGGTTTCCGTGCGCCGGACCGGCTCACGGGAACCTCTTGCCCGAGCAAAGCTAAGTTCTTCTTTTAATTAACGGCACGCGGTTGACACACCCGGGACTCGTTCCTACAATCGCGCGCCCTTGATTCGGCCGGCGTCGTCACACCTCGCCGCCAGTCGCGCAATTTCCACACGGGGCCGCCTTCGAGGCGGCCCCGTGTTCTTCAAGGAATCGTATTTTTACCTGGAATCCAAAGGCTTATGGCAACGGTTAGTCAGCTCGTTCGTAAACCGCGAACCTCGCCGAATTACAAAACCAAGGTTCCGGCCTTGGCTGCGTGTCCGCAAAAGCGCGGTGTTTGCACCCGCGTGTACACGACGACTCCGAAAAAGCCGAACTCGGCGCTGCGCAAAGTCGCGAAGGTGCGCCTGACGAACGGCTTCGAAGTCATCAGCTACATCGGCGGCGAAGGCCACAACCTGCAGGAGCACTCGGTCGTGCTGATCCGCGGCGGCCGCGTCAAGGATCTCCCGGGCGTTCGCTACCACACCGTGCGCGGCACGCTCGATTGTGCCGGCGTCAACGAGCGTCGCCAGGGGCGTTCGAAGTACGGCGCGAAGCGGCCGAAAAAGTAAGCCGACCGTGACTGCCGTTCGATCGGCAGCCAAGGCTCACCCAGTTACTCATACAGTTATCCGGTACGTCACATGTCTCGTAGAGCATCAGCACCGACTCGCACGATCCTCCCTGACCCGCGCTTCAACAGCCTGTTGCTGGCGAAGTTCGTGAACATGGTCATGGAGCGCGGCAAGAAGTCCGTCGCGGAAAAGATCGTGTACGGCGCGGTCGACCGCATTGCCGAGAAGACCGGCAAGCAGTCCGACCAATCGATCGAGCTGCTCACGCAGGCGCTCGACAACGTCAAGCCGACGGTCGAAGTGAAGAGCCGCCGCGTCGGCGGCGCCACGTACCAGGTGCCGGTCGAAGTGCGCGCCACGCGTCGCCAGACGCTCGCGATGCGCTGGGTGATCGAAGCCGCGCAGGCTCGCAGCGAGAAGTCGATGTCGCAGCGCCTCGCGGCCGAGCTGCTCGATGCTTCCGAGAACCGCGGTACCGCCGTCCGCAAGCGCGAAGACACGCACCGCATGGCGGAGGCGAACAAGGCCTTCGCCCATTACCGCTGGTAATGGTGCAAAAGGGGACAGGACTATTTTTGCAGTCACGCCGCTTGCTGGTTTCAGTCTCGCGGTCGCGAAAGTAGCTCCGTTCCCAGCGAAGAGAGAAAAGAAGTGCCCCGTACCACACCGATCGAACGCTATCGGAACATCGGCATCTCTGCCCACATCGACGCGGGCAAGACGACGACGACCGAGCGCATTCTTTTTTACACCGGTGTGTCGCACAAGATCGGCGAGGTGCACGACGGCGCGGCCGTGATGGATTACATGGAGCAGGAACAGGAGCGCGGCATCACGATCACCGCCGCTGCGACGACCTGCTTCTGGAAGGGGATGGAGGGCAACTTCCCCGAGCACCGCATCAACATCATCGACACGCCGGGCCACGTCGACTTCACGATCGAAGTCGAGCGCAGCCTGCGCGTGCTCGACAGCGCCGTCGCGGTGTTCTGCGCGGTCGCGGGCGTGCAGCCGCAGTCGGAAACGGTGTGGCGGCAGATGAACCGCTATCAGGTGCCCCGCATCGCGTTCGTGAACAAGATGGATCGTGCCGGCGCGAACTTCCTGCGCTGCGTCGATCAGATCAAGAATCGCCTGCGCGGCGTGCCCGTGCCGATTCAGCTGCCGATCGGCGCTGAAGAGAAGTTCGTCGGCGTCGTCGACCTGATCCGCATGAAGGAGATCTGGTGGGACGATTCGACGCAGGGCACGCGCTTTGAACATCGCGAGATCCCCGCCGACATGCGCGAGGAGTGCGAGGAATGGCGCGCGAAGATGATCGAAGCGGCCGCCGAGGGTTCGGAAGAGCTGCTGAACAAGTACCTGGAAACGGGCGAGCTGTCCGAAGTCGAGATCAAGCAGGGTCTGCGCGCGCGTTCGATCCGCAACGAGATCGTGCTGTGCATGTGCGGCTCGGCGTTCAAGAACAAGGGCGTGCAGGCGATGCTCGATGCGATCATCGAGTACATGCCGTCGCCGGTCGAAATGCCGCCGGTGAAGGGCACGCTGCCGGACGGCGGCGAGGCGACACGCAAGGCGAGCGACGATGAGAAGTTCTCCGCGCTCGCGTTCAAGATCCTGAACGATCCGTTCGTCGGCAATCTCACGTTCTTCCGCGTCTACTCCGGTGTGCTCAATTCGGGCGACACGGTGGCGAACGCCGGCAAGGGCAAGAAAGAGCGCATCGGCCGTCTGCTGCAGATGCATGCGAACGAGCGCAACGAGATCAAGGAAGTGCGCGCTGGCGACATCGCCGCCGCGGTCGGCCTGAAGGACGTGATCACGGGCGACACGCTATGCGACCCCGAGCACGTCATCCAGCTCGAGAAGATGATGTTCCCGGAGCCGGTGATCTCGGTCGCCGTGGAGCCGAAGACGACGGTCGACCAGGAAAAGATGGGCATGGCGCTGCAGCGTCTCGCGAAGGAAGATCCTTCGTTCCGCCTGTCCAGCGATCCCGAATCGGGGCAGACGATCATCGCCGGCATGGGCGAGCTGCACCTCGAGATCATCGTCGATCGCATGAAGCGCGAGTTCAAGGTCGAGGCGAATGTCGGCAAGCCGCAGGTCGCGTATCGCGAGACGGTTCGCGGCAAGGTCGATCAAGAAGGCAAGTTCGTGCGGCAGTCGGGCGGCCGCGGCCAGTACGGCCATGTCTGGATCACGCTCGAGCCGATGGAGTCCGGCAAGGGCTTCGAATTCGTCAATGCGATCGTGGGCGGCGCGGTGCCGAAGGAATACATCCCGGCGATCGAGAAGGGCGTCAAGGAGGCGACCGAGAACGGCGTGCTCGCCGGCTATCCGGTCGTCGACGTGAAGGTGACGCTGTTCGACGGCTCGTACCACGACGTCGATTCGAACGAAATAGCGTTCAAGATCGCGGGCTCGATGGCTTTCAAGGAAGCCATGTCGCGCGCGAAGCCGGTCATCCTCGAGCCGATCATGAAAGTCGAGGTCGTGACGCCGGAAGATTATTACGGCGACATCGTCGGCGACCTGAATCGTCGCCGCGGCCAGATCGTCGGCATGGAAGATTCGATCTCGGGCAAGGTCGTGACGGCTGAAGTGCCGCTGGCCGAGATGTTCCAGTACTCGACGTCCATGCGCTCGATGAGCCAGGGGCGCGCGACGTACACGATGGAATTCGCGAAGTACCAGGAAGTGCCGTCGAACGTACAGCAAGCGATCACGAAGAGAATGTGAGTCGCGAGCCTTTAGTCATTTTTTGAAATTCAGCTAAACCGCATTACAGAGGACCGCCGCTGTGGCCAAAGAGAAGTTTGAACGCACGAAGCCGCATGTGAACGTAGGCACGATTGGTCACGTCGACCACGGCAAGACGACGTTGACGGCGGCGTTGACGAAGGTGATGGCCGA
>JAEYXD010000248.1 GCA_023428645.1 Pseudomonadota bacterium
TGTGTAGGTCCACCGCGAACTCTCCCGCTGAATCTTCTCCGTGGGTTCGCGCCTTTGTACAGGATCTCACCCGTAAGAAGAAGAGAACGCGCCGTGGCGGCACCGGCGGACATGAAGCTGAACGCGAGCGCTTCTCGCACCGAAAAAATGACGCGTCGTCTGGGTCGTCGGGTTGATCGCGCAACCGATGCGCCGCGAGCATGTACTTGCCTAAGTCCGTCCCGCGCGCAGGAACAGGATCGAACGTCAGGGCGAGGACCTGCGCGGGCGAGCGGAACGCGGATTTCCGCGCGCCTTGCCGAGAATTGCGGCGACTCGTGGCGCTGTCACCGGGCTACCTTGGCGACATCGACGTTCGATCGGGAACGAATATGCGAACGACTGCTCCGATGAGCGCAGCACTCGCTTGCTGCTGCACCTTAGGCACACCGGCCGTCGGCGCGGCCGCCGAAGACGCGCCGCCTCTCATGCTGGCGCACGCCTACTCCGGCGATGAGGCATTGGATCTCGGCGGCTATTGGGTGAGCGAAAAGCTCGATGGCGTTCGAGCGTACTGGACCGGCCAGGAGTTGCGTACGCGCACCGGCAAGCGCATCGCCGCGCCTGCCTGGTTCACGCACGGATGGCCGACGACACCGCTCGATGGCGAGCTGTGGGGAGGTCGCGGCGCCTTCGAGCGCACGTCCGGGATCGCCCGCCGCCAGGAGGCTCGCGAGGACGACTGGCGCCTGCTGAGCTATCGCGTGTTCGATGCGCCGAGTCACCCGGGCCCGTTCGACGAGCGCTTGCAACACCTGCGGGCGCTGATCGAGCGGGCGAACATTGCCTGGCTCGTCCCGATCGAACAGGAGCGCGTGCGCGATCTCGAGCAGCTGCGTGTCCGGCTGATGGAAATCGAGGCGCGCGGCGGCGAAGGTCTCATGCTTCATCGCGGCGCCGCGCGCTACCAGGCGGGGCGCACGGACGACGTGCTCAAGTTCAAGAGCTTCGACGATGCGGAGGCGAGGGTGGTCGGCTATACGCCTGGCAGCGGGAAGTACGTGGGCATGGTCGGGGCGGTCATCGTCGAGCGCGCGGACGGCGCGCGCTTCAAAATCGGCTCCGGATTCAGCGATGCCGAGCGCCAAAGCCCGCCGCCGCTCGGCAGCTGGATCACGTATGCCTATAACGGTCTGACCGAGAGCGGATTGCCGCGCTTTGCGCGCTTCCGTCGGATGCGGCCGGAAACCGACATGGAGAGATAGCGCGAGCTTGATGAGCGCCGTCATCATCGTCATCGGATGCTCGGCGAAGGGTGCGCGATGAACGCGCTCAAAACCCCAATTTCTCCTCTGACATCGCACATTTCTCCGGCTACACTTCGCCCCCGAGAGCGAGGGCGCCGTTGTCGCTAACGAGCGTCGCGATCGCGGCGGGAGAGATGATTTGAAAGTATCGATCGGCGATGAGTAAGGCAGCAGCTGCGGCGCGAGAGTCTGCCTGTGAAATTCGCTTCGGCCAGGTCGGGCTGGCGCAAGTCCGTCTCCGCACGATCGACCCGACCGCGGTGTACGACGAGCTCGCCGCCCGATCGGCATCCGCCCCGCAGATGTTCGAGCGCATTGCCGTTTGTCTCGACCTCAGCGCGCTGGAGAAAGAGCCCGAGGCCGGTGACGTCCGCGCGATCCTCGATTCGATCCGTCGGGCCGGCATGTTTCCGGTCGGTCTGGCGCATGGCACGTCCGTCGTGGACACCCTCGCTCGGGCGCTCGAGCTGCCGGTGCTCACTCAGTTTCGCGCGCAAGCACGCACCGCACCCGCGCCGGTGGCCGCACCGGTGGCCCTTGAGCCGAAGAAGCCCGTCGCAGTCGAGCCTGCCGAGTTCATCAACCCGACGTTGATGCACCACCAGCCGGTTCGATCCGGGCAGCGGGTGTATGCGCGGCATCGCGATCTCGTCGTGACCAGCGTCGTCGGCGCGGGTGCCGAGGTCATGGCCGACGGCTGCGTTCATATATATGGCGCGCTTCGCGGTCGTGCCGCCGCCGGCGCTCGCGGCGAAGTGACGGCGCGCGTGTTCTGTCAGGAATTTCACGCCGAGCTGATTTCGATCGCCGGCGTCTTTCGTGTGTTCGAGACCATTCCGCCCGAGCTTGCGGGGAAGCCCGTGCAGGCGTGGCTGGATGGCGACGATTTGAAACTGGCGCGGGTGGGCGCTTGATGCGAGCCCGCCGACTCATGCCGGCCGTTGCCGGCAGCTGGCTTTCTTAGGAGATCCTCCATTGACCGAGATCATCGTTATCACATCGGGCAAAGGCGGCGTCGGCAAGACGACGACGTCCGCGAGCCTGTCGAGCGGACTTGCCCGGCGGGGCAAGAAGGTCGCCGTGATCGATTTCGACATCGGCTTGCGCAACCTCGACCTCGTGATGGGCTGCGAGCGGCGCGTCGTATATGACTTCGTCAACGTCATCAACGGCGATTGCACGCTGAAGCAGGCGCTCATCAAGGACAAGCGGATCGACACGCTGTTCGTGCTCGCGGCCTCGCAGACGCGCGACAAGGACGCGCTCGCGGCCGAGGGCGTGCGCAAGGTGCTCGACGAGATGATCGCGGACGGCTTCGACTACATCATCTGCGACTCGCCCGCGGGCATCGAGAAGGGCGCGCATCTCGCGATGTATTTCGCGGATCGCGCGATCGTCGTCGTCAATCCCGAGGTGTCCTCGGTGCGCGACTCGGACCGCATCCTCGGCCTGCTGTCTAGCAAGACGCAACGCGCCGAGAAAGGCGAGGGCTCGGTGAAGGAGCACTTGCTGCTCACGCGCTACAGCCCGCGCCGCGTTGCCGCCGGCGAAATGATGAGCGTCGACGACGTGAAGGAGATCCTCGGCATCGATGTGATCGGCGTGATTCCCGAGTCTCCCGATGTGCTGTCGGCCTCGAATTCCGGCACGCCGGTGATTCTGAACGACACCAGCGACGTCGCTCGTGCGTACGAGGATGCGGTCGGCCGCCTGCTCGGCGACACGATTCCGCTGCGGTTCATCGAAGAGCCGAAGAAGGGATTCTTCGCGCGCGTCTTCGGAGGTTGATATGGGGCTGCTCGATCTATTCAAACGCCAGTCGAAGACGGCCAACATCGCGAAAGAGCGTCTGCGCATCATCGTCGCGCAAGAGCGGACGGCGCGCGGCGGTCCGGACTACCTGCCGCTCCTGCGTCGCGAGCTGCTGGAAGTCATTCGCAAGTACGTGAACGTCGATCCGGAGGCGATCATCGTCAGTCTCGAGAAGGAAGACGGGCACGAAGTCCTCGAGCTGTCCGTCGCGCTGCCGGAAAAGAAGGCGGCCGCGACCTAGCCATGCTGCGGACCGGTCGCGGTCGCGACCGGTCGCGCCGTGAGGCCGAGCGCTGGCCTCACCCCGTCTCGCCGACGAACTCCTGAATCTCACGCACGAACGCCTCGCCGTATTTCGCGAGCTTCGTCGCCCCGACGCCGGGGATGTGCGCGAACGCGTCGAGCGACGTGATCCGCCGCTGTGCCATCTCGCGCAGGGTCGCGTCGTGGAAGATCACATAGGGCGGTACGGCCGACTGATCCGCGAGCCGTTTGCGTAGCGCGCGCAGGCGGTCGAACAGCGGGTCGTGCTCCGCGGACATTTCGGTCGCGGACGCGCGCTTACCGCGCTTGTCCCGCTTGATGAGCGCTGCTATTTCCACCTTCCGTTCGCCCCGCAGCACGCTCCAGCTCACTTGATTGAGCACGAGCACGGGATAGCCGTCCTGGGTTTCGTTCACGAGCATCTGGTGAATCAGATTGCGCGCGAGATGCCGCCATTCGTCGACGCTGCGCTCCTTGCCGATGCCATAGACGCTCAATGATTGATGGCCGCGATCGATCAGGCGCTGCGACTCGCTGCCGCGCAGGATGTCGATGATGTGCGCGACGCCATAGCGCTCGCCGCGTTGCGCGAGCCGCGCGACGCACGACAGGAATTGCTGAGCCGCGACCGTCCAGTCCTGGAGCTCGCGCGGGTTCGTGCAGTTGTCGCACGCGCCGCAGGGCGGCGAGAAGGCCTCGCCGAAGTAGCGCAATTGAATCGCGCGGCGGCATTCCGTCGATTCGGCGTAGCTCAACACCTGCCGCAGCTGCTGGCGCCCGATCCGCTGTTCTTCTTCCAGCGGCTCGCCGGTGACCGGATCGATCTTCTGCTGGATCAGGAACTCCGCGGTGCGAATGTCGGCGGCGCCGAAGTACAGCACGCACTGCGCGGGGTCGCCGTCACGGCCGGCGCGGCCGGACTCCTGGTAATAGCTTTCGAGCGTGCGCGGCAGATCGTGGTGGACGACCCAGCGCACGTCCGGCTTGTTGATGCCCATGCCGAACGCGATCGTAGCGACGACGACTTGCGCATCGTCGCGAATGAAGGCGTCTTGATTGCGCCGCCGCTCCTCGGCATCGAGGCCGGCGTGGTAGGGCAGGGCACGCACGCCATCGGCTTGCAGATCGGCGGCCAATTCATCGACGCGTTTGCGCGACAGGCAATAGATGATGCCGGCGGATTCATCGCGCGTGCGCGCGAGGATCTCGTCGTACGTGCGCTTGTCCTTCGGCCGTACCGCGTAGAACAGGTTCGAGCGATTGAAGCTCGCGACGTGCACGGCGGTCTCGCGCAGCGCGAGCTGGGCGACGATGTCCTGCCGCACGCGCTCGGTCGCCGTCGCCGTGAAGGCCCATACGGGCACGTTCGGGAAACGCTCCCGGACGAGGGCGAGTTGGCGATACTCGGGCCGGAAGTCGTGGCCCCATTCCGAGACGCAATGCGCCTCGTCGATGACGAAGGCGGTCAGGCCGCGCTCCGCTCGCAGCGTCGGCAAGACCTGCCCGACGAAATCCGACTGCAGCAATCGCTCCGGCGCGACGTACACGAGCTTGTAGTCGCCCTGCCGCAAGCCGCGCAGCCGCGCCGCGATCTCGCGGCCCTCCAGGCTGGAATTGATGAACGTCGCCGCGATGCCGTTCTGCGTCAGGAGTCGAACTTGATCCTGCATCAGGGCGATCAGCGGCGAGACGACGAGCGTGACGCCGGGCTGCATCACCGCAGGCAGCTGGAAGCACAGCGACTTGCCCCCGCCGGTCGGCATGACGGCGAGCACATCGCGGCCGGCAAGCGCATCGCGCACGACGGCTTCCTGACCGGGGCGGAACGACTCGAACCCGAAGTTGCGTTTGAGCTCGGACGCGAGCGCGCCCGCGCCGTCGAAGTTCAGTGCTGCTGGAGGCTCGGCAGGGAATGAGGCGTTGTTCACGAATCCAGGCGCGCTCGGCGATCGAAATGGCCCGCATTGTGGCAGCACCGCGCCGGGCATGCAGTGGGCATTTCAGCGGCAATTCAGCCGGATACGAACGGCGGCGGTGACGGTCAGCCCGCGATGGCCTTGCACTGCAATGTCGAGATCGTGTGGTCGGTCCGCGCGCCGCGCGCGTGCCAGCGCGCGAGCCACTCCTCGAGCACGTTGGCCGGCATTGGCTTAGCGAGCAGGAAGCCCTGCGCTTCCTCGCAATCGATGCCGGCGAGGAACTGCAGCTGCGCTTGCGTCTCGACGCCTTCGGCGACGACGCGCAGACCAAGGCTATGCGCGAGCGCCACGATGCCGCGCACGAGCTGCGAGCCGTCCGCCTCCGCCAGATCGGCGACGAACGAGCGGTCGAGCTTCAAGCAATCGATCGGCAGCCGCCGCAGATACGTGAGCGAGGAATAGCCGGTGCCGAAATCATCGAGCGCGATGCGAATTCCCGCCGCGCGCAGTTGTTCGAGCGTCTCGCGCACGAGCTGCGGGCGGTCGATCAGGATGCCCTCGGTGATTTCGAGCTCCAGCAGCTCGGGACCCGCGCCGCTCGCCTGGAATGCCTCCGCCACCTGCTCGGCGACGCAGGAGCGCTGGAACTGCAGCGCCGACACGTTCACGGCGACACTGAGCGGCCTGCCCGCCGCGGCCCATGCAGCCGCCTGGCGCATCGCTTCGCGCATGACCCAGGCGCCAATGTCGATGATGAGGCCGAGCTCCTCGGCGATCGGAATGAACTCCCCGGGGCTGATCCAGCCGCGCTGCGGATGCTGCCATCGCAGCAGTGCCTCGACGCCGGTCGGCGCCTGGGTCGCGATCGCGATCCGCGGTTGATAGTGGAGCTGCAGCTGGTTGCGCTCCATCGCGCGCCGCAGATCCGATTCGATCGACAGCCGCCCGGCCGCGCGGGCCTGCAGCTTCGCGGAATAGAAGTGATAGCCGCCGCGTGCCGTCTGCTTCGCTTGATGGAGCGCCGCGTCGGCCAGTCGCACCAGCGTGTCGGCATCGGAGGCATCGTCGGGCGACACGGCAATGCCCATCGTGGCGGCGACGCTGACTTCCGTGCCGCCGACATCGAACGGCGCGTGCAGCGCTGCCTGCAGGGCGTTCAAGATTTCCGGGAGCGCGTCGCTGTGCTGGCCGACCTGCATTTCGATGCCGAATTCATCGCCGCCGAGCCGTGCGACCGTCGCGGGAGCGTCCGCGCCGCTGCGATTCGCGCTCGGCAGGTCCTTCACGTGCTGACCGAGGCGCCGCCCGATCTGCAAGAGCAGCGTGTCGCCGGCGCTGCTGCCGAGCGAGTCGTTGACGCGATTGAGGTGCTCGATGTCGATGACGATGACGATCGTCTCGGCATGAGCGGCTGATCCGGCGCTCTGCAGCCGTTCGGCCAAGCGATCGCGCAAATACGTGCCGTTCGGCAAGCCCGTCGTGGCGTCGAAGTATTCGAGCACGTGCACGCGCTCCTCCGCGCGCCGCAGCTCGGAGATGTCCTGCACCGTGATCACGAGCGTGCGCTCGAGGCCTGTCGCGGTGCGGTCCGACATCTGCCCTTCCAGGTGCATGATGCGCTCGCCTTGCGCGCCCGTGACACGCACGTCGAGCCCGAAGCGGGTGTCGTTACGCGTCGCGTGGCGAATCGCGTCCATGAAGCGAGGCTGGTCGTCCGCGCAGATGCGCGCGGTCAGGGCCGTGAAATCGCGCGCGCCCTCGGCCTTCAGATCGAGCATCTCGAGCGCGACCTTGGATACCGAGACGGTACGGCCGTCGAGATCGACTTCCCAATGGCCCATGCGGGCGATGCGCTGTGCTTCCGCCAAGCGCGCTTCGCTGTCCGCGAGATGGCGCTGCAGCTCGTGGGAGCGGACCAGGAAGCGCACACGCTCCACGAGCAGCAGCGGGGCGATGCCTTTCTGCGCGAAGTCCGTCGCGCCGGCGGCATAGGCCAGGCTGATGGAATCGCGATCGTCGAGGCTCGTGAGGATGAGCACCGGCACGTGCCGGCCATGCGCGAGCCGGCGCAGCTCGGCGCAAACCTCGTAGCCGCTCAAGCCCGGCATGACGACGTCGAGGACGATGCAATCCGGCAGCGTGTTCTCGAAGGTGTCGATCGCGGCCTGGCCGTTCGACGCGGTCAGGATGTCGAAGCCGCCCGATTCGAGCGCCGCGCCTTGCAGCAGGCGCGCGCCCGGATCATCGTCGACGACGAGTACGAGAGGGCGACGTGCGGTCATGCGGCAGTCCCTAGCGGCGCGAGCGCCGCGAGCGCCGCGCGGAAGGCCGTGAACTCGGTGGCGATCTGCGGCCACAACCGCTCGGTCGCGGCGAGATCGTTGCCGCGCGCGGCGGTCTCGCATTCCTTGCAGAGCCGCACCAGACGTTGACCGCCGAGGTTGCCGCTCGACGATTTCAGCTCGTGCACCGCGACTGCGATCCGTCCGCAGTCCCGCGCCTCCAGCGCGGCGCTACCTTCGAGAATCAGGCGCGGTGTGCGCTCTTCATAGAGATCGATCATGCGCTTGAGCAGGTCGGGCGAGGGGATCGCGCGGATCGCATCGAGCGCCTTCTGGTCGAGCACGGCATCGGCGGCCGCGGCCTCGGGGATGCCAGGCGCGCCGATGGCTGCAACGCCGATCCATTTTTCCAGCACGGCGCGCAGCTGCGTCATCGTGAACGGCTTGCTGACGAAATCGTCCATGCCGATCGCAACGCACTTGTCGCGATCCGTGTCGGCCGCATTCGCCGTGAGCGCGATGATCGGCGTACGACCCAGATCCTTGCGCGCTTCGTACGTGCGGATCTCGCCGGTCGCGGCGAGGCCGTCCATCGTCGGCATCTGGCAATCCATGAGGATGGCGTGCCAGCGGCGCCGCGGATACATGTCGACCGCGACACCGCCGTGCTCCGCGACCTCCACCGTGCAGCCGAGCGCGTGAAGCATGCCGACGGCGACTTCGCGATTGACCTCGTTGTCCTCCACGAGCATGACGGCCGCGCCGTCGAGCGAGCGCGGCTCGGACGGGCTCGGTTGCGTCGCGACCGTCGCTTCGCCGCCGAGCGCGCGGGCAACGGCCGCCTGCAAGCGCGCCTGCTCGTTCGGCTTCGCGGGTCGCTCGTCGAGCTGCGCGGGCGCTTCGATCGCGGGCAGCTCCGCCTCGAACCAGAACAGCGAACCTTCGCTGTTGCTGCGCACGCCGATCGTGCCGCCCATGAGCCGCACGAGCTGTTGGGAGATCGCAAGGCCGAGGCCCGTGCCGCCGTGGCGTCGCGTCGTGTATGTGTGCGCCTGCGTGAACACCTGGAAGATCGCGTCCTGCATCTCGGGCGGGATGCCGGGGCCGGTGTCCTGCACCTCGAAGCGAATCCGCGAGCGGCCCTGCGCAGCTCGCGCGCGCACGACGACAGCGCCGACCTCGGTGAACTTGATGGCATTGCCGATCAGATTGATGAGCACCTGGCGCAGTCGTTGCGGATCGCCCCGCACCCAGGCCGGGAGGTCAGGTGCGATGGAGCACGCGAGCTGCAGCCGTTTTGCCTTGGCGCGCTCCGTGAGCAGCTCCGTCGTTTCCTCGACGATCCCGCGGAGCTTGAAGCTTTGCTGTTCGAGCTCGAGCTTGCCGGCCTCGACTTTCGAGAAATCCAGAATGTCGTTGATGATCTGCAGCAGCGCTTCGGCCGAGCCGTATACGGTGCCGAGCAGCCGGCGCTGGCGCGCATCGAGGCTGGTGTTCTGCAGCAGCTCCGCCATGCCGAGCACGCCGTTCATCGGCGTGCGGATCTCATGGCTCATGCGCGCCAGGAATTCGCTCTTCACGCGGCTCGCCTGTTGCGCCGCGCCGAGCGCGTGCTCGAGGTGGGCGGTGCGCTCGCACACTTGCTGTTCCAAGAACAGGCGATGCTGCGCAAGCCGGGCCTCGCGCTCCTTGAGCTGGGCCAGCATGCCGTTGAAGCCGTCCATCAGGGAGCCGACTTCGTCGTCCGTCGTCTTCTCGACGCGCGCGTCGTAATTCTGGTGCGTCGAGACGTGGTGCATCACGTCGACGAGATCGAGCAGCGGTTTCGTGATCGAGCTGCGCAGCTTCAACGTGACGAGGTAGGCGGCGCCCACCGCGGCGAGCGCGATCACGAGCGCGACCCAGGCGTACAGCGCGAGTGTTTGATACAGCGCCGCCATGCTCGCGACGATGCGGACGAACCCGACCGGCTCGCCGCCACGGAGAATCGGCGTGGTCACGTCCAGATGACTCAGATGGAATGTCGCGCTGGTCCGGCGCGCGTCGAACATCGAATTCGCGTCCGCGAGCTCGCGGTGCTCCTGGCGTACTTGCGCGATCGTCGGCCGCGCGCCGTGCGAGCTGTTGAGGCGCGCCGAGGAGGCGAGGGCGTCTCCGCCGCTCGTAAAGATCTGCGCTAGCTCGATCACGGGATCGGTGCGCAGCGATTCCACGAGCGTACGCGCGGCTTTGGCATCGGCGGCCTCGATGGCATCGATGGCATTGACCGCGGTGATCTTGGCGAGCGTCGCAATGCGATCCGAGAGCTGATGGCGGAAGGCGAAGACTTCCATCGTCCCGAACAACAGGATCGCGACGATCAGGGCCGTCGTCGCGGTTGCAACCATGAGCACCGTGAATTTACGAGTGAGCGACAGGCTTCGATACCGCTTCGCCAGACTCATGCGGCGCCCTCGCACGTGCCCGCGCGCCAGCCCGCGGGCAATGCCGCGAGCATTCGATGGTGCTTGGGTCGGAAGTGCATGTCGGTGAACAAGGCGCCCGCGTTGTCGCTATATCGTCTGCGCGGGCTCGTGGCTTGAGCTCGCGGTCGTTGCTAGCTTGGCCAGGGCGATGCTGGAAAGCAGCGATCCCTGCCGAATCGACCCGAAAGGGTGCGGAATCTGCGAGCTATTTCCCGATACCGAGAGTGCGCCTGAGGCGAACCGGCGCGCTGCGTACCTCCCGCCTCCGGGGCTGCGGGTCAGTCGTTTGCTGAATGCGACGGCAGGCGCGCCACGGAAGCGTGGCGCGAACTCGAAGAGCGTCGGTGGATCGCCGGGGCGTCAGCGCGTACCGGTCAGGCTCTCCATCATGAGCCCGGTACCGCCGCGTGAAATATGCGCGACGATGGCGGTGCGACGATGGATTTTCGTCACGACGCCGAGGTTGATGGCGAAGGCGAGGTGGACCGTCGCGCCTTTTTTCAAGCCGAGGTTTTCGGTTTCGATGAACACGCCGTTCGCGCTCAGATTGCGAGCCCGGCACAATTTGCCCGGGCGGCCCGGAACGGAAACGTAAACGGCGGTGCGGGCGCGATGGCGAGTGTGGAGGCGTCGCTCCATGGTCAAATCCCCGAATTCGGAAGAGCGTGCGGGACAGACTTCGGTCTGTCGACCACACCGCACGAATAGTTGTTCTCGATGCAACGCATGCGTGAGATCGAACGGGTGAAAGTGAGATTCATTATGCCGCGACGATATGGCCCTGCGAAGCCCGACTTTGGGGTGTTATGTCGTAAGCCGAGCGGTTGCGCGCATGCGTGACGCAATGACGATGCATCCCGTGCACACGCCGCTGTCGTTGCAGGAAATAACCGAGGCCGAGCGGGCGCTCGCGATGCGCATCGTACGTACGCCCGTACATGTTTTGCGCGGGCCCGAAATCGATACGGCGCTCGGCCGGGACACGACGGTGTTCGCGAAGCTCGAGCTGTTTCAGCATACGGGTACGTTCAAGGCGCGCGGTGCGTTGTTGAACGCGCTGGCGCTGACGGCCGAGCAGCGCGAGCGCGGCGTCACTGCCATCAGCGCCGGCAATCACGCGATCGCCGTCGCGTTCGCCGCACGCGAGGTCGGGACACACGCGAAGGTGGTCATGATCGCGACGGCGAATCCGTTGCGGATCGAGCTATGTCAGGCGTTCGGCGCGGCGATCGAGATCGCTCCCGACGCGCACGCGGGCTTCGCACGCGTGCGCGAGATCGAGGCGGAAGGCCGCACGTTGATTCATCCCTTCGAAGGGCGCACGACCGCGCTCGGCACCGCCACGCTTGGCGCCGAGCTGTGCGCGCAGGTCCCGGATCTGGAGGCGGTCATCGTTCCGATCGGCGGTGGCGGACTGTGTGCGGGTGTGGCCTCGGCGGTGAAGTTGCTCGCGCCCCGCTGTGAAGTGCTTGGCGTCGAGCCTGCGGGCGCGGACAGCATGCATCGCAGCTTCGCGGCCGGCGAGCCGAGATCGATCGAGCGCGTTGCGACGATCGCGGACAGCTTGGGAGCGCCGTACGCGCTACCGTTTTCCTTCGAGCTGTGCAGGCGCAACGTCGATCGCCTGGTGCTCGTAAGCGATCGCGAGTTGCGCGCGGCGATGCGAGTGTTGTTGCGCACCGCCAAGCTTGCGGTGGAGCCCGCGGGCGCCGCGGCGACGGCTGCATTGCTCGGGCCGTTGCGAGCGCACTTGCGCGGCAAGCGCGTCGCGATCATCGTGTGCGGTAGCAACATCGACGCCCAGAGCTACGCGCAGCTCGTCCAACCAGAATCGTAAATGACCGCCGACTTCATCCTCGATCCGCCGCCATTACGCGCGGCGGCCGGCTCACGGCTATCCGACAACAAGGGCTTGCGCCGCAATTCCGCGCCGATCGGCGTGTTCGATTCCGGCGTGGGCGGCCTCACGGTGCTGCGCGCCTTGCGGGCGCAGCTGCCGAATGAAAGCTTCCTGTACCTGGGCGACACGGCACGGCTGCCCTACGGCACGAAGAGCCGCGATTCCGTGTTGCGCTATTCGCTGCAGGCGAGCGAGTTCCTCGTCGGTCGCGGCGTGAAATATCTCGTCATCGCGTGTAACACCGCTTCCTCGGTCGCCGTCGAGGACTTGCGCGCGCGTTTCGCGCCGATGCCGGTGCTGGGTGTCATCGAGCCCGGTGCCGCCGCCGGCGTGCAAGCGACGAAGTCCGGCGCGATCGCCGTCATCGCGACGGAAGGCACCGTGCGCGGCGGCGCGTATCAGCGGTGCATCGCGCAGCTCGATCCGCGCGTGCGGACGATCGCGAAAGCGTGCTCGCTGTTCGTGTCGCTCGCGGAGGAGGGCTGGGTCGATGGGCCGATCGTCGAGGCGATCGCGCGCCGGTATCTCGACGAGTTGTTCGAGACGGACCCGACGATCGATACGCTGCTGCTCGGCTGCACTCATTTCCCGGTGCTGATCGATGCGCTGCGGAAGGTCGTCGGCGCGCACGTGGCGATCGTCGATTCGGCCGCCACCACCGCGATGGCGCTGGCGGCGCAGCTGCGCGAAGCAAATCTCGACAGCGAGGGCGGTGCGCCGCGCGTCTCGCTGCTCGCGACGGATGGGCAAGAACGGTTCGCGCGCGTCGGCAGCCGATTCCTAGGCGAATCCTTCGAGCCGAGCGACGTCGAAATCGTCGACTTGATGCGCTGATCAGCGGCCCGCGCTGACCGGCGTTCGCGTCGTCGCCGACAGATCCTGATAGCACTCGACGCGATTGCGGCCACAGAGTTTCGCGGCGTACAGCGCGTGATCGGCGGCTTCGAGAATCGCGAGCGTGCTCGGAAAACGGTGCCGCGGCGTGTAAGTGGCCGTGCCGATCGAGGCCGTGATCGTGACGTTCCCCGTCTCGGGATCGTGATCGGTCGTGGCGATCGCGTGGAGCACGCGTTCCGCGACTTGCTTCGCGATGTCGTGGTCCGCGCCCGGCAGCACGATCATGAATTCCTCGCCGCTGAAGCGGGCGACGAGATCGCTGCCGCGGACGCAGGCTTGCAGCGCTTGCGCGCAGCTCCGCAAAACCTTGTCGCCCACCTGGGTTCCGTGCTTCTCGTTGATGGTCTTGAAGCGATCGATGTCGACGTGCGCGATGCTCAAGTCGCGGCCGAATACGACGGCCTGGGTGAACTCGCGGTCGAGCAGGCGGTCCAGCCAGGGCCGATTCAGGGCGCCCGTGAGCGCGTCGCGGCGGCTCGAGTCTTCGGCTTCTTCCGTTCGCGTCAGCAGCACGCTCGTCGTCGCCTGCAGTGCGCTCACTTCCTGCAGTGCATGCAGGTTGCGAACGGCGAGCAGCTCGCGCGCCTCGGCGAGCAGATTCTCGGCATCTTCCGGCGCGATCAGCTCGGTCTCATACAGCGCTGCCGTTTCCGGAATGAGCTTGATGATGTGTGCCACGACCGCGCTGAAGCGCGCGTGATCCATCTGCAGCAGCTGCTCCGCGCGTTCGGCGAGGGTTGCGAGCGCGCCGACTCGATCCGTCGCCAGCACTGCTTCGGCGAGATCGCTGCCGAGCGCGACGCAACTCGCCAGCCGGACGTCGTCGCTGTCCTTCGGCAGTCGGTGCGGGGCGTGGCTGTACTCCACCGCTTTCCAGATGCGATCCGGCAAGTTCCAGGAACGCAGCAACATCGCGGAGTAGCGCGCGTGATCGTGACCGATTTCCTTTTGTTCGTAGGCGATCCAGTCGGCGTGCGCGGCCGACAACGGCAGCTTGCCGTAGAAGTCGCGCGAGGCGCGGTCGAGCGCGAGCACGCCCATGTCCTGAAGCAGCCCCGCGAGGAATACCTCCTCGGGGTGGGCCTGTTTCGCGGCCTCGCAGAAGGCGCGTGCTGCGGTCGCACTCAGCAGCGCGCGGCGCCAAAACCGTGGATACTCGATCCCCGTCGGCCGCATCGCGCGCAACGAAGACACGAGCGAGAAACTCAGTGCGAGCGTCAGCGCGGCATTCAGCCCGATGATGACGAGCGCCTGGCGCAGGTTCTGGCTGGGGCGTCGCTGGGCGTAGAATGCGGAGTTCGCAATGCGTAGGATCTTCGCCGTCATGGCGGGGTCGCGGCCGACGGCTTGCGCGACTTTCGCCATTTCGATGTCGGGATCGCGCGCAAGCGAGATGATTTCCGTCGCCACTCGCGAGGGGCTCGGAAAATCTACTTGGGCTTTGAGTCGGTTTTCGAAATCCTGCGTCGACATAGGGATCTGGAATAGGGAATGCGGGCGCGCAGCCGCCTCTCTGACCTGTATCGGCGCCTCTGGTTTTCACTTAAGCCGACGGTTCGGGGCGGTTTGGCGTCGGTGCAGCGCAACTTGCTGTTGACACTCAATACCTTGGTCACGAGAATACCCGGCTCTTATGTCCGCGGAGGGGTACCCAAGCGGCCAACGGGGGCAGACTGTAAATCTGCTGGCTTATGCCTTCGTAGGTTCGAATCCTACCCCCTCCACCACCTCCGCCGCGGGTGTAGTTCAATGGTAGAACCTCAGCCTTCCAAGCTGATGGTGTGGGTTCGATTCCCATCACCCGCTCCATTGCGCTCACCTCGAGAGGTTGGTAAGGGCCGCGGACTGGGAGTGATGAACGTCCGGTTTTGAAGAGGTGCCCACGTAGCTCAGTTGGTAGAGCACGTCCTTGGTAAGGACGAGGTCACCGGTTCAATCCCGGTCGTGGGCTCCAGTAGTTAAGTGAGAGTGATTGGCGGTTAGCGATTGGCGGTTGGTGAAGATCGATAGCACTTCACCGACCGCCAATCGCTAACCGCTAACCGCTTCTAGAAGTAGTCATTCAGGTTTTCAAAATTCAGTAGAGGACCGCCGCTGTGGCCAAAGAGAAGTTTGAACGCACGAAGCCGCATGTGAACGTAGGCACGATTGGTCACGTCGACCACGGCAAGACGACGTTGACGGCGGCGTTGACGAAGGTGATGGCCGA
>JAEYXD010000142.1 GCA_023428645.1 Pseudomonadota bacterium
GCTGCAGCGCTGCCAGTCCCACGCCCAGGAACATCTCCCAGGCTCTGAAGGGATACAGATAGAACGCCGCGCTGGGATCGACCGAGACGTACCACTGCGCGGCCGCCAAGGAAGCGACGATCAAGCCGGCGAGCACCCACTTGATGTGCCTTGCACAGAGAAAGGCGAGCAGCGGGAAGACGAGATAGAACTGCTCTTCGACCGACAGCGACCACGTGTGCAGCAGCGGCTTCGAGTGCGACGCGAGATCGAAGTAACCGGCTTCCAGGTAGAACAGGATGTTCGACGCGTACAGCAAGGCCGCGACGACGCTCTGGCCGAACTCACGATAGTCGATCGGCAGCAGCAGGACGTGAGACACGCAGATGGTCGCGACGATCACGGCCAGCGCGGCCGGGAACAGGCGTCTGACTCGGCGCGCATAAAAATCCAAAAATGAGAACTTCCGCTCCGACAACTGCCGCAAAACGATGGAGCCGATCAGGTAGCCCGAGATCGTGAAAAAGATGTCCACGCCCACGAAGCCGCCCGAGAAGACTGGCACGTCGAAGTGGTAGAGCAGCACGGCGATGATCGCGACCGCCCGCAGGCCGTCGATATCGCGCCGATATGAGATCGAGTCAGTCATTCGCTTGGAACTGTCGGACGGGAGTCCACCTTCAAACCCTGACGTCGAGTATCCACCGGCGCGCGCGAGGCTGCGGTGACCTAATTCAAGTCGCGGACACTTGCCGGTGCGACGAAAGCCGTGGTTCGGGAATGACGAGCTGCCACACCCTCCCCGGCATCTTCCGGCGCGAGGTGGAGCCAGTACGAGCTATCGCTGCCGGGATCGAAAAAGAACGGGTTGTTATGGTCGCGACGACGCAGCGCCAGCTTCGAGCGCACGTAATACCGAGCCATGCGTACATACGAGTGCAGCGCGCCGACTTCGCGCTGCCAGACGGCCTTGCGCTGGTACCGCCAATAGATTCCGAGCACCGCGGCGGACAGCCGCTCTCGACATTGGTCGAGCGACAGTGGCGCATAGGAATCGTAGTACTTCGAGATGAAATCCCAGGCGACACGCTGCAGAAACGCCGCCTGCTCGCTCGACACCTCGGGCGGATGCCAGCTGCTCGCCGGCGGACGGCGATAGAGTGACGCGTATGTCACGAGCGCCATGTAGTAGCTGCCGAGCGGAGTCACGTGGACGCCGTCGTAGATCACCCGGTTGATCCGCTGCTCCAGCGATTCCCGCGGCGGGAACGGATGATCGCTGGCCATGAGCCGCTCGATCAGCGCCGCGAGCGCCGCTCCCGCGGGCAGCGACAGAACGCGGTCCGCGCGCCCTTCGTGTTGCAGCGACACATTGATTCGCGTGGTGACGCATTGCCAGATCGGCGACAGTGCCCGCTCGTACTCGATCCAGTCCCTAGGATCGTTCTTGTCCGCGATGTCGAGCCAGGGCTCGTAGAAATATGTGACCGCCGCCGCATTCCGCTGGACCAGGAGCTCGTGATATCGGCGCAGGTATCGTGTGGTGTCGTTCCACAAGATCGCATCCAGCGCACGATGCCACTCTGTGATGACGAGAGCGTCGTACGTGCGGCCGGTGATCGTGGCCGGCGCTCGCAATTCGGCGACGACATCCAACCCCTGCCCGGCCCGGTTGTCGCCCTCGCGCAAGCCCCGCCATTGCTCCGATTCGCGGTTCTCGCCGCGCATGCGCCGCCAGATCGAGGAGCCACCGATGTTCTGACGGTTCCACTCGACCTCATCCCCGAGGCTGGCGGCGACGCTGGCGAAGTGCGCCTGCAGCGGAGCATCGAGCAAGCTGTGCCCGGAGAAAAATACCGCCCGCGGGGTTTGCGCGCTCGTTGTGATGGCTGGATCGTTCACGAATTCGACCGGACTCGCCGGGCCGCGACACCCCGACATCGTCATGATGACAGCCAGCCCACAGCAAGCGAGGGCTCGCGTAGGACGCGCGTTGTTGGACATGGCTTGCGACAGAAACCAGACGGACGGCCAGCAGTTATAACCCAGCCGCCGCGATTTCAGGATGTCCCAACGTTGTAGTGCCCGCGCCGAGTCCTGTGCGATCGACGCTTATTCGGACGATGCGCGGCGATGCCCATGGACGATCGCGATCGTCTCGTTGCGCTCTACCGCGCTGGCGGCCAGCTTCACGACCGCGGGCACGCCCACCGCGACCGCGTCATCAGGCACGTCACGAATGACGACGGCATTGGCGCCGATGCGAACGTTGTTGCCGACCCGGATCGGGCCGAGCAGCTTGGCGCCCGCGCCGATGTCGACGTTGTTTCCGATGACGGGCGCGCACGGATCCTCGGTGCGGCTGAGGCCGATCACGACGCCGGTGCGAATGCGGCAATCATCGCCGAAGCGCGTATAGCCGCTGACGATGATGCCGCCGAAATGGTCGATGACGAAATTGCGCCCGACTTTCACTTCACAGGGCAGCTCGATGCCGGTCACGATCTGCACGAGCTTGAAGGCAACGTGATAGGCGAACGACAGCGGCTTGCGGATCAGCGCTGGCCGGATGCCATATCGCCAACGTCCAAAGCGATAGACGATCATCGCCCAGAAGCCCTGACTCGACCATCTTCGACCGTGAGCACGGAAGTCCGCGCGGATGTTCTCGAACATCGCCTCTCATCCTCGAGCTCGACGAGCCGTCGCAAGCCAGACTTGCAACGACGGCGCTGAAGAGGCGGTTCCGGTGAGCGCGGCGCACCGTGCTAGCGGGAGCGGGCAGTGAATTGGAGTGGGGTGACGTGCATCGCGCGTAAATCGGAAAGGCTGCATCTGCATGGGGACCATTCTTCGGCTTGTTACCTGCTTGCGACATGCTGCGCGCAAAGCACAACGACGGTAGCGTCGAGCCGGTGAGCATATCAAGTGAGCTGGGAACTTTTCGTGAATGCCGTCGTTTGGTGCTCCATCCGCGCTTACATTCTGTAGTCGTAAGAACTACGGAACGCAGGCGTTTCCGGGCCTGCGCAATTAGAAGAAGAATCTTTTCGAGTTGGCCATCGTGACGATTGCAGGGGTCCGTTAGCTCGGCGAGGTCGAATGAACAGATTGCCGCAACCCGTCTACGTGACGTCTCCGACGCTCCCACCGCTTCCCGAGCTCATCCCTCTCCTCGAACAGATCTGGCAGAGCAGAACGCTCACCAACATGGGGCCGATGCACCGCCGCTTCGAGTCGGCGTTAGCCGAGCGCTGCGGCATTCGTCACGTCACGCTGCACTCGAACGCGACGATCGCCCTCACGTTGGCGTTGAAACACACCGTCGCTCCGGGTGATGAGGTGATCACCACGCCCTTCTCGTTCGTGGCGACGACGAACTCGATTGCGTGGGCGGGCGCGGTGCCGGTATTCGCGGACATCGACGAGCGCAGCCTCAACATCGACCCACGGCAGATCGAAAAGCACATTACGCCTCGCACGAAAGCGATCGTCGCCGTCCACTGTTACGGCAATGCCTGCGAGACCGAAGCGATCGAGGCCATCGCCCGGCAGCACCGGCTCAAGGTCATCTATGACGCCGCGCATGCGTTCGGCGTGAGCCATCGCGGCAGGAGTCTCGTCTCGCATGGCGATCTGTCGGTGCTCAGCTTCCATGCGACGAAGGCGTTCAACACATTCGAAGGCGGCGCGGTCGTGTGCGCGGACGAAGAGACGAAGGCCGCGATCGAGCGCTTGTCGAACCACGGCATCGTCGATGAGGCCACCGTGACCGACGTGGGCCTGAACGGCAAGATGAGCGAGTTCAATGCGGCCGTCGGCCTGGTCCAGCTGCAGCATTTCGACGCCGCCATCCGCAAACGGCGCGAGCTCACCCGGCTGTACCTGGAGCAGCTCTCGCCGATCGAGGGGATTCGCTGCCTGCAACAAGACGTCGATCTCGACCAAAGCAATTGCTATGCCTTCCCGATTCTCATCGACACGCGCTACCCGGACTCGCGCGATGCCGTGCAGGCCGAGCTCAGAGCGCTGAACATCTTCGCGCGGCGCTACTTCCATCCATTGATCTCGGATCTGCCCATGTACCGCCACCACCCGTCCGCGGACCGCAGGAACCTGCCCGTGGCGGGCGCCGCGACCGAACAGATCCTGTGCCTGCCGATGTTTCCGGACCTCGACCCCGCCGTCATCCACCTCATCGCGGAAACGCTCGCGGCCAAGACACTGCGGCGAGCCAGCTGAGCCCCAAAACAGCGGCGGCCCATGGCCGATCGTCGGCCTTTGGGACGTACATGGCTGTTTGACATGGCGGCGCGGGGTAGCATGGCGGCTCTCAAGAGCCCGAGGTTGCTCTCTCGATGGATGACTCAGCGCCCCCTTCGCCCGCGGACCTTCTGGCCGCTTGGCAGACGGCCGCCAAAAAATCGGCGGCTGGCCAGGGCCTGGACGCGCTCACATGGCGCACGCCCGAAGGTTTGCTGATCAAGCCCCTCTATACCGCGGCTGATGTGGCGGGCCTGCCCCACGCGAATACGTTGCCGGGTTTTGCGCCCTTCGTACGCGGACCGCAGGCCACGATGTACGCGGCCCGGCCCTGGACGATTCGACAGTACGCCGGCTTCTCCACCGCGGAGGAGTCGAATGCCTTCTATCGCGAGGCGCTCGCCTCGGGCGCGCAAGGCGTATCCGTCGCCTTCGATCTCGCGACCCACCGCGGCTACGACTCCGACCACCCGCGCGTCGTGGGAGACGTCGGCAAAGCCGGCGTCGCGATCGACACGGTCGAAGACATGAAGCTCCTGTTCGACGGCATTCCCCTGGACAAGGTGAGCGTCTCGATGACGATGAACGGCGCGGTGCTGCCGATATTGGCCGGCTACGTCGTCGCGGCGCAGGAACAAGGGGTGCCCGAAGACAAGCTCTCGGGGACGATTCAGAACGACATCCTCAAGGAATTCCTGGTCCGCAACACGTACATCTATCCGCCCGAGCCCTCGATGCGCATCGTCGCGGACATCATGGAGTACACCGCGCGCCGGATGCCGAAATTCAACTCGATCTCGATATCCGGCTACCACATGCAGGAAGCCGGCGCGACGCAGGCGCTCGAGCTCGCCTTCACGCTGGCCGACGGCAAGGAGTACGTGAAGACCGCGCTGGCTCGCGGCATGGATGTCGATGAGTTCGCCGGTCGGCTCAGCTTCTTCTTTTGCGTCGGGATGAACTTCTATCTGGAGATCGCGAAGTTGCGCGCCGCCCGTCTGCTGTGGTGGCGGATCATGCAAGGCTTCGGCGCGAAGCAGGCGCGTTCGATGATGCTGCGCACGCACTGCCAGACATCCGGCTGGTCGCTGACGGAGCAGGATCCGTACAACAACATCGTGCGCACGACGATCGAGGCGATGGCCGCCGTGTTCGGCGGGACGCAGAGCCTGCACACGAATTCCTTCGACGAGGCAATTGCGCTGCCCTCGGATTTTTCGGCTCGCATCGCGCGCAATACCCAGCTCATCCTGCAGGAAGAGACCCACCTCACGAGCGTGATCGATCCTTGGGCCGGCTCTTACATGATGGAGCGCTTGACCCAGGAGCTCGCCGACAAGGCCTGGGCGATCATCGAGGAAGTCGACGCCATGGGAGGCATGACGAAGGCCGTGGAGTCCGGCTGGGCGAAAATGCGCATCGAAGCCTGCGCCGCGGAGAAACAGGCGCGCATCGATCGCGGTGAGGATGTCATCGTCGGCGTGAACAAATATCGCACCACGGACGACGCGAAGCTCGACGTCCGCGACATCGACAACGCCGCCGTCCGCGAAGCGCAATTGCGCCGTTTGCGTGAGGTCAAGGACGCTCGCGATGCCGCGACGGTGCAGCGCGCGCTGGCCGCGCTCACGGCAGCGGCGCGCACCGGCGACGGCAATTTGCTCGAGCTCTCGATCGCGGCCATGAAGTCGCGAGCGACGGTCGGTGAAGTCTCCCAAGCGCTCGAGACGGTGTACGGCCGTTACAGAGCAACCAACAAGACGGTGAGCGGCGTGTTTGGAGCTGCGTTCGACGACGATGCCGAGTGGGACGCGCTGACGCGCGAGGTTGCCGAGTTCGAGCGCCGTGCAGGGCGCCGGCCGCGCATCCTGATCGCGAAACTCGGCCAGGACGGCCACGATCGCGGCGCCAAGGTCGTCGCCATGGCATTTGCCGATCTCGGCTTCGATGTCGATGTCGGCCCGCTGTTCCAGACGCCCGAAGAAGTGGCGCGCCAAGCCATCGAGAACGACGCGCATGCGATCGGCATCTCGACACTCGCGGCCGGACACAAGACGCTCGTGCCCCAGTTGCTGCAAGCACTCGCGCGCCAGGGCGCTGGTGAGATCAAGGTGTTCGTCGGCGGCGTCGTGCCGGCGCACGATTACGACTTCCTGAAGCGCGCGGGCGTCGTCGATGTCTTCGGCCCCGGATCGGTCATCACCGCCTGCGCTCGCGCGGTGTTGCGCGCGATTCCAACCCAGCGTTGAACGATGTCGGCTGATCTGCGCGACCGCATCCTCGCACGCGAGCGCCGAGCGCTTGCGAAGGCGATCACACTGCTCGAATCGCACAGCGACGACCACCGCGCACAGGCGCGTGCATTGCTGGACGCGCTACTGCCCTACTCCGGCAATTCGCTTCGCGTCGGCGTCAGCGGCGTTCCGGGCGTCGGCAAATCGACCTTCATCGAGGCGCTGGGAATGCTCCTCGTCGAGCGCGGCCATCGAGTCGCGGTGCTCGCGATCGACCCTTCATCGCACAGCTCCGGCGGTGCCATTCTCGGCGACAAGACGCGCATGCAGCACCTTGCCGTGCACGAGCACGCGTTCATCAGACCGTCCCCTTCCCGCGGCGTTCTCGGCGGCATTGGCGCGCATACGCGCGAGACGATGCTCGTGTGCGAGGCCGCGGGCTTCGACATCGTCCTCGTCGAGACGGTCGGTGTCGGCCAGTCGGAGGTCGGCGTCGCGAACATGACGGACGTATTCGTCTTGCTGCAGCTGCCGAATGCCGGCGACGAATTGCAGGCCATGAAGAAGGGCGTGCTCGAGCTTGCCGACCTCATCGTCGTGAACAAAGCGGATCTGGACACAGGCGCGGCGGAGCGCGCGCAGGCACAGCTCGCGGGCATCGCGAAGCTCTTGCGCCCGCACTCCGGCGACTGGGTGCCGGAAGTACGGCTCATCTCGGCGGCGACCGGCGCCGGAATCGACGCGCTCTGGTCACGAGTGCTTGCATGTCGAGACGCGCGGCAAACGGATGGGACGTGGGAGCGACGGCGCCGATCTCAGGCGCTCGACTGGATGCGGCACCTCATCGACCAGGAGCTGCAGCGCCGCTTTCAGGATCATCCAGGCGTTCGCGCGGCGCTCGAGTCCGTGTCGGCCAGCGTCGCGAACGGAGAGACGTCGGCGAGCGCGGGTGCGGCAAGGCTCATCGACCTCTTTGCGGGGAAGGCGCCGCGCTGATGTCGACTACGACTACGACGACGCGGCAATCACTTCCCGCGGCGCTTGCACGAGTTCGATCAGCACGCCCTCGCCGCACAACGGGAACTCGGCATTGGGCTTCGGATGGATGAAGCACACATCGTGCCCCGAGGCGCCGCGACGAATCCCGCCCGGCGCGAAGCGCATGCCCTGCGCCGCCAACCATTCGACCGCCCGCGGCAGATCGTCGACCCACAGACCAATGTGATTGAGGGCGGGCTCGTGCACGGCGGGCTTCTTGGTAGCGTCCAACGGCTGCATCAGATCGATCTCGCAGCCGGTCGCGCCTTTGCCCAGGATGGCAATGTCTTCGTCGACGTTCTCGCGCTCGCTGCGGAAGGTGTCGACGATCGGCAGCCCCAATAGATCGACCCACAGCGTTCGCAGGCGCGCCTTGTCGGTCGCGCCGATGGCCACCTGCTGCAATCCGAGAATGCGAAAGGGTCGTGCGTTCATGCGGGCGAGCGGTGACTCAAGCAGCCGGAGCGGAGGCCATGCCGCCCACCTTACCTTCGCTGCCCCGCAACAGCGAGCGCATCGGCCGCTCGAACCAATAGAAAGACAGGGCGCCGAGCGCAACGCCACAGACCAATGCCAACGGCCGCCCGAAGGGCCACGCGCCGCGCTGGACGAGCACGTAGAACGGGTAATGCCAGAGATAGATCGAGAACGAGCAGGTGCCCAGCCACCTCAACCATCGTGCCGAAAGGCAGTTGAGGACGAACGATGGCGCGCGCTCCAGTACGTTCACCGAAAGCGCGAGGAGTAGCGGCAGCAGCAGATATTTGATGATCGTGCCACCGTGGGGCACACCGATCGTATCGACGACCGCGGTCGCAATCGTGGACGCCAGGACGACCAGCACGGTCTTGCCCTGCACTTCGACGCGGTAGGCTCGCATCCACATGAAGATCGCGCCCGAAGCGAGCAGCGGAAAGATCGCTCCCTCGGTGCGCAAATGAAACGGTGTTCCCGTCCCCGTTTCCGGAAATATTTGCACGTAGGCGTGACCGGCCAAGGGCGCGAGCAAGGCGCCCGTGAGCAGCCATCGCGCTGCACGCTCGCTGTATTTGGAAGCCACGAAGGCGAGCAAGGACAAGATGACGTATGCGTGCTCTTCCACGTTGAGCGACCACAAGTTCGCGAACGGCAACGGATCCCGCCAAACGTGGTCGCCCACGTAAGCGCGCGAAAAGGTCATCGTCGCGCCAAGGTTCATCCAATTGATGTCGTGGACCAATAGCAGGCCGACCAATGCCATCACCAGCACGTACAGGTAAAAGACCGGGAAGATGCGCGCGAGGCGGCGGCGGTAGAAGGTCCCGAGGTCGACACGCTGCTCGAACAGGATGCGCGTGATCAGTAGTCCGGAAAGGACGAAGAACACTTCGACACCGAGCCGCCCGATGAGCAGCACGTTACCGAAGTGATCGAGGAGAACGAGAGCGATGGCAATGCCGCGCCAGCCATCGAGCCAGGGAAGGTGCTTCTTAGCGTCGGATGTCTTCATTCGCGGCGATTATGCCGCTGCGCAAACCGCGAATCGTAAGAAATTCATGGCAATGGCCCTCAAGTCCAATCCGCCTAATTGACAATCATTCGCATTCACGTTTAGCCTACCGGCATCGTCATCGGGTGCTCATATGTACGTCTGCATGTGTCGAGCCATCAGCGATCGCCAAATCCGCGAAGTCGTCGACCGCGGTGCCAAGTCGCTCTGTGAAGTCCAGGCGTATCTGCCTGTCGCGAGCTGCTGCGGCACGTGCGAAGACACCGCGCGCGAGATCATCGACAAGCAGTGCGCGTCCGCGCCTCGGCAGACGTCGAACTGATTTCTCCGCCCGCCCCGCCCCGCCCCGCCCCGCGTTTCCAGTACATTCGACGTTGCCTCAGGGCGCCAAGTCGCCCAAGATCGCGAGCTTCCCACGTCCGGAGCGTTCGCGATGAAAGGTGATCCCAAGGTCCTTCGCCATCTCAATGTCGTTCTCAAGAACGAGCTGACGGCGATCAATCAATACTTTCTGCACGCACGCATGTTCGACAACTGGGGCTTGCGACGCCTCGGCTCGCATTCCCGCGACGAATCGATCGACGAGATGAAGCACGCGGATCGGCTGATCGAGCGCATCCTGTTCCTGGAAGGTCTGCCGAACCTCCAGGACCTCGGCAAGCTGCTCATCGGCGAGGATGTGAAGGAAGCGCTCGAATGCGACCTGAAGCTCGAGCTGCAAGCGCATCCCGATCTCCGCGCCGCGATCGCCGATTGCGAATCCGTCGGCGACTATGTCTCGCGCGAAATCTTCGAGCGCATTCTCGAATCCGAAGAAGAGCACATCGACTGGCTGGAGACGCAGCTCGATCTGATCGCCCGCATCGGCATCGAGAATTACTGCCAGCTGCAGGCGAAGCCCTCCGAGTCCTAGCCGATCGTCTTGCTGGCCACGCTCGACAAATTGCTCAAGACGCCGTGTGAATTCGTTGCCTGCACGGCGAAGTACCAGGTTCCGCTCGTGAGCTCCTCGAGGATGTATGAAGTCGCCGCGGGGTCATTGATCGTGACCGTTTCCGTCAGCTGATCGGGCGAGAACCCGTAGAGGATCACGAAGCCCGCGAGGTCCAACAGCACCGAGCCATCCGTGTTCGTCGTGGGCGGCATCCACCTGAGACTCGCGGTGCCGTTCCCGGCGGCGACGACGGTGATCGTGAAAGGTCCGAGGGTCGAGCTGGACGCACCATCCGACACTCGGATCGTGATGCCCGCATACGTGCCGATATCGGCCTGCGCCGGCGTACCGCTCAACCGACCGCTGGCCGCATCGAGCGTAAGCCACGCTGGCAGGTTCTGGGCCGAGAACGTGAGCGAGCCGCCATCCACGTCCTGTGCCGCGGGGACAAAGCTGTAAGCACGTCCCACCGCGACGCTCGCACGAGGCGCTCCCTCGATAGTCGGTGCGCTCCCACCTCCGCCGCCGCCCACCTGTCCATTCCTGGATGCGGGGCCAACGCCCCCGACCCCGCCACATGCCGAGAGCATAGAGAAGGCAACTGCGGCTGCGCAGGCACGCACAAACTTTCCGATCGGCTGCATTTGTCGTCGGCACTCCGAACCCCTCGCGTGCGCAAGGGGTCATCGAACGAGGGCGGCTTCGTGCGCGAGAACTCGCGCGCGTCGCGTCTTCTGTTCAATTCGGATGCCAGTCGATTACCTACCCAGGAATTTCAAAGTCTTACGTCAATGCTGCGCCGCCATCGGCACGGCCCACGACGCGCCATTTGTCGCACGAAGGCAACACATGGCGCGGACCTTGCCTGCACAAGTCACGTTAAGTGACTCAATCTGAAGGAATATTGGTTTGTCGGTGACTACCGACAGAGAAAACCGCCGCCGCCGATGAGAAGTTGGCGTCCCCACGGGGATTCGAACCCCGGTTACTACCGTGAAAGGGTAATGTCCTAGGCCTCTAGACGATGGGGACGGCCTTTTAACTAGCGGCGGGGCGATGGTGGAGCTAGGCGGGATCGAACCGCCGACCTCTTGCATGCCATGCAAGCGCTCTCCCAGCTGAGCTATAGCCCCAAAATAAGAATCGCAGTTTAATGAGGCACCTTAAAGCTGTCAAGCGATTTTTAATAAATTGGTGTAAATCGTACTATCTAAAGCAGAAGTGATATTTTGAGTGAATTACATTGATACTTGCTGATTGAAGATCACTACTGTTTACACAAACTTTCAATTATTTCAACTAAGGGCTACAGACAACAGACGAGGAGCACAACTTAATGAAGGCGTCATAAAACTGACA
>JAEYXD010000091.1 GCA_023428645.1 Pseudomonadota bacterium
CTGCGGAAGGCAGGGATCTACCCGAGCGCGCGCAGCATCTCTACGACAGGAAGCTGGCCGCCGCCATCACTCGTATTGGAGGCAAGCCGCTGTTGCGCCTCTCGCCTCACATCTACAACAGCGAGAATGAGCTGGAGCAGGTAGCGGCGCTGATCGCTGGCTGACCGTACGCCCGTCCATCGGCGCCGCCATGAAGTGCCGGCGCGGCTCAGGCCGTCGTGCGCGCGACGACAGCCCGCGTAACCCTGCCGCGGCTGCGCAGGGACTCGAGCGCGAGATACACGGTCGGCGCGATATAGAGCGTCAGGAGCTGGCTCAACAGCAACCCACCGACGATCGTAATGCCGAGCGGCCGCCGCAATTCCGAGCCCTCGCCGAACGACAGCATCAACGGCAGCGCGCCGAGGACGGCGGCGACGTTCGTCATCAGGATCGGTCGCAGTCTCAGCAGCGCGGCGCGATGCACGGCTGCCAGCGGTGACAGGCCCTCTTCCCGTTCGCCCTGCAGCGCGAAGTCGACGATCAGGATCGCGTTCTTCATCACGAGCCCGATCAACAGGAACAGTCCGAGCATCGCGATCAAGCTGAAATCCACCTTCAAGGCGAGCAACGCGAGGAACGCGCCCACGCCGGCGGCAGGCACCGTCGACAGAATCGTCAGCGGATGCAGGTAGCTCTCGTACAGCACGCCGAGCAGCACGTACACGATCAGCAGCGCGCCGATCAACAGGAGCGGCCGATTGCGCTCCAGCGACTCCGCCAGCGCCGCCCCGCCTTCCATGCGCGCCTGCACCTGCGTCGGCACCATGATCTCCGCGAGTGCGTTGTCGATCGCCGCGCGCGCGTCGTCCAACGACACGCCCGGCGCGAGCGCGAAGCCGATGCGCATCGACGCGAATGCGCCGGAGTGCATTACCCGATCCGGCGCGACGCCGAAAGTGTAATGACTGAACGCCGACAACGGCACGGCCTGGCCGTCTCTCCCCATCACCTTGACCTCATCCAGCACCGTGGGGTCCTGCGTGAACCGCGGATCCAGCTCCATGACGACGTGATACTGATTGCGGTTGTCGTACAGCGTTGCCACCTGTCGCTGACTGAAGGAATTGTTGAGCACGGAACCGATCATCTGCGAATCAACGCCCAGCCGCCGCGCGGCATCGCCGTCGATTGCCAGCCGCACCTGTCGCGCGCCCTCGTCGCCGGTCTTGTCGACATCTTCCAGCTCCGGCAGCGCTTGCAGCGCTTCGCTGATCTTCGGCGCCCACTCACGCAGGGCCGAAATCTCGTCCGACAAGAGCGTGATGTTGTAATCGCTGTTGCCGCCGCCGAGATTGAGCTGGATGTCCTGATCGACCGAAAGCCAGAAATTGCCGCCGGGAATCTGCGGCATGTTCTTGCGCAAGCGGTCGATCACCTGATCCGCCGTCATGCGCCGCTCGCTCATCGGCGTCAGGCGAATCGAGATCATCGCGTTGTTGATACCGCCGCTGCCGCCGATGTAGCCGATCGCATCGGCGACCGCCGGATCGTTCGCGAGCAGCTGGCGATAGGCATTGATCTTCGGCTGCATCGTCTGGAACGACAGGCCGTCGTCGCCGCGCGCGAAGCCGCGCAGTTGCCCCGTGTCCTGCCGCGGCAAGGCCGCGCTCGGCACGGCGCGATACAAGTACACGTTCGATGCGATCAGGAGCACGAGCGCCAGGAGGCCGACCGCGCGGTGCCGCAGCATCCAGTCGAGTGAGCGCCCGTAGCCGTTGCGCAGCACCGCGAACACGCGCCCGCCGACGTTCGACGGCACGGCGTGCGGGGTCTGCCGCGGCAGCAATCGTGCGCACAAGCTCGGCGTCAAGCTCAGGGAGACGATGAGCGACAGCACGATGGCGATGCCAAGCGTCAGCGAGAACTCGCGAAAGATCTCCGCGATCACATCGCCCATGAGCAGGACCGACAGGAACACGGTCAAGAGCGCGAGATTCATGGAGATCAGCGTGCCGCCGAGCTCACGTGCCCCGCGCAGCGCGGCCCGGACCGGCGGCATGCCAGCTTCGAGGTGGCGGGAGATGTTCTCCAGCACGACGATCACGTCGTCGACGACCAGCGCCGTCGCGACGATCAGCGCCATCAACGACAGATTGTTCAGCGAGAATCCAAGCAGGTAGACGCCCGCGAACGCGCCGATGATCGTGACCGGCACCGCGATGGCGGGCACGAGCGTCGAGCGCAACCGTCCCAGCGCGACGAAGACAACGAGGACGACGAGCCCGAAGCTGATCGCCAAGGTCTTGCGCGCCTCCGCGAGCGTGCCGCGAATGCCGGGCGAACGATCCATCGTGACCGCCAGGTGCACGTCCTCCGGCAACAGGGCGCGCAACGCCGGCAGCGCGTCGTGAATCGCGTCGACCGTCTGGATGATGTTCGCGCCCGGCTGGCGGCTGATGATGAGCAGCACCGCATCGCGATCGTTGTGGAACCCGGAGCTGTAGCGATCCTCGACGCCATCGAGCACCGTGGCGACATCACCGAGCCGCACCGGAGCGTTGTTGCGCCAAGCGACAAGCAGTGTTCGATATTCCTCGGCACGCCGCAGCTGGTCGTTCGCCTGGATCTGCCAGCGACGCGCGCCCTGCTCCAACTCACCCTGCGGGCGCAGTGAGTTCGCTTCGCGAATCGCGCGCGCCACGTCGTCGAGCGCGATGCCGTATTGGTTGAGCGCGTTGGGATCAAGCTGCACACGCACGGCAGGCAGCGAGCTGCCGCCGAGCGTCACCTCGCCGACGCCGCGAATGCGCGCGATCTTCTGCGCCAGGATCGTCGATGCCTGGTCGTACAGCTGCCCGGGCGACAGCGTCGTCGAGCTCAACGCGAGCGCCATGATCGGCGCTTGCGACGGATTCACCTTGCGATACGTCGGCATGCGCGGCATGCCGCTCGGCAACATCGGCCGCGCCGCATTGATCGCCGCCTGCACATCGCGCGCGGCGTCGTGCAGCTCGCGATCGAGATTGAACGTGAGCTGGATGCTGACCGCGCCTTGGCGGCTCTGCGACGTCATGCGCCGCAATCCGGGAATCGACGACATCGCGCGCTCCAGCGGCGTCGCGACGCTGCTCGCCATCGTTTCCGGGTTCGCGCCCGGCAAGCTCGCCTGCACTTCGATCGCCGGAAAGTCGACCTCGGGCAGCGGCGCGACCGGCAGCAGCCAGTACGCGAGCGCGCCTGCCAGCACGAGCGCCAGCGCGAGCAAGTTCGTCGCGACCGGACGGCGAATGAAGAGGCGCGATATGTTCATGACCGCGCGAGCGCCGCCTCGCCCGTGCGCCGCGCGCGCCGCACGAGACGATCGAAGAACAAGTACACGACCGGTGTCGTGAACACCGTGAGCAGCTGGCTCAGCAGCAGGCCGCCGACGAGCACGAGTCCGAGCGGCTGACGCAGCTCCGCGCCCGAGCCGCCTGAGAACATGAGCGGGATCGCGCCGAACAATGCGGCGAGCGTCGTCATCAGGATCGGCCGGAATCGCAGCATCGCCGCCTGACGAATCGCTTCGTGCGGCGTCAGTCCTTGCCTGCGCTCAGCGTCCAGCGCGAAGTCGATCATCATGATCGCGTTCTTCTTCACCAGTCCGATCAGGAGAATGATGCCGATCACCGCGATTAGATCGAGGCTGCGCTGCGTGATGATGAGCGCGAGCAGGGCGCCGACGGTCGCCGACGGCAGCGTCGAGAGAATCGTGACCGGATGGATGTAGCTCTCGTAGAGCACGCCGAGCACGATGTACATC
>JAEYXD010000064.1 GCA_023428645.1 Pseudomonadota bacterium
CATCCGGAAGGATTGATTCAATTGGCCGATGAGGCACTGTACGCTGCCAAAGAGCGCGGGCGAAATCGCACGGTCGTCATGGATCGCGAATACGAGACGCTGACGACGGGTGCGTTCCGCGTGCGTCGCGCGGAACAAAAGAAAACGGCTTCATCCAACTCCCCCTCCCCCGCATAGCGGGGGAGGGCTAGGGGTGGGGGCCCTCTTCTTTCCTTGTCGAAATCGCGACGACGTGCGCGACCGCCCATTGAAACCCTTTCCCTCTCCCACCCACTCTCAGGACTCCATCTGCATGACCGACCCCGCGACCGTGCTCGAGCACACTTTGGGCGCACCGGAAGACATCGTGACCCTGCAAGCGCACATCCTGCAGCAGGAGCGGCGCCACCCGGAGGCGAGCGGACAGTTCTCTTGGATTCTCTCCGCGCTCGCGATCTCCGCGAAGATGATTTCCGCGCACGTGCGGCGCGCGCGGCTCGACGACGTGCTCGGCGCGGTCGGCGCCCAGAACGTGCAAGGCGAGCAGCAGCAGAAGCTCGACGTCATCGCGAATGAAATCCTGTTGCGGACGCTCGGCGGGCGCGAAGGCGTCGCGATCGTCGCTTCGGAAGAAAATGAGGAGCCGGTGATCCTGCGCAGCGACGATTCCTCGGAGCGCAAGTACTGCGTGCTATTCGATCCGCTCGACGGCTCTTCCAATCTCGACATCTGCGGCGCGGTCGGCACGATCTTCAGCATCCTGCGCAAGGACCGCCGTTCGCCGAAGGCAAGCGATTCGCTCCTGCAGCCGGGGTTCCAGCAAGTCGCGGCGGGGTACGTGCTGTACGGGTCCTCGACCGTGTTCGTGCTGACGATCGGGCACGGCGTCGACATGTTCGTTCTCGATCCCGCGTACGGAGCCTTCATGCGCGTAGCGCAGGGCGTGCGGATCCCGCCGCGGAATCCGTGCTACTCCGTGAACGAAGGCAATCGCCTCAGTTTCCCGCAGGGCTATCAGGACTATCTCTCGTGGGCGCAGGGGCACGGCTATTCGAGCCGCTACGTCGGGGCGATGGTCGCGGACGTGCATCGCATTCTGCTCAAGGGCGGCGTGTTCATGTATCCGCCGACGAAAAAGGCGCCGAACGGCAAGCTGCGTCTCATGTACGAGGCGAACCCGATGGCGATGATCGTCGAGCAGGCCGGCGGCAAGGCGATGGCCGCGCCCGACCAACGCATTCTCGACGTCCAGCCCACGGACATTCACCAGCGCGTGCCGGTCGTGCTCGGCAGCGCGGACGAGGTCGATCACGTCATCGAGCGGCTGCGCGCCTGAAGCGAACGAGGTAACGGAGCGGTCGGCGATTAGTGAGATCGCCGACCTCCGCGTTCAGCCAACGCGAAGCAGCCACCGCTCATCGCTACAGAGAGGTATCCTTCGTACCTAAGGTCCCCTCTGCCAGCAAGGTCGCTCGTGCTCACGGCTGACAAAGTTCTCGTTACTGTAGGTACTCCGTGCTCGGTGTCCGCCGTCGGCAGCACCGAGACTTATCTGGCGAAGGTCGCCGGAAACCCCGAGTTCATCGGCTTTGCCGCGTTCGACGCGGGTTTCGTCGACATCGAGCCGCAATCCGACGGCTCCGTACGGTTTCTCTGGACGAATGGCGACCCCGCGCCTCTCGATGAAATCGAACGCCGCCATGGCGCACAGCTGCGCGCGAATTCCGGAATTCGTTATATCGAGGAACTGACGAAGCTCGCCGGCTCCATCGTCACCGACATCGCCGCGAGCCTGCCGCACGATCTGGCCAACGGCGGACTGCGTCGCTTGGGTGGCCTGTCCTATCGCGACATTCGCGACTCGGCGCTCAAGGACATGTACGGCCTGTTCGACGACGATCCGCGCTTGGGGCCGTCGCTGCAGTCGCAGCTGTTCATCTACAGCGGTGTCGGCGCGCTCGCCGCGCTGCCGGTCTCCCTGTCCGAGCTGCTGCCCAATCCCTTCGACTTTCGTATTGCCGCCGCCACCGCATTCCCGGGCCTCGACGCGGTCCACGAATGGCGCGGCGCCGGCAATGTGCCAGACGAAAACGACAAGCTGCGCGACAAGTTCGCCATGCGGCTGGCGAACTCGCTCGCCTCGCATGGGCCGGCGCTGATCTCGACGATGCTGGCGCCGGCGTACAGCCTGAGCAAATCGCTGAAAAACCCGGCTTTGCTCGAATCGCTCAAGGGCCCGAGCGGTTACATGCGCGTGCCGCAGACGCCGTTGAACGCCGTCGGCGCGTGCGCTTCGAGCTCGATCGCGTTCGCCGAGATCGCGCCGCAATTGGTGCTCGACTATCCCGGCTACCACCGGCCGCAACTCGCGTTGTGGACCGCGGCCGACGCCGGCACGCGTCCGCAATGGGGCTTGCTCGATGCCTTCGGTCCGGGCGCGCTGATGACGCGCGCGAAGCTCGAAGCATTGAATGCCGGGCGCTCGCCGCAGGAACAGCGCCCGGTCGGCGAGAGCCTCGCGCCATTCGACGTGGACGCGAACGGCACGGTCGTCGGCGAAGGCGGCTCCGGCGTGATCATCACCACGCTCGACTTCGCCTTGCGCAACTTCCTCGACATCACCTCGATCATCGTCGGCTGGGGACAAAGCGGTGAGGCCGGCGGCAAAGCGCATTTCGCGGGCGTCGGTTTCGGCGGCGAGAACGCGATCATCCACGCCTTCGAGCTCGCGTATCGCGGTCATGGCTATGGGATCGCGGACTTCGATTACCTGGTCGCCCATGCGACCGGCACGCGCACGAACTCGAAAACCGATCTCACGACCGCGGCGAACGCGCGCGCTGCGGCCGCCCGGCGGCAAGGCTTCAACGGCACATTGCCGCGCATGATCGTCGGCACGCCGAAGGCGATCGGCGACGGCCACACGATGGGCGAAACCGGCCTCAAGGCCGTGTCGCAGGCGCTGCAATACCTGCTCGGCAAGCCGGCCGTCGGCGTGCCGACGCTGCGGCATCTCGATCCGGATCTTGGCGCCGTCACCGATTCGTTCCGCCTCGATCGAACCCCGAGCGCCGGCAATCCGGACGGCGGCGTCGTGTGCGCGACACAGGGCTTCGGCGGGTACAACGGCGCGCTCGCCTTGCGCGGGGCGCATGCCGAGGCGTTCCAGCGCTACTCAGTCGATCGCAATGTGCTTGCCGCCTATCTCGAACGATGGCCGGAGCTGCGCCGCGAACGCGAACAACGCGAGCGACTGTGGCGCACGCGTCGCCGCAGCGCGCTCGAGCTCGCGCAGATGCATCGCTGGAAGGGACTGGATTGAGAGGCGCCGGGAGGCTCTAGAAAGAGAACAAGAGCCCCCATCCCGGCCTTCCCCCGCTGTCGCGGGGGAAGGGGAAGACTGTGAGCTTTGCCCGTGAAGGTTTAGCTCTTCTTGCCCGTGAACGTTGCGTCGCCCAACTCACCGAGCGACACCTTGCCTTGCATCGTGCTGCCGTCCACGGTGCCGGTGTACGTCACCGCGAGATCCATTCCCTGCGCATTGATGCTGTACTTGAGCTCGACCGCGTTGCCTTTCACCGTGCCCGTGACCGGCGCTTCGCCCAGCTGACCCTTGTAGGTACCCGCCAGCTCCGTGCCCTTTTGCGTGAGCGTGAAGACCGGGTTGCTCGTGCCCATCTGCGACTCGACCGTCATCGTCCACGTGCCCGCGACGTTCGCATCCGCGGCGATCGCCGGCAGCGACAGCGCGCCGATCGCGGCGACGGACACCAACATCATTCTGCGTAGCGTATTCATCGATTTCTCCCGAACGTGTTTCGAATCGAACGACTGTAATGCGCGCTGCCGACCAGCATCGCTCGCGCTGTGACGCGCTTCCTTCGGCTGCCAGTGTCTTGGGCGCGCCCTTCGAAGCCGCCCCGAACGACTTCGCAATGGGACTCGTAGAGTAGAGGACGGGTTGCGCCGAAAGCAAAAGAGATCCGCGATCGCGCCGCTAAAACACCGTAAAAATTCGTCATCGAGGCCGCATCGCGCGCGAATTCTGCATCTCGTTTCGCCACGCGGTTCTGCGCGGAGCTGCTGTGACGAGGCTCGCGCGTGACTGCCACGGTAGAGCTCGTTCGACAGGTCGCGCTGCTCCGCCCGATCGTCAGGTCTGCCAGCGCTCGCGACACAGCGCCAGCAAGCGCGCACCGGCCTGCGAGAGAGGTTGGTGTTTCAGAGAGTAGACGCCGACCTGACGCTCGATGCTGGAGAACGGCAAGCCTTCGAGCGGCACGAGCTCGGGCGGCAAGCTCGTCACGAGATCCGACACGTAAGTCACGCCCTTGCCTTCCGCGACGAGTGCCAGGCGCAACTCCATGTGACTGACTTCCCAGACGGACGCGAACGCGTTGCGCAGTCGATCGCCGCCGGGGCGGCGCGGGTTCTCATCGAGGTACGAAGTCACGAGAGGTAGCTTGCGCAAGGTCGCCTGCGGGTCGCGCCGGAGCGCGTCGCGGCTCGGATGATCGCGCGCGATCATGAGACGGCGCGTCTCGGAGAAACACGGATGCACGGCGAAATAATCCGGCATCGTGTGTTGCAGCGGCCCGAAGCCGATTTCCCAGCGGCCCTCCGACACGCCATAGACGATCTCGCGACTCGGCGCGACGACGACTTTCAGTCGCGTCAGCGGATTACGCTCGGAGAACTCGCGCAGCAGACTCACGCCGAAACGCGCATTCGCGGCGGGCGAGAGCGCGAGCGACAACGTCGAGAGCGCGCCGGACTTGATTTGCGCGATGTCCGCGAGCGTCTCGCGCTCTTCGTTCATCATCGTTTCCGCGAAGCGCAGCAACCGAATGCCGGCTTCCGTCAACTGCGGCGGATTGCCACGCCGCAGCAGCACGACGCCGATGCGATGCTCGAGATTCGCGATGGCCTGGCTGACGGCCGATTGCGACAGATCCAAGCGCTCCGCGGCCCGGCTGAAGCCGCCCGCCTCCACGACCGCGTGGAAGCAGCGGATTTCATTACGTTCGATTTGCATGGCGTGAATTGTGGCGCCGCATCCGGCCGGAGAGAAGGCTCCGCACCGACCCCTCCGCGACCTCCTATCGAGTCCGCTGATAGCGCCATCGATGCAAGGCCATGGCCGCTGCGCCACCCGCGCGTTACGTTCACCTTCGAAACGGCAGTCAATGGCGGAGGGCGTCGTGGCGGAGTCAACACCGATCAACAAGGGCCTGGAAGGCATCGTCGTCAACACGACTTCCGTATCGCACGTCGACGGCGAAGCCGGACGCCTGTACTACCGCGGCGAATCGATCGAGACGCTCGCGCAGAAGCGCTTCGCGGAGGTGATGCACCTCGCCGTGTTCGGCTCGTTGCCGGACCAGGCTCGGTTGGCCGAGGTTGAGGACTATCTCTGGGAAGCGGGTCGGCTGCCGCCGGAGTTCGTCGCGACGCTGCGCCAACTCGCGCGTCACGGCGCGCATCCCATGGCGACGCTGCAAGCCGTCACGCCGTTGCTCGCGCTCGATCCGCCGTCGACTCGCCTGGGACGCACCGCCGCCGAGGAAGAGGGCTTGCTGATCGCGGCGCGCATTCCCGCCGTCGTCGCGACGATTCGCGCAGCGCTGCAAGACCATCCGGACCCGACCTATCCCAGCTCGCGACGTTACGGCGAGCGTTTCTTACAAATGTTCGAAGGCGCCGATGCCAGCCCGACGGCCGTCGATGTCTTCGAAGCGACGCAGATCCTCCAGCTCGACCACAGCTTCAATGCGAGCACGTTCACCGCGCGCGTCGTGACCTCGACCGATGCGCCGCCCGCGTCGGCGCTCGCGGCGGCAATGGGCGCCTTGTTCGGCGCAAAGCACGGCGCGGCCGATCAGCTCGCGCTCGAAATGGCGCAGGAGGTCGGCGATCCGCGGCAGTCGGAGCGCTTCGTCGCATCGTGCCTCGCGACCGGCCGGCTCGTCATGGGCATGGGGCACCGCGAGTATCGCGTCGTCGATCCGCGCGCCCGCATCATCAAGGGCCTGACAAGCAGGCTCGCGCTCACGGGCGAAAACCGTCGGCTGCTCGACATCCTGTGCGCGGTCGAGGAATCGTTCATCGCGCAAACCGCCGCGAAGCGCCGCTCGCTGCGCGCGAACATGGAGTTCTACAAGGGCATCATCTATCTCGCGCTCGGCGTGCCGAAGGAATATTTCACGGCACTGTTCGCCGCCTCGCGGTGCTTCGGCTGGACGGCGCACATCGTGGAGCAGCGCGTCGACAACCGCATCATTCGTCCGGCCGCGCATTACGTCGGACCGGCACCGCAGGCTAGCGGTTAACGGCGCTCGTGATGGACGGTGCCGGCATCCGGGCCGGTGCCCATTCGCGTCCCGTTCGCCGCCGAGCACCACGTGCTGCCGATGGTCGCGCGAGGAGCGGCGAATTCCGAGGCGCTCGATTACGCTGTCGGCTCAGTGGAAGTGAACACATGAGCAACGACACGATTCAATGGGCGGATTTCGAAAAGGTCGAGCTGCGCGTCGGCACGATCGTGGAGGTGCAGGACTTTCCCGAGGCGCGCAAACCTGCGTGGCGGCTGCGGGTCGACTTCGGGCCTGCGATCGGCGTGAAGCAGTCGAGCGCGCAGATCACGCATCATTACACGAAGGAACAGCTGCTCGGCCGCCAGGTGATCGCGGTCGTGAATTTCCCACCGAAGCAGATCGGGCCGATGCGATCGGAAGTTCTCGTCACCGGGTTTCACGATGCGAACGGGCACGTCGTGCTCGCCGTGCCTGAGCACGCGGTACCGAACGGCGCGAAGCTTCTGTAACCGCTGACTAGACGCCGGCTGCACGCGTATCCTGCGCCGCCCAGCGCCATGCGTTCACTCGGATAGCCCGATGCAGTTCTCGGAAATCCTGGCTTCGATCCGCTTCGATGGCTCGGTCGGCACGGTCACCGTGAGCGACGACTGGGCACAAGGCCGCGCAACGTACGGCGGTCTCGTCGCCGCCGTGGGCAACGAGGTGATCCGCAAGCTCGTGCCGGCGGAGCGGCGGTTGCGATCTTTGCAGACCACCTTCATTGGTCCCGCGAGCGCCGCGACGTGGCGAATCGAAGCCGAGGTCCTGCGCGTCGGCAAGGCAGTAACGCTCGCGCGATGCGACATCATCGATGCCGATCAAGTGGCGGCGACGCTCGTCGGCGTGTACGGCGGTCCGCGGCCATCCGCGGTGGAAGCTCGGCCGCCGGCGGCGCGGGCCGCGCGCGAGGTCGATGCGATCAATGAAGTGCGCTTTCAACCGGGGCTGGTGCCGAACTTCGTTCAGCACTTCGGGGTTCGTTGGGCGGAAGGCGCGAAACCGTTTTCGAGCTCGGCGCGCACGCGGTCGCAGGCGTTCATTCGCCACCGCGATACGGCGGCGCTCACCGAGTCGCACGTCATCGGGCTGATCGATTGCATTCCCTCGCCCGCGCTGTCGATGTTCAAGGAGCGCGCGCCCGCGAGCTCGCTCGTCTGGACGGCGGAATTCTTCGAGCATCGCTTCGATTTTTCGCCGGAGCGCTGGTGGCGCATCGACACGGACATCGATGCGGCGACGAGCGGGTATGTGAACCAGACCGGCATGCTGCTGGATCCGGAGGGCACGCCGGTGGCGTTGACGCGGCAGCTGGTCGCGGTGTTCGGCTGAGGCTTTCGCCTCCACCTACGCGTCGCGGGCAGCGCTGGGGGAAAGGAGCGCGCGTTCGGGTTTCTGTCGGAACCCCCTTCCTGTCCTTGTATGTAGGCAAGGACAAGGTATGAGTTCTAAGAAAGTCTCTGCTAAGTTTTCAGTCGTCGTGGTAGACCGACCTGTCCGAGGTCGAAAGACCGTGGGGAAGCATGGGTCG
>JAEYXD010000153.1 GCA_023428645.1 Pseudomonadota bacterium
GTGTAGCAGATGGTCTCGGAATGCCTTGTGAGCTTCCGTCAAACGCGCGGACACACGCTAGAATGCGCGCCGCTGTCGCCCGGGTGGCGTAATTGGTAGCCGCAAGGGACTTAAAATCCCTCGGAGGAAACTCCGTACCGGTTCGAGTCCGGTCCCGGGCACCAGCTTTCTCGTCGATTTCCGACCCCGATCGCGCCTACTTCCCACCTTCCTTCATCAGCTCGCTGCGCACTTCCGCGAGTTCCTTGAGCTTCGCCTTGCTCACGCGCGGATATTCGAGGTCGAGTGAATCCAGTGCCTGGATGATCGCCGCGGCTACCACGACGCGGGTGAACCATTTGTTATCCGCGGGCACGACGTACCAGGGGCATTGCGGTGTGGCCGTGGCGTGGATCGCATCTTCGTAAGCTTCCATGTAGTCGTCCCAATGGGCGCGCTCGCGTGCGTCCGCGGACGAGAACTTCCAGTTCTTCTCCGGATTGTCGATGCGCTCGAGAAAGCGCCGCTTCTGTTCCGCCCTCGACAGATGCAAGAAGAATTTGCGCACGATCACGCCATTGCCGTCGAGATAACGCTCGTACGCTCGAATCTCCCGATAGCGCTGCTCCCAGATGTCCTTGCTGACCCGCTCCGGCGGCAGTTTCTGAGCCTCGAGCAACTCGCGATGCACGCGCAGCACGAGCACCTCTTCGTAATAGGAGCGGTTGAAGATGCCGATGCGACCACGCTCCGGCAGGTTGCGATTGCAGCGCCACAGGTAGTCGTGATCGAGCTCCTCCGACGACGGCGCCTTGAACGACACGACCTGGCAACCCTGCGGATTCACGCCCGACATCACATGCTTGATCGCGCCGTCCTTGCCGGCGGCGTCCATCGCTTGAAACACGAGCAACAATGCCCAGCGATCCTGCGCGTACAGCATGTCCTGCAGCTCCGTCAGCGCCTGCACGCCGATCTGCAGCGCCTCCCTCGCCCGCGGCTTGTCTTCGCGATCCAGACCGAGCGTGTCGCCGGGATCGAAGTCCTTGAGGCGGAACTTGCCCTTGCCCGTGACCTCGAACGGCGCCGCCCAACTGCGGCTCTTCTTGATGATCTCTCCGAGCTTCATGGGGCACCTCTGTCACTGCTCCGCAGCTTCTCGAACCGGTCGACGGCAATCTCGAGATCGAACAGCAAGCGCTCGGGACCGAGCGTCGCGCCGAGCGATGAGTGCTGGATCACCTGCAAGACATCGGGGTTCAGCCCCACGAGCCACACCGTCACATGCGCGGCGCGCTGCCGCCGCTCGGCCTCGATCAGCATCTTGAGCGCCGAGTACTCGAGATCGAAGACGCGGCTCAGATCCAAGGCGACGACGCGCGGGCGCGCCGCCTGAATCATCGGCCGGATCTTTTCACCGACGGTCTCGGCGTTGAGAAAGAACAGCCGCCCTTCGGGTCGCAGGATCAGCAGCCCGGGGAAAAATTCATCATCCGGATGCGCGGGCGAGCGCGGCCGAAAGACATTCGTACCGCGCTTGCGGCCGAGCACGTACACCGGCGGATCGGCTGCTTGCTGGCCGAGCGAGACGAGCGAGACGATGATCGCGACGAGGATGCCCTGGAGCGTCCCGAGCAGGATCACTCCCAGGAAGGCCACGATCGCCCAGATGAATTCAGTGCGCCGCACCTGCAGGATGCTGCGGAAATCACCCGGCTTGATCAGACCCACCGAGTAGACGATGACCGTGCCCGCAAGCACGGCATGCGGCATGAGAGCGATGACGGGCGACAGCAGCAGCATCGTGAGTAGCGTCATCGACGCCGTGACGAGACTCGAAAGCTGCGATTGCGCACCAGTCAGCCGATTGAGCGCAGTCTGTGACATGCCGCCGCCCGCGGGCATGCAACCGGTGAATGCGCCGGCGACGTTGCCGACGCCTGTGGCGAGCAGCTCGCGATTCGGTCGCAACTGCGGCTCGTCGCTGCGAATGAAGGCGCGTCCGACCGCGGCCGTCTCGGCGAAGCTCATGAGCGCAATGCCCAGCGCCGCCGGCCACATCTGATTCACGAGACCGAGGGCGGGAATCGTGATGGGCGGCGGACCGGTCGGGATCGCACCGACGAGATCGAGTCCGTGGCGTTGCAGATCGAAGATCGCGACCGCGGCAATCGCGGCACCGAGGACGATCAGCGGCGCAGGCCATCGCGGCCGCCACCACTCGAAGAAGGTCAAGCCAGCGATGGTCAGCCCGCCGACGATCACGGCGGGGACCGAGCTCTCCGGGAGACTCTGGACGAGCGCCTGAACATTGTGCAGGAAGCCGTCCTTGTCGGGATGCACGCCGAGAATCTTCGGCAGCTGATCGATCACGATGACGAGACCGATGCCGGCCTTGAAGCCAACGAGCACGGGCTCGGAGATGAAGTTGGACACGAAGCCCAGCCGCAGGGCGGCCGCGAGCGTGAGCACGACGCCCACCATCGAGCTGAGCGTGACGGCAGCCTGCAACAACGCGGCTGGATCGCCATCGGGCACGGCGCGGCCGAGCGCGACACCCGTGAGGATTGCAAGCGTCGTCGTGGTGCTCACGCTCAACACGCGCGACGTGCCGAGCACCGCGTACACGACCATCGGCGTGAAGGCGGTGTAGAGTCCGACCTCGACGGGCAGCCCCGCGATCGTGGCAAAGGCCATGGCCTTGGGAACGACGACAGCGCTCGTCGTGAGTCCCGCGATCACATCGGGACGTAGTCCGGTCTTGCGCAAGTCCGGAACCCATTCGAGGAGCGGCAATTGCACACTCATGCCCTCGTCTCCCTCAGCCCCGCGAGCCTAGCAGGGAACCCTCCGACGCCATGTCCGTACTCGGGGAAGCAAGCGTTGCGACATGGCGCGGCGAGGACTCACTCGACAATCGACCCATCCAGGCGGCGCTCGCGGAACTCTGCCGCGCGCTTTCGAACTACATCGAAGACCGAACCGGAGTACTGCCGATGATCGAATCCATTCGTGAGTTATATGGGGCGGGCGTCGACTGCGGCGTCGAGTCGTTTCAAGGGGAAGGCGTGCTGGCCTGGGTCGTGGACGCCGGCAACCGGCGCGTCGAGAAGCGCTTCGCCATTCACGAGCTCGAAGCGGTGTCCGAGTGGCTCTTCACCGAAGCGGCTCGACAGCGCGAGACGCCGAGCGGTACGCAAACACCGCGCGATCTTCTTGCCGAGTTAGCGAATGCGCGTCGGAAGGATTCGAAGCGAGTCAGCGTCGATGAGCGGCACGAACGACATCGTCCCGCTGCTGCTCGCTCTAACTAGGAATGGAGGCGTCGGCCGGAATTGAACCGGCGTACGCGGTTTTGCAGACCGCTGCGTAACCACTCCGCCACGACGCCTGAAAGTCCCTAAAACGCAAAACCCCGAAGGTGGCCCTCGGGGTCGGCGTAGGAACTGGAGCGGGAAACGAGGCTCGAACTCGCGACCTTAACCTTGGCAAGGTTACGCTCTACCAACTGAGCTATTCCCGCACACGTATTCGAGGGCCGCGATTTTCACGATCAAACCGAATGCTGTCAAGGCAAAGATTGCACTTATCGCGAAGTCGATCGCATCAGATCGGGCCAAGCCGCCTTGAGATAAACGATCATCGACCACAACGTCAACGCCGCCGCCGCGACGAGACAGTAAACACCGAGCTCGAACGCCGGGATGAACCACACGTCGCTGCGGAACAGCATGCAGGACAAGCCCGTCATCTGAAAGATCGTCTTCAGCTTGCCCATGCTGGAGACGGCGACCTTGCCGCGCGCGCCCATCTCCGCCATCCATTCGCGCAATGCCGAAATCGTGATCTCGCGACCAACGATGACCGCCGCGGTGATCGTGATCAAGACGTGCGGATTGAAAGCGATGAGCTCGAGGTTCGGAGGGTCATAGCTCACGAGCAGCACGAGCGCGGTGACGACCATGAGCTTGTCCGCCACCGGATCCAGGAACGCGCCCAACGCCGAGGTCTGCCCGAGCTTGCGAGCGAGATAGCCGTCGAGCGAGTCCGTGATCGCGGCGAGAATGAAGACGAAGCCGGTGGCGGACTTCGCCCAGCCGTACGGCAGATAGAACAGCACGACGACGAGCGGGATCATCACGATCCGCGCGAGCGTGAGGATGTTCGCGATCGGAAATCTCACAGGACGCTAACCACCCGCGTGCAGGGTGTCGTAGATCGATTGCGCCAACTTCCGACTGATGCCACGAACTTTCTCCAGATCTTCGACACCCGCCCGCGCCACGCCCTGCAAGCCGCCGAATTGCTTGAGCAGCTCGCGACGCTTGCGCGGCCCGAGCCCCGGGACCGTCTCGAGCACGGACTCGCGACGAGCCTTCGCGCGCCGCTGTCGGTGGCCGGCAATCGCGAATCGGTGAGCCTCGTCGCGGATTCTTTGGATCAGGTGCAAGGCGGGAGAATCGGGCGGCAGTATAGAGGGCAGCTCTTGGCCGACCAAGAACAAACGCTCCTGCCCCGGCCGGCGGTCCGCGCCTTTTGCAACGCCGGCAAGGTTCACGCCCTGAATGTCCAATTCTTTCAAAACCCGCACCGCCTCTGCCAATTGCGCGGGCCCGCCGTCGATCAGCAACAGGTCGGGCATCGGCACCTCGCCTTTCTTGATGCGCGCATAGCGACGTGTCAGCGCCTGGCGCATCGCGCCGTAGTCGTCGCCCGGTGTCACGCCTTCGATGTTGAATCGCCGGTAGTCCGATTTGAGTGGTCCCTCCGCGCCGAACACGACGCACGACGCGACCGTGCGCTCACCCATCGTGTGGCTGATGTCGAAGCACTCGATGCGACCCGGCACCGCCGGCAACTTGAATACGTCCGCGATTCCCTGCAGTTGCTCCTGCGTCGTCGCTTCGGTCGCGCGCCGCATCTGCAACCCGAGCTGCGCATTCGTGCACGCCATCTCGAGCCAGCGCGCGCGCACGCCGCGCACCCCGCTGCGAATTCGCACCGACCGCTCCATTTTTTCGCTCAGGGTCGCTTCGAGCAGGTCCGCATCCTCGATGTCCTCGCTGATGAGGATTTCGGCGGGCGCCTCGCGGCCGAGGTAATACTGACTCAGGAAACCGGAGAGCAGCTCTCCCGCCTCCGCGAGCCCGGCCTTCGGGAAGAAATTGTTGCTGCCAAGGTTGCGCCCACCGCGCACGAACACGATCGACACGCAGTGGTCGCTGCCGTCGGAGACGAGCGCGACGGCATCGATGTCGTGCTCGGTATTGCGCGTGACCGACTGCGTCGAATGGATCGCCTTGATGCCGTGGATCTGATCGCGCAGCCGCGCCGCGCGCTCGAACTTGAGCTCCGCCGCCGCCTGATCCATGCGTGATCCCAGATCCTGCAGCAGTTCCGTGCCCCGCCCTTCCAGCACCTTGATCGCATCCGCGATGTCCTGCGCGTAATCCTCTTTCGAAATCAACCCGACGCACGGGCCGGAACAGCGCTTGATCTGATGTTGCAGACAGGGTCGCGAGCGATTCGCGAAGAACGTGTCGGTGCAGGGGCGAATCAAGAAGAGCTTCTGCAACAGCAGCGAAGTCTCACGGGTGGCGCGCGCGTTTGGATAGGGACCGAAAAAGCGGCCCGGCATCTTGCGCGCACCGCGATAGAAGCTGATGCGCGGGTAGTCTTGATCGGTCGAGATGTATAGGTATGGAAAGCTCTTGTCGTCGCGCAGCGCGACGTTGAAGCGCGGCTTGTGGCGCTTGATCAAGTTGTATTCGAGCAGCAGCGCCTCGGTCTCCGACGCCGTCACGGTGACCTCGACGTTCGCGACCTGCGCGACCATCGCCATCGTCTTCGCGCTCTGCGCCTTGCCGACGAAATAGCTCGTCAGGCGATTCTTGAGGTTGCGCGCCTTGCCGACGTACAGCACCTCGCCATCGGCCGCGAGCATCCGGTACACGCCCGGGCGCTGGCTGACGTTCGCGAGAAAGAGTTTCGAATCGAAGCCGGACATGACCTATGACCTGCCGCGCGCATCGAGCAGCTCGCGGGCCCGCGCGAACACCGCCTCGAACATCGCGTCGGTCAGACGACCGGTCTGCGTGTTGTAGCGGCTGCAATGATAGGAATCGATGAGCGTCAAGCCATTCGGCAAATCGTGCTCGGCCGCATGCGCGAACTTGTAAGGCGCGGGTTTCAGCCCCAGGGCGCGCAGCAGCGCATTGTGACCGACCAAGCCGAGCGCGAGCAGCACCGTGCCTTCCTTGAAGGTGCGGGTTTCCGCTTTCAAGTAGCGATTGCAGGTTTGGATCTCGATCGGCAGCGGCTTGTTCTCGGGCGGCACGCACTTGACCGAGTTCGTGATGCGGCAGTCGAGCAGCTGCAGGCCGTCATCGCGCGCGATCGACACCGGCTTGTTCGCGAACCCATAGCGATGCAGCGTGCGATACAAGAGCACGCCGGCATGATCGCCCGTGAACGGCCGGCCGCTCGCGTTCGCGCCATGAAAGCCCGGCGCGAGCCCGACGATCACGAAGCGCGCTTTGGGATCACCGAAAGGCGCGACGGGCGCGTTGTAGTACTCCGGCTCCTCGAGCCTCGCCTGCTTCAGGAAGTTCGCGAGCCGCGGGCAGAGCGTGCACGTACGGTCAAAAACCTCACCGTCGGACGGCCAGAGTCCTTTCGAGGTTGCGGTCGGTTTGCGGACAGAGACTTGGACGAGCGTGCGCCGCGGCGTCGCACGCTTCTTCAGAACTGGATTCGACATGCGCCCAAGTTTACCGGCGCGAACCACCCCGTGGTTGCGACTCGGCGCGGGCGGTCATTTCGGAATGCTCACTCCACGACGAGCAAGCCCTGGCTGTCGAGCGCCGAAAAGAGCCCGTTACCGAAGTATTGCAGGCGAACGGCCTGATACTGCGAGCCGGCGATGAAGCCGGAGGTGCCGGGCGTCGTCGTCGGTTTCGGGTTGTAGAGATACCCGTGCACGGCTGCAAAGAACCGGCTGCCGTCGGCCGACAGCGCGACGGCGGTCCAGAATCGAGCACCTGAGTTCATCGTCGTCCAGTGATCGCCCCTGTCCGTGGAGATCGATATCGGCGTGTCCCTGCCGCCAAGCAAGACCGTGCCGCCATCCGCCGATACGGCGACCGACGTCGCGACGGCATTCCTGCGAGTCCAGGTGGCACCGCGATCGAACGACATATGCAATATATCGGCAGTATCCACAGCCGCGACGGTTCGACCGTCCGCCGAGGTTGCGACTTGTCGAATTCGCGTCGGCACAAACGAAAGTGGAAGCGGGAGCGGCGACCAAGTGATGCCCGAGTCTGCGGACCCGAAGAGCCGAGGACCACTCGTTCCCGCGAACAGATAAGTGCCGTCCGCAGAGGACGCGACGCTCGCCCACGCATCGCTAGCGGTCCGCGATGTCCAAGTGACGCCCGCATCAGTCGAAGTGAAAACGGAACCATGGAGTTGGAGCGCAACGAGCTTCATACCGTCCGCCGAAGAGGCGACGCTCTCCCAATCACCGGAACCTGCGGCGGGCTGCGGGAGCCAGGTCTCACCGGCGTCGGCTGACGTGTAGATCATGTCTCCGGCAGCTACGGCGACGAGCCGATTGCCGTCCGCTGAGGACGCGACTCCGCGCCAGAGTTTCGTGCCTGCGCCCGGCCGAGGCACCCATGTCGTGCCGTAATCAGCGGAAGTATGAATGACGGTGTCTTGGCCAACCGCGACCACCTTCGATCCATCGGATGACGATGCGATGGACGTCCACTCTTGGTTCGAGGCGCGCGCCAGCCAGGCCATTCCGGCATGGCCGATATGAATCGATTGGCCGGCGTTCTGCGCAATACGCCAGCCGCCCGCGCCCACGCCTGAGACTTCGACGATATCGCCGAGTGCCGGGGTCGCAGGCAGCGTGATCGTGACTTCTGCAGGATTGTCGGCGAGATAGCCAGTATTGGAGGCCGCTTGCGCGGCGGTGCCGGTGACGTGCATCCACGTAACACCCGGACCCGCGGAACCGGCCGGTCCGGGAACCCCGGGAGCCCCGGCGGGACCGGGCTGGCCTACGAATCCACGACGGCCGCGATCGCCTTCGCATCCGCTCAGAGCAAGGGCCGCCATCACGACGAGAATCGTCAATGGAAGCGCTGTGAGGCTCGAGCTGTTACGGCCGTGACACATCTGCGCGCAAAGTCTGAGCATGGAACGCCGCCCGTGGGAGTGTTCGCTCTGTTTCGGCTCGCACGCGGCGAAACTTGAGTGAAGTACTGCTCATCTCCGTCGGAATTAACGCTCGAATCACGCTCGGAATTGCCCCCAGCTCACAGTCGCATAACGCGACGCATTCACGTTGCTCAAAATGAAACGGCCCGGCGATCACTCGCCGAGCCGTGTTCAGTCAACGGCTCGGACCTGGAGCCGTGCTTCGGTCAACAACTCGGCACGCCGAGCCGCTCGTCTCAGCCATTCGCGGCGTGAAACTGCTCTTCTTCCGTCGAGCCCTTCATCGCCGTCACGGACGACTGGCCGCCCGTGACCGTCTGCGTCACGTCGTCGAAGGTGCATCCGAACTCATCGTCGTCCAGTGATTGCCACCGTCCCTCGAGATCGACACCGGCGTGCCCTTGCCGCCCGGCACGACCGCGGACACCGCGCCCGACGTCGCGATCGCATTCCTGCGGGTCCAGGTATCGCGATCGAACGGCATGTGCAACATACCGGCATCGTCCACCACCGCGACGGTTCAACCGCCCGCCGAAGCCGCGACTTACCCAATCTGCGCCGAGTCGGGGAAAAACGTAAGCGGAAGCTGCGACCAAGTGATGCCAAGTCGAGGCATCCATGCCGAAGTTGTTCCGTCGCGGACCAGCCACACGGCGATGAGCGGGATCGCTGAGGCGATCCCACTCCCTAATCGTCATTCGACGATCAGATTCACGTCGATATTGCCGCGCGTGGCATTCGAGTATGGGCACACGATGTGCGCCTTCTCGACCAACGCCTGCACTGTCTCGCGAGGCAATCCGGGCACTGCGATTCGCAGCTCGACCTGAATGCCGAATCCCGTGGAAATCTGGCCGATGCCGACGCGGCCCGTAATGTTGGTCTCCGCGGGAAGTGCGACTTTTTCCTTGCCGGAGACGTACTTCAGTGCCCCGAGAAAGCACGCTGAATAGCCGGCTGCAAACAGTTGCTCGGGGTTGGTGCCCGGCCCGCCTGCGCCCCCAAGCTCGCGCGGCGTAGACAACTGAACATTCAACACGCCGTCTGAGGACGTGGCGCGCCCATCGCGTCCACCGGTTGCAGTGGCCTGAGCGGTATAGAGAACTTTATCGATCGACATGACAGGGACTCCTTCGGTTCGCTGATTTCGTTTTGCCTTAGGGCGAGAAGGACTATAGAGGCGCGAACTCACCGCAACGTTACATAGAATCCGGATCACTTGATCAGGAGTCCGAAGTGGCCGATCGCCTCGCAGCCTGCTGAACCATTTCTCCGTACGCGCCGAGGTGTTTCATGCCGGCGCATTGTGCGGCCTGAACGAGTCACCGCGGACGGTGAACTCGGCCAGCTGCTGCGGCTTCGGTATCGCGCACCAAACGAAAACGGCCCGGCGATCTCTCGCCGAGCCGTGTTTCCGTCTCTGGCTCGCCAGAGCGAACCGCTCGTCTTCAGCCTTGCGCGGCGTGAAACTGCTCTTCTTCCGTCGAGCCCTTCATCGCCGTCACGGACGACTGGCCGCCCGTGACCGTCTGCGTCACGTCGTCGAAGTAACCGGCACCGACTTCGCGCTGATGCTTCGTCGCGGTGTAACCGTTCTTCTCCGCCGCGAACTCCTGCGTCTGCAGCGCGACGTACGCGCTCATCTGCGAGGTCTTGTAGCCGCGCGCCAGCTCGAACATGGAGTAGTTGAGCGCGTGGAAGCCCGCCAGCGTGATGAACTGGAACTTGTAGCCCATCGCACCCAGCTCACGCTGGAACTTCGCGATCGTCGCGTCATCGAGCTTCGCCTTCCAATTGAACGACGGCGAGCAGTTGTACGACAGCAGCTTGCCCGGGAACTGCTTGTGGATCGCCTCGGCGAAGTGCTTCGCCTCGACCAGATCCGGCTTGCCGGTCTCGCACCAGATCAAATCCGCGTACGGCGCATAGGCCAGGCCGCGCGCGATCGCCTGCTCCAAGCCGGCATTGACGTAGAAGAAGCCCTCGCTCGTGCGCTCCTTCGACTTGATGAACGGACGATCGCGCTCGTCGATATCGGACGTCAGCAAGTTTGCGGACTCGGCGTCCGTGCGCGCGACCAGGACGGTCGGCACATCGCAAACGTCCGCCGCGAGGCGCGCGGCAGCCAGCTTCGCGACGGCTTCGGACGTCGGCACGAGCACCTTGCCGCCCATGTGGCCGCACTTCTTCGCCGACGACAGCTGATCTTCGAAGTGCACGCCCGCGGCGCCGGCTTCGATCATCGCCTTCATCAGCTCGAACGCGTTGAGGACACCGCCGAAACCGGCTTCCGCATCCGCGACGATCGGCTTCAGCCAGTCGACCGACGAATCACCTTCGGCGGTGTAGATCTGGTCCGCGCGCAGCAACGTGTTGTTGATGCGCTTGACGACCGCGGGCACGGAGTTCGCCGGATAGAGGGACTGATCCGGATACATCTCACCGGCTAGATTCGCGTCGCCCGCCACCTGCCAACCGGACAGATAGATTGCGTCGAGGCCGGCCTTCACCTGCTGCATGGCCTGATTGCCCGTCAGAGCGCCTAGCGCGTTCACGAACGGCTTTTCGTTGACGTACTTCCACAGCTTCTCGGCGCCCAGACGCGCGAGCGAATACTCGATGTGCACCGAGCCGCGCAGGCGCACGACGTCTTCCGGCTTGTAGGTGCGCTCGATGCCCTTCCAGCGCGGGTTCGTCTGCCACTCCTTGGCGAGCTGTTGGGCGTTCAGGTGAGTCATTGCGGGGTCCTCGTATTGAGCGATGAAATGTGATGACGAATCGGTGCGGCAGAAGCGATGGCGCGGACCGGAGTTCCCGATGCGCGGAATCGAGTTCCGGCTCGCGAGGGCGACACCATAGCCCTACGGTGAGCGGACGTAAAATATATGGTGATGCACCTATCCATATTTGCTACATATGGCAGATGGAATTACGCCACCTTCGCTATTTCGTCGCGGTCGCAGAGCAGGGCCATATCACCCGGGCGGCTGAGATCCTGGGCATCCAGCAGCCCCCTTTAAGTCAGCAAATCAAGGCTTTGGAAGATGAACTTGGTGTACAACTTTTACGCCGCAAGCCGCGCGGTGTGGAGCTGACCGACGCCGGTGCCGCATTCCTGGAGCGCGCTCGGGCAATCCTCGACGAGGTCGATCGTGCGTTCGCGAGCACGCGACGCACCGCACGCGGCGAGGAAGGCCGGGTCGTCGTCGGCTTCACCAGTTCGGCCCCCTTTCATCCCTTCGTTCCCCGCGTCATTCGCATGTTTCGCGAGGCGTCGCCGCACGTCTCGCTGACCCTCGAGGAAAGCGGCAGCAGCGAGCTCGTGCATGGGCTGCATACCGAAGTCATCGATGCGGCGTTCATCCGCTCGCCGGTCGCCGATGTCGTCGGCTTGCTCGTGCAGCCCTTGTTGAGCGAAAAAATGCTCGTTGCATTGCCGACCGGTCATGCGCTCGCGAATCAGGGTGAGCCGATGGCGCTCACCGAGCTCGCGACCCACACGTTCATTCTCTACAAACGACCCGGTGCGCCCGGCTTGTACGACTCGATCATTACCGCCTGCCGCGGGGCCGGATTCAGCCCGCGGGTGGGACAAGAAGCGCCGCGCATCGTGTCGACGTTGAATCTCGTCGCCGCGGGCCTCGGCGTGTCCATCGTTCCCGAGTCGCTGCGACGGCTGCAAATGGATGGCGTCGTCTATCGCGAGCTCGCCGATGACGCGCGGCTCACCGCTCCGCTGATCCTGGCGTGCCGTCGCGGCGAGAACTCCGCGGCCGTGCAGCGCTTCATCGACGTCGTCCAGCGCAGCGCCGAGCACATCGGCGAGCGCAAGCCATGACACGCTCGCTGCTGCTGCTCAACAAGCCCTTTCAGGTGCTGACGCAATTCACGAGCACGGATGGCAAGCAGACGCTCGCCGACTACGTGAGCGCGCCCGGCATGTACCCGGCGGGCCGCTTGGACTACGACAGCGAAGGGCTCGTGCTGCTGACGAACTGGCCGGCGCTGCAGACGCGCATCGCCGATCCGAAATGGAAGGCGCCCAAGACGTATCTCGTGCAGGTGGAGGGCGAACCCAGGCAGGCCGCGATCGAGCGTCTGCGTGCGGGGGTGACGCTCAATGACGGTCGCACCTTGCCCGCCGCGGCGAGCCTGGTCGACGAACCGAGCTGGCTCTGGCCGCGCACGCCGCCGATCCGCTTTCGCAAGTCGATTCCGACGAGTTGGCTCGAGCTCACGATTCGCGAAGGCCGCAATCGACAGGTACGCCGCATGAGCGCCGCGATCGGCCATCCCACCCTGCGATTGATTCGCTGGTCCGTCGGCCCATGGACGCTCGCGGGCTTGCAGCCGGGCGAATGCCGCGCAGTGGGCGAGGCGGAGCTGGTCCGCTTCGTCACCCGGCGCTGAGCTACTTCCTGCGGGCCTTGGAGTGCAGCTCGGCGATGCGCATCGCGAGCTCGAGCGCCTGCTCCGCATTCAAGCGCGGGTCCACCTGCGAGCGATAGGCGCGCGCGAGATCCGCGTCCGTCAAACCGCGGGCGCCGCCAGTGCATTCGGTTACGTCATCGCCGGTCAGCTCGAAATGCACACCGCCGAGCCATGAGCCCAGCTCGCGATGAATGCGAAACGCTGACTCGACCTCCGCGACGATATTGTCGAACCGGCGCGTCTTGAGACCGGAGCTTGCGGTTTCGGTATTGCCATGCATCGGATCGCAAATCCACAGCACCGGGCTGCCCGTTGCGCGCACGGCCTGGATGAGCGGCGGCAGATGCTTGTCGATGTCTTTCGCGCCCATGCGATGAATGAGCACGATGCGGCCCTGCTCGTTGTTCGGGTTCAGGGTCGCGAGCAGGCCCTGAATCCATTCCGCGCTCATCGACGGCCCGACCTTGATGCCCATCGGATTCGCGATGCCACGGAACAGCTCGACGTGGGCGCCATCGAGCGCCGCGGTTCGCATGCCGATCCATGGCATGTGCGTCGACAGGTTGTACCAGCGCTGCTGGCGTTCGATGAAGCGCGTCTGCGCCTGCTCGTAGTGCAGGTGCAACCCCTCATGGCTCGCATAGAACGCGATCCGATTGGCCTCGTGCATCGCACCGCCGCTCGTCGCCTCGAAGAAGTCCAGGGCGTCGGAGATCGAGTGCGCGATTTTCTCGTAGGCATCCTTCAGCGGCGAATGGCGCACGAAGTCGAGATCCCAATACTCCGGGTGATGCAGATCGGCGAAGCCGCCGTCGATGAGTGCACGGACGAAATTCAACGTGAGCGCCGCGCGCTCGTAGCCGCGCAGCAGGAGCTGCGGGTCTGGATCGCGATCGGCCGCGGTGAACCCCGGTCGATTCACGATGTCGCCGCGATAGCTTTGCAGGGTCATGCCGTCGCGGGTCTCGGTGTCGGCCGAGCGTGGCTTCGCATACTGGCCGGCCATGCGTCCGATACGCACGACCGGCTTCTTGAGACCATGGACCAGCACGAGGCTCATCTGCAGCAAGATCTTGAGCTTCTTCGCGATGTTGTCGGACTGACAATCCTCGAAGCTTTCCGCGCAGTCACCGCCCTGGAGCACGAAACGCTCGCCCCGCTGCGCCGCCGCGATCTGCTCTTTCAGTGCTTCGATTTCCCACGAGACGACGAGCGGTGGCAGGCGCGCGAGCGCCGCGACAGCTGCATCCAATGCGAGCTTGTCCGAATAAGTCGGCTGCTGTTGGGCCGGTTTGCTCTGCCAGCTCGCCGGATGCCATTCGATCAGGGTTGGATGACGCGTCATAGCCGCCGGATCGTATCACCCGCATTACGTGCATTGCATACAGAAGGGCCGGTCGATTTACACATTCGCGATAGAAGTCTTAAATGCCGATCTCCTTTGGAGCCAATCGCATGCATAGAGTGCTCATTCTCGGCGCCGGCAAGATCGGCGCTCTGATCTCTGGACTGCTGGCCGAGTCCGGTTCCTACGAAGTCCACCTGGGCGATGTCAGCCCGACGGCGGCGGCGACGGTCGTCAACGCCCACGGACTTCAACACCTGCGCGCGCACACGCTCGACGCGACCGATGGCGCGGCGCTGGCAGCGCATTTGAAGAATTTTCCGGTGGACGCCGTCATCTCGAGCCTACCGTTTTACTGCAACGTGGGCGTCGCGGAAGCAGCACGGCGCGCCGGCATCCACTACTTCGATTTGACCGAGGACGTCGAAGTGACGCGCGCGGTGCGCCGAATCTCGGCGGGCGCAGCACAAGCGTTCGTCCCTCAATGCGGCCTCGCGCCCGGCTTCATTTCCATCGCCGCGAACGAGCTCATCGGTCATTTCGATGAGCTGCGCACGGTCAAGTTGCGCGTCGGCGCCCTGCCCCAGCATCCGAACAACGTCTTGAAGTACTCGCTCACCTGGTCGACCGAAGGCTTGATCAACGAGTACGGCAATCCGTGCGAAGCGATCGTCGACGGCCGGCGCATCGAAGCCGCACCGCTCGAAGGACTCGAAGAAATCGAAATCGACGGCACGCTGTACGAGGCGTTCAACACCTCCGGCGGTCTCGGGTCGCTCGCCGAAACCTACGGCGCGCGCGTCAGCAACATGGACTACAAGACGATGCGCTATCCGGGCCATTGCGAGCAGATGCGCCTCTTGATGAACGATCTGAAGCTCAATCACGATCGCGGCACGCTGAAACGCATCCTCGAAAACGCCGTGCCGCAGACGCTGCAGGACGTCGTCGTGATCTACGTCGCGGTCACCGGCACGCAGGATGGGGAGCTGCGCGAGGAAAACTACGTCAACAAGGTGTATCCGCAGGTGATCGCGGGCCGCTTGTGGTCGGCAATTCAAGTGACGACGGCATCGGGCATTTGCGCGGTCGTCGATCTCGTCATGCAAGGCGCCGGACGCTACCGCAGCTTCGTGCGCCAGGAAGATTTTTCACTCACCGACGTTCTCGAGAATCGCTTCGGCAAGCACTACGCCGCGGGCGGCGGCAAGGAAATCTCCGCGAACGTCGTCGTCAGCGGCCGCGCCGGTCATCAGCGCGCGGCGCGGAGAACATCATGAGCAGGCCAGCGACATCGCTCGAGCTCGGCGAGATTGGCGAGCTCTATTCCGGTGCTTGGTGCGCGGACGGCGGTTGGTCGAACGACGCGAATGCGCCGATCATCGACTCGATAAATCCCGCGACCGGCGAGCTGATCGGCCGCGTGCGTACCGGCACGGCCGCCGATTACGAGCGCATCGTCACGACGGCGCGCGAGGCGTTCCTGAAATGGCGCGCGGTGCCCGCGCCGAAGCGCGGTGAAATCGTGCGCCTGATCGGCCAGGAGCTGCGCACGCACAAGGACGCGCTCGGCACGCTCGTGACGCTCGAGACCGGCAAGATCAAGCCGGAAGGCGACGGCGAAGTGCAGGAGATGATCGACATCGCCGATTTCGCGGTCGGTCAGTCGCGCATGCTGTACGGCAAGACGATGCATTCGGAACGTCCGCAGCATCGCATGTACGAGCAATGGCACCCGCTCGGGGTCGTCGGCATCATCAGCGCCTTCAATTTTCCGGTCGCCGTGTGGTCCTGGAACGCACTGCTCGCGGCCGTGTGCGGCGACGTGTGCATCTGGAAACCGTCACCGAAAACCCCGCTATGCGCGATCGCCGTGCAGCGGCTGGTCAATCGCGTCCTCGAGGCGCACGGCCATCCCGGCGTCTTTCAATTGTTCATCACCGGCGACAACGCGCTGGCGGAACGCCTCGTCGACGATCGCCGCATCGACCTGGTGTCGTTCACTGGTTCGACGGCGGTCGGACGCAAGGTCGCGCAGCGCGTCGCCGCGCGACTCGGCAAGAGCTTGCTCGAGCTCGGCGGCAACAACGCAATCATCGTCGACGAGCATGCCGATCTCGATCTTGCCGTACCGGCGATCGTGTTCGGCGCGGTCGGCACGGCCGGGCAGCGGTGTACGTCGACGCGTCGTGTGTTCGTCCATCGGTCGCGCGCCCGCGAGCTCGAAACGCGTTTGACGCGCGCGTACTCGCAAGTGCGCATCGGCAACCCGATGGACGCGACGACTTTGATGGGGCCGCTCATCGACGCGTGGGCGGTCGAGCGCTACAGCACGGCGATTCAAGCCGCGAAGCGCGCGGGCGGCACGGTGTTGTGCGGCGACCAGGTGCTCGATGCACCCGGCCACTTCGTCGCGCCGACAATCGTACGCGCGAAGCACGACTGGGACATCGTGCGCACCGAGACCTTCGCGCCGATCCTGTACGTGATCGAGTACGACACGCTCGATGACGCCATCGCGATGCAGAATGCGGTCGATCACGGCCTGTCGTCCGCGATCTTCACGACGAATGTGCAGCACGCGGAGCGCTTCCTGTCGGCGCTCGGCAGCGACTGTGGCATCGCGAACGTGAATATCGGCACGTCGGGCGCGGAGATCGGCGGTGCGTTCGGCGGCGAGAAAGACACGGGCGGCGGACGCGAGTCGGGCTCGGATTCGTGGCAGGCGTACATGCGCCGGCAGACGAACACGATCAATTGGAGTCGCGAGCTGCCGCTGGCGCAGGGCATCGATTTCAAAGTCGCGCCGTAGTCACCCAGGCTTCCCCCTGCTTGCGGGGAAAGGTCAGGACGGGGCGCGCGCTCGCCAATGAGTCGCGCGACGCGCGCCCCCGACCGTGCCCTGCAAGCGAGTGAGTCAGGCGGCTTTCGCCTCCTGGCGCGCCGCCTCCAGCTGATCCGCCAGCCGCTTCTCCGACACCGGCAGCGCGGTCTTCAAGTCCTGTGCGAACAGCGATACGCGAAACTCCTCGAGCATCCATTGCAGCCGCTCGACCTCCGGCCGAGGCTCGTGCCCCTTGTACGCCGCAAGCAACTGCTGCAGCGCCGCCGCGAACGGCGCGATCTTGCTCATCGCCTCCGCATCCTTCTTCGCATTCCCCGGCGCGCGATCCAGCCGGCGATTGAGCGCCTTCAGATAGCGCACCTCATGCGGCCATAGCGAACGCGGCACCCGGGCCGGGAATTCCTTCGGCAACAACACGCCCAGCTGCCGCTGCGCGTCGTCCGCAAGCGCCTTGAACGACGGATTCGACAATTTCGCGAGCTTCTCGCGCGCCAGCCGCGCCTCTTTCAGGATGTCCACCGCATGGCTTGCGACACGATCGACGACCGCGCCGAAATCAGCGCGGCACCGATCGAGCAGCGATTGGAACTCACCGGCGGACCGCGGTAGCGCGCCGCCACCCGCGAAGAAGCATTCGGCGAACACGCGCTCCGTCAGTCCCACCGCCAACGGCTTGTCGGTGCTGAATCCCTGCCCCAGCAGCACGAGCTCGCGAGTGTCCGCGAACCGCTTGCGCGCGTACTTGAATTGCTCGGGCAACGCGAGCGTCGCGAGCCGCAGGACGCCATCGTGCAGCCACGCATCCGCCTCGGCGCGGCTCTTCGCCTCCACCACCTCGACGCCATCGCCGCGATCGCGCAGCGTCGGATACACAGTGAACCGCAGGCCGCGCCGCTCGACGACCTGCTCCGTCGGCAGCGCGTCGAAATCCCAGCTGCGATGCGTCTTCGTCGCCGCGGCGACGCCCTGGACAGGGCTCGCGGCGCGATCGCGAAGCGCGCGCCGCAGCGCGACGAGGTCTCGACCCTGCGCGATCTGCGCGCCCTGAAGATTCGCGACTCGAATGTTCATACGCAGATGCTCCGGAACGGCCAGATCCGTGAGCGCTTGCGGCTCGACGGCCGTTCCCGTGACGCGCGTCAGCCAGCGCGCCAACGCAGTGGGAAAGTCGAGCGCGGTCTCCAGCTCGTTGAGCGCACGCGCCGCGAACTCTGGCACCGGCACGACTGCCTTGCGCAAGTGCTTCGGCAACGCACGCAACGCGGCGGTCACTTTCTCCAGCCGCCAGCCCGGCACGAGCCATGCGAGCTCCGCCGCGTTCAACTCGGGCACGAGCGGCTCGGGCACGGTGAGCGTGATGCCATCGTCGTCGGCGTTCGGCTCGAAACGATAGCTGAGCGGCAATGCATTGCCTGCGACTCGCAACACGTCGGGGTAATTTCCCGGATCGACCTCGGGCGCATCGCGGCGCATGAGATCCGCGATCGTCATCGTCAACGCGGCGCCGTGCCGGCCTTGTGGCGATTTCAACCAGCGCTGCAGCGTCGCAATGGAGTTCACATCGGGCGCGAGGCGTGACACGTAGAACTCGACGATCGCGTTCTCGTCGACCAGGATGTCGCGTCGGCGAATCTTCGCCTCGAGCGCCTCCACTTCGTGGCGCAGGGCCCGATTCGTATCCAGAAACTGCGCCTTGAAGTCGGTGTGACCCTCCACGAGCGCTTCGCGCACGAACATCTGCTGCGCTTGCCGTGGATCGACGGAGCCGAAGTTCACGCGCCGCCGCGACGCCAACGTGAGCCCATACAGCGTCGTGGACTCGAAGGCGGCGACGAAGCCGCGCTCGCGCACCCAATGGGGCTCGCTGTACGAGCGCTTCACTAGATGCGCGCCGGCCGCTTCGATCCATTGCGGCTCGACCGCCGCGACCATGCGCGCGTACAGGCGAGTCGTTTCCATGAGGCTCGCGGCGACGAGCCATTTGGGCGGGCGCGAGGCGAGCGGCGTGCCCGGCGCGACGACGAAGCGTGTCCCGCGCGCGCCCTCGTATTCGCGTCGCTCATCGAGAGTGCCAATGCCGCCCAGGAAGCCGGTGAGGATCGCCTGGTGCAAGTCGGCGTACTCCGCCGCGGCGGCGTTCGTCTTGAGCTCGAGATCCTCCGCCACCTCGCTCAATTGCCGATGCAGCTCCTTCCACTCGCGAAGCCGCACATACGACAAGAAATTCTCGCGGCACCACTTGCGCAACTGGTTCGCGGACAGCGCTTCCTGCTGCTCGTTGAACATCGCCCACAGCTTCAACACGGTGACGAAGTCGGAGCGCGGATCCGCGTAGGTGGCGTGGCGTTGGTCCGCCTGCTGCTGCGCGTCGGCGGGCCGCTCGCGCGGGTCCTGGCTGGCGAGAAACGCCGTGAGCACGAGCATCTCGGCGACGCAGCGATGGTGATTCGCCGCAATCAACATGCGCGCGAGCCGTGGGTCGACCGGAATCGACGCGATCTGCCGTCCCAGACTCGTCACGCGTCGCGACTCGTCGACCGCCTTCAATTCTTGCAGCAAGCGGTAACCATCGTTGATGAGACGCGTATCGGGCGGGTCGACGAACGGGAAGTCCTCGGGCTCGCCGAGACCGAGCGTCGCCATCTGCAGAATGACGCTTGCGAGATTCGTGCGCAGGATTTCGGGCGGTGTGAACAGCGGGCGATTCGCGAAGTCCGTTTCATCGAACAGCCGGATGCAAATACCGGGGCTCTCGCGACCGCACCGGCCCTTGCGCTGATCGGCGCTCGCCTGCGCGATCGGCTCGATCGGCAGCCGCTGCACCTTGCCGCGCACGCTGTAGCGGCTGATGCGCGCCAGGCCGGAATCGATGACGTTGCGGATGCCCGGCACGGTCAACGAGGTCTCGGCGACGTTCGTCGCCAGCACGACGCGCCGCGCGCTATGCCCTTCGAACACCCGCTCCTGCTCGCGCGTCGACAGCCGGGCATACAGCGGCACGACTTCGGTGTGATGCAGCTTCGCCTTCGACAAGGCCTGGTCGACGTCGCGAATGTGCTTTTCGCCCGGCAGGAACACGAGCACATCGCCGCGATCGACCTGATCCAGCTCGCGCACGGCGGCGACGACGCCTTCGGCGAGCGTCAGCTCGTCCTCCGCCTCCTCGCCAAGCAACGGCCGATAGCGCACTTCGACCGGGTAGCTGCGCCCGGACACCTCGATGATCGGCGCGCCGCCGTAGAACTCCGCGAAGCGCTGCGGATCGATCGTGGCCGACGTGATGATGACGCGAAGCTCCGGCCGCTGCGGGAGAATGCGCTTCAGCACGCCGAGCAGGAAGTCGATATTGAGACTGCGCTCGTGCGCTTCGTCGATGATGAGCGTGTCGTACTTTCGCAGGAGCCGATCGTGCTCGAGCTCGCGCAGCAGGATGCCGTCGGTCATCAGCTTGACGCGCGTCTCCGGGCCGGTGCGATCGTTGAAGCGCACCTGGTAGCCGACGGCGCCGCCAACCGTCGTGCCGAGCTCTTGCGCGAGTCGATTCGCGAGCGCGCGCGCGGCGATGCGCCGCGGCTGCGTGTGCCCGATGAGGCCGAACGTGCCGCGCCCGGCGTCGATGCACAGCTTCGGCAATTGCGTGGTCTTGCCCGACCCGGTCGCGCCGCAGACGACAATGAGCTGGTGTTCCGCCAGCGCCTTCGAGATCTCCTCGCGATGCGCGGTGATCGGCAGCGCCGGGTCGAATTCGAGCCTGAGCGGCAGTGCGCGCAGGCGCTCGACGGCGGCCTTCGATGCCTCGATCGACTCGCTCAATCTGGCCACGGCGGGCTCGAATTCCGGCCCATGCGATTTGCGCGCGAACAGCCGATCGAGCTCGCGCGAGAATCTCGCGCGATCCGCCAGGCGTGTGAGCGACAGTTGCTCTCGTAACGCGAGCAACGTCGCATTCGCGGTTTTCAGAGACACGGACATGATCGAGACGACGGCGAATGGGGCGCGCAGATTACCTGAAGGCGCCTCAATCGGCGCCCGAGCGCCTCAATTCAAGTGCGCGTGGCCTCAGGTGGGCGGCAAGCGCACTTCGATGCGCGCGCCCCCGAGCGACGACATCCCGATCTCGATCGTGCCGCCGTTCAAACCGACGAGCTCGCGAACGATCGACAAGCCAATGCCCTGCCCGCTCACGCGCTCGTCGAGCCGCGCACCGCGTTCCAAGACGTGCTCGCGCCGGGCTTCCGGGATGCCCGGGCCGTCGTCCTCGAACACCATCGCCAGGCCATCGCGACGGGCCGTCGGCGCCGACAATGTCGTGACTGTCAGCCGAATCTCACTGCGCGCCCACTTGAAGGCGTTGTCGAGCAAGTTGCCCGCGATCTCCTGCAGATCCTCACGGTCGCCGAAGAACAGCGCGTGCTCAGCAACGGTGAGCGTGCAGCGCAAATTGCGCTCGATGTACACCTTGAGCAGCGCGCCACGCAGTGCCTCCAGCGCTTCGGCCACATCGACGGGCGCCATGCCGAGGCCGGTGCCGCCCGATGCCGCCGCGCGCTTGAGCTGGTATTTCACGATGTCGTTCATGCGATCGACTTGCGTGTCCAACTGCGCCGCGACCGGCAAGTCGCGCACCTGCTCGCTCGACAGCAGATTGCGCATGACGGCGAGCGGCGTCTTGAAGCTGTGCGCGAGATTGCCCAGCGTGTTGCGGTAGCGGGCCAGGCGCTCGCGCTCGCCGCGCAAGAGCGTGTTCAAGTTCGTCGTCACGCCGAGCAGCTCGCGCGGGTAGCTCGTGCCGAGCTCGGTCAATTCGCCGACTTCGATCGCATTGATTTCCTTTTCGATCCGACGCAAGGGCGCCAACAGCCGACGCACGAGTATCGCGATCGCACCGAGCAGCAAGAGCATCAAGACACCGAACCAGCCGAAAAGCCGGCCGCGAAAGCCGTTCAATTGCGCGTAATACGGCCCGAGATCCTCGGCGACGCTGTAGACGAACGAGCGCGTGACGCCATTGTCGAACTGCCACTCCAGCCGCCGGCTCAGCGCGAGCACGTTCGAGCCGTCCGCGTTCGAGAGCTGGCCGAACAGAGGCTCGCCGTATTTTTCCGGCGTCGGGAAAGTGATGCCCGTGCCCGTCAACGAGATCGAGCGCCAGCTCGGGTAACCGTCGCTGCGCATGATTTCGCCGTAGAGGCCGGAGCCCGGCGTGTTGAAGCGCACCGTCGCATCGACGTGCTGCGGCGAAGGGCGCAGGCCGCCGCTCGAGTCCTCCTCGGACGCCGTGATCAGCGCGATCAACTGCACCTCGAGCCGCTCGCGCATCGCGGTGTGGGTGAGATCACGAAAGACATAGTCGAGCGCGAGGATCGTGATCCCGAAGAACAGGATCAACAGCACGCTCATCGACAGGAGCAGGCGGGTGCTTAGGGAGCGGGGGTGCATTTAAGCATTTGAGAGAAAGACCCCCTCCCCTAACCCTCCCCCGCTGCGCGGGGGAGGGGGAGTTGGTTGAAGCCGTTCTTCGTTAGGAAGGCCTGCTTCCTCACGTGTCGCGCTGAAGCGCAAACCGATACCCGCGGCCGCGCAGCGTTTCGATCGGCTTGATCGTGTCGTCCGGATCGAGCTTGCGGCGCAGCCGCCCGATGAACACTTCGATGGTGTTGCTGTCGCGGTCGAAATCCTGCGCGTACAACCGCTCGGTGAGCTCGGTTTTCGAGATGACCTCGCCCGCGCGATGAATCAGGTACTCGAGAATGCGGTACTCGAAGCTCGTGAGCTCGACCCGCTTGTCGTGAACCGTGACGTCCTGGGTCCGCGGATCGAGTGCGACGGGACCGCACTTCAACACCGGCTGCGCCCAGCCGCCCGAGCGGCGCAGCAGCGCCTGCACGCGCGCCATCAGCTCTTCGAAATGAAATGGCTTCGCGACATAGTCGTCGGCGCCCGCCTGCAGACCCTCGACCTTGTCCTGCCAGCGATCGCGCGCCGTGAGGATCAGGATCGGATATGCCTTGCCCGCGGCACGCAGCTTCTTGATCAGATCGAGACCGGAAATCTTCGGTAAGCCGAGGTCGACGATCGCGAGATCGAGCGCGTACTCGCGCCCGCAGTACAGCCCTTCCTCGCCGTCCGCCGCGGGATCGACGTTGAAGCCCGCGCCCTCGAGCTGCTCCACGAGCGACTCGCGCAACGCCTGATCGTCTTCGACTAGCAGCAAACGCATTAGTACGACCGCCCTGTTTCCGCATCGACGCGGACCTTCCACACCTTGCCGTCGGCATTCAGGAGGCGGATCTCGTAGACCCGGCGTCCGCCGTTGTTCACGACATCCGCTCTGACCGCCCGAGCGCGATATCTGCTCTCGACCATCCGCACCGCATCGTCCAAGGAAATCCCGCCCGATTGCGAAGCGCGCTCACGGCTGCGCGGATCGACGAGGTTCTGAGCGGATGCCACGTTCGACACGAGCGTCGCTTGCGCGAGCATCAGGAGCACGGTGGCGATCAGACGTGGGTACATGGACCTAGTGTACGTGCGGCAAGGGCGAAGTCACGCCCTTGCCGCTCTGGTTGAGGTCTTCAGCCGCGCTATTCCGCCGGTGCCACCGCGACCCGGACTCGCATCGTCGAGCCGGGGTCATGCGGCATCCGAGTCGTGAATTGCCGGCCGTTGTACTCGTACGTTACGTGGTAGCCGTCGATGCGCTCTTCGAAATCGCTTTCATAACGTGTCGCGCAGCGCTCCACGACACGTTCCTCCACGACACCCGCCTTGCGACGGGCGCTGTCATAACCCACGCCCGAGCCGATCACGGCACCCGCGATCGTCGCCGCATCGTTGCCGCGGCCGCTGCCGAACTGGTGACCGATCACCCCGCCAATGATGCCGCCGAGCAGCGTGCGTCCGCCGACGGCCGGGTCAGAGATGTGCGGGCGGGATTCGACGACGCGCGTTTCATCCCAGCATTCGCGTCGCGGGGTCTCGACACGGATGCGACGTACGATCGGCTCGACGCGCACGACACGCGCCGTGTCGTACCCATCGTAAGAATCACGGTTGTGCCGTGAGTTCGACCAGGGCGGCGGCGCCGCCAACGCCATCGTCGTCACCGTCAAGCCCGTCAGAACGATCAACGCACGAGCGATACGCATCATGTTTCTCCGCACTCGGCGCTGAGATTTGCCGAGCGTGAGCGCGAGGCTAGGTCTGACGCTCTGAATGCAAACTGAATCAGACGCCCCGTGCCTTCCCCTCATCCCAGAGCGCATCCATCTCCGCGAGCGACGCCTGCTCCGGCGTGCGACCCTGCTCACGCAGCCGTGCTTCCACATAACCGAAACGTCGCTCGAACTTCGCATTCGTCGTCCGCAGTGCCGTTTCCGGATCGACCCCCAGATAACGGCAGACATTGACGATGCAGAACAGCACATCACCGAGCTCCGCCGCGATCGCGGTGCGGTCGACCCCGTGTGCGACTTCCGCCTTGAGCTCGCGCACTTCTTCCTCCACCTTCGCGAGCGCGCCGTTCACGTCGGGCCATTCGAAGCCGACTTGGGCCGCACGTTTGCCGAGCTTGTTCGCGCGCGTGAGCGCGGGCAGTGACACGGGCACGTCGGCGAGCACGCTCGCATGCTTGGCCGCACGCTCGCGGCGCTTCTGCTCCTCCCATGCGACCGTTTGCGCCTCGGCGGACTCGACCGTCGCGTCGCCGAACACATGCGGATGGCGTCGCTCCATCTTGTCGCAGATCGCGGTGACGACGGCGTCGAAGTCGAACGCGCCCTGCTCGCGCGCCAGCTGCGCATGAAACACGACTTGAAACAACAGATCGCCCAATTCGTCCCGCAGGGCCTGCAGGTCATTGCGCTCGATCGTGTCGGCGACCTCGTACGCCTCCTCGATCGTGTAGGGCGCGATCGTCGCGAACGACTGCTGCAAATCCCACGGACAGCCGCGCTCGGGATCGCGCAGGCGAGACATGATTCGAAGCAAGCGATCGATGGACGACATGGTGACTCGAGAATCGTGACTAGGGCGTGGTCGGGGAATTCGCCGTCCGCAGCAGCCGGTACAGCGCCATCAATACTCCCGCTGTCGCGCCCCAGATGTTGTGCTCGCCATAGGGGATGTCGTGCAGGGTGAGCGGTACGTCGCCGAGCATGCGCTCACGCGAGCGATGGTTCGCGGCATCGAAAATGTGCGTGAGCGGCACCTCGAAGGTGCTCGCGACTTCCCGGTGATCCAATTTCAGCTCAAAGCCGGGCTGCACGAACGCGACGACCGGCGTGATCCAATATCCGGTCAGCACGAGGTGCGGGTCGAGATAGCCGACGAACCGCACGTGCTCGCGCGCCAAGCCGATCTCCTCCTCGGTCTCGCGCAATGCCGCATCGAGTGGACCGGCATCGCTCGCTTCGATACGCCCGCCGGGAAAGCTGATCTGACCCGGGTGATGTTTGAGATGCGTCGCGCGCTCCGTCAGCAGCACGGTGAGCCCGCTCGCATGGTCGACGATCGGCACGAGTACGGCCGCCGCGATCGGCGCTGCCGGAAAATACTGACGAATCGCACGATCGGTTTCAGGCGACACGCCGGCGGGATACGCCATGCGCGAATCGACCGCCGGCCGCGTATTTTGCAGCCGCGCCTCGATCAGCCGCTTCAATTGCCCGGGGTCCGACACTCAGCGACCACCGTCCGCCTTGATTCCGCCTTTCGTGAGCTCGCGCGGATCGAGCAGCTGCCCGAGCTCCGCCGCGCTCAGCTGCGTTTGCTCGGCGGCGACCTCGCGCACGGAACGACCTTCCGCATACGCCTGTTTCGCAATCTTTGCCCCCGCCTCGTACCCGATGACGGGATTCAACGCCGTGATCAGGATCGGGTTGCGCTCCAGCGCCGCATTCACGCGCGACTCGTTCACCGTCAGACCCGCGATGGCGGAGTCCGCCAGCACGCGCGCCGCATTCGCGAGCAACTCGACGCTTTGCGCAAGGTTGTACGCAATGACGGGCAGCATGACGTTGAGCTGAAAATTCCCCGACTGGCCCGCGATCGTGATCGTCGTGTCGTTGCCGATCACCTGCGCCGCAACCATCGTGACGGCCTCGGGAATCACGGGATTCACCTTGCCCGGCATGATGCTGCTGCCGGGCTGCAAGGCAGGCAATGCGAGCTCGCCGAGCCCGGCGAGCGGCCCGCTGTTCATCCAGCGCAGGTCGTTCGCGATCTTCATCATCGACACCGCGACCGTCTTGAGCTGGCCGGACAGCTCGACCGCCGCATCCTGCGAGGACAGCGATTCGAAGTAGTTCTGGCTCGGCCGCAGATCGAGCCCTGTCTTCGTCGACAAATACTTCGCCGCGCGCAAGGCAAAGCGCGGATGGGCATTGATGCCCGTTCCCACCGCCGTGCCGCCGAGCGCAAGCGACTGCAGGCGCGCGCGGCTCTCCATCACGCGCGCGCTGCCGTGATCGATTTGCGCACGCCACCCGCTCATTTCCTGGCCGAACGTCACGGGCATCGCATCCATGAGATGCGTGCGTCCGGTCTTCACGATCTCGCCGACGTCGGAGATGCGTCGCGCGATCACGGCGCTCAGGTACGCGAGCGCAGGCAGCAGATGCTGCTCGATGCCGAGCAGCGCGCTCACGTGAATCGCCGTAGGCACGACGTCGTTCGAGCTCTGGCTCATGTTGACGTGGTCGTTCGGGTGCACGGCGACGTTCGCGTATCGAGAGGCGATCCTCGCGATCACCTCGTTTGCGTTCATGTTGCTGCTCGTGCCCGAGCCGGTCTGGAACACATCGACAGGGAACTGGCTGTCGTGACGGCCGTCGGCAACCTCGAGCGAGGCCTTTTGAATTGCGGCGGCGCGTTTGGCGTCCAGGAGCTGCAATTCGTGATTCGCGGTCGCGGCCGCCCATTTGATGAGCCCCAGCGCACGGATGAAATCCCGCGGCATGCGCAGGGAGCTCAGCGGGAAATTCTCGACCGCGCGCTGCGTTTGCGGGCCCCATAGCGCATCGGCGGGCACCGTAAGCTCCCCAAGACTATCGCGCTCGATCCGATGGCTTTCATCCGTCACTGCGAAGACTCCGCTTGCGCACGCCGTTCGGGGCGTGCGGTATGATTCTAGCCCGCATTTCTCCCGCCGCTTCAGCGAGAAGTGAGCTCGAGGCGGCCCGACCCCACTCAAGCCCAGGACTGCGACCGTTACGTGACTAACACTCTCAACGCGATCTCACCGATCGATGGCCGTTATGCCGACAAATCCGCCGAGTTGCGCTCGCTCTTCAGCGAGCGCGGCCTGATCCGACAACGCGTCCGTGTCGAGGCGTTGTGGCTCAAGGCGCTCGCCGCCGAGGACGGCATCGTCGAATTGCGCGGCCTGCCGGCCGAAGCGCTGACCGTACTCGATGCCCTGGCGACCGGACTGACGGACGCCGATGCCGCCGAGGTCAAACGGATCGAACGCGAGACGAACCATGACGTGAAGGCGGTCGAGTACTTCGTCAAGGCGCGGCTCGACGCCGTCCCCGCATGGCGCTCGCGGCGCGAATTCGTCCATTTCGCGTGCACCTCCGAGGACATCAACAATCTGAGCTATGCGCTCATGCTCAAGGAGGCCCGCGACCAAGTGCTGCTCGTGCGGCTCGACTCGCTGATCGCGCGCCTGCGCACGATGGCGCATGCGAATGCGGCGGTGCCGATGATGTCGCGCACGCACGGTCAGCCCGCGACCCCGACGACGCTCGGCAAGGAAATCGCGAATTTCGTGTATCGGTTGCAACGGCAGCGGGCGCGCATCGCCGCGGTCGCGATCGAAGGCAAGATCAACGGCGCGGTCGGCAACTTCAATGCGCACCTCATCGCGTATCCCAAGGTCGATTGGGCCGGCCTCGGCCAGCGCTTCGTCGAATCGCTCGGTCTGATCTGGAATCCCTACACGACGCAAATCGAGCCGCACGACTGGACCGCCGAGTATTTCGACGCCCTGGCGCGCATCAATACGGTACTCATCGACCTGTGCCGCGACATGTGGGGTTACATCTCGATCGGCTATTTCAAGCAGCGCGTCGTCGCCGGCGAGGTGGGTTCCTCGACGATGCCGCACAAGGTCAATCCAATCGACTTCGAGAATGGCGAGGGCAATCTCGGCCTCGCGAACGCGATGCTGCGGTTCTTATCCGACAAACTGCCGGTGTCCCGCTGGCAGCGAGATCTGACGGACTCGACGGTGCTGCGCAACGTCGGCGTGGGCGCGGCGCATTCGCTGATCGCTTGGAAGTCCATCGAGCGCGGCCTGGATCGTGTCGACATCGATCGCGCGAAGCTCGCCGAGGATCTGGATGCGAACTGGGAGCTGCTGGCCGAACCGATCCAGACGGTCATGCGGCGCTATGGCGTCGAAAACGCCTACGAGCAGCTGAAATCGCTGACACGCGGGCAGCGCGTCAACGCGACCTCGCTGCGGGCATTTGTCGACGGGCTGGCCATTCCCGACGCAGCGAAGGACGCCTTGTCGAAGCTCTCGCCGGCCACATACACGGGTCTCGCCGAGCGCCTCGCGCGGGATGTGTGACGTGTTAGGCTTGCCCTAACAATTCGACCGTAACACCCTGGATACAATAGAAAATGTCCTTACGCCCCGACCTGACCGTCGCCGCCGTCATCGAACGCAATGGTCAGTTCCTGCTGGTCGAGGAGCGCATCGGACAGAGCATGGTGTTCAATCAGCCGGCGGGGCACGTCGAGCGCGGCGAGCACCTCGTCACGGCGGTCGTGCGCGAAGCCCTCGAAGAAACGGCGTGGACGTTTCATCCGGAGCATCTCGTCGGCGTGTACTTCTGGGATGTGCCGGAGAAGCAAAAGAGCTTCATGCGCTTCACGTTCTCGGGGCACGTCTCCGAGCACGATTCGCGGCGGCGGCTCGATCGGGGCATCCAGCGGACCGTCTGGCTGACGCTGGAGCAGATTCGAGCGCAGACCCCGCGCCTGCGCAGTCCGATGGTCTTGCGCTGTATCGAGGACTATCTCGGCGGCCGTCGCTATCCGTTGGACGTCGTGCGCGAGTTCGTGCAGGCGCCGCTCGCCGCGCCGCTGCGCGCCGTGGAGCCTCGCTCCTGAGTTCGTTTCCCGGCCGCACGGCCGCCCTGTCCCGCACTATCGCATCCTGCCTGCCATGACTTCTCGTCCGCTCGTCATCGTCGGTATGTCCGGAGGCGTCGATTCCTCCGTCTCCGCCTGGCGCCTGCAGCAGGAAGGCTACGAGGTGCAGGGCTTGTTCATGAGCAACTGGGACGAGGACGAAGACGGCTACTGCACGGCCGCACAGGACTATCAGGACGCGCGCCGCGTGTGCGAGCAGCTCGGCATCGAGCTGCACAAAGTCAGTTTCGCCGGCGAATACCGGGAACGCGTGTTCTCGTACTTCCTCGAGGAATACCGCGCGGGCCGCACACCGAATCCGGATGTGCTGTGTAATCGCGAGATCAAGTTCGGCGTGTGTTTCGAATACGCGCGGCGCCTCGGCGCGGAGTACGTCGCCACCGGCCATTACGCGCGCGTCGCCCATGAGCCGACGGTGCGCCTTTTGAAAGGGCTCGATCCGCAGAAGGATCAGAGCTACTTCCTGCATGCGATGCCAGGACACGCGCTCGCCCGCACGCTGTTTCCGATCGGTGCCCTGCACAAGGACGAGGTGCGCCGGATCGCACGCGACCTGACGCTTCCGGTGTTCGACAAGAAAGACAGCACCGGCATCTGTTTCATCGGCGAGCGTCCATTCGCGGAATTTTTGTCGCGCTATCTGCCCGCGCAGCCCGGGCGTATCGAATCCAACGACGGCACGGTGCTCGGCGAGCATCGCGGGCTCATGTATTACACGCTGGGGCAGCGTCAAGGCATTGGCATCGGCGGGCGTCAGGGCGCGAGCGAGGACCCGTGGTATGTCGCGCGCAAGGATCTGGCTCGCAACGTCCTCGTCGTCGTACAGGGGCACGATCACCCCGCGCTGTTTGCAACCGAGATGCAGGTCGGTCAGTTGACATGGGTCGGCGGCGCAGCGCCCGACGCGCGCTTTCGGTGCAGTGCGAAGGTGCGCTACCGACAGGCCGATCAGGACTGCACGGTGACACTCGATGGGGCGCAGGACGCCGCAAGCGCAGCAACTGTCTCGGCCACCGTTCGTTTCGATCGGCCGCAGCGCGCGGTCACCCCCGGCCAGTACGCGGTCTTCTACCAAGGCGAGGAATGCCTGGGCGGCGGCGTCATCGAAAGTGCCTTCGCATAACGCGTCGGCTGCGTTCGCCAACGCCGCTGTTCGCATCACGTTTTTCGCCGGGCGAAGCTTGCCGCTATAATCCGCGCGCTTTGAGACCGGGACCGCCCGTCCGTGGCACCGTTCCCGCCCTTTAATCCTCCCGGAGGACGCATGAAAGATTCGTTCAAGGCGCGCACTACGCTCGCTTGCAGCAGCAATAATTTCGAAATTGCAAGTCTTGCTGCACTGAAAGACCGCAACGTCGCCCGCCTGCCCTATTCCCTGAAGATCCTGCTAGAGAACCTGCTGCGTTTCGAAGACGGCGTGAACGTCACGCGCGCGGACATCGAGGCGCTGCTGAACTGGGATCCGAAGGCCGCGCCCTCCTATGAGATCTCCTTCACGCCGAGCCGCGTGATCATGCAGGACTTCACCGGCGTGCCCGCGATCGTCGACCTCGCCGCGATGCGCGAGGCGATGACGAAGCTCGGCGGCAATCCCGACGAGATCAATCCACTGTCGCCGGCGGAGCTCGTGATCGACCACTCCGTGCAGGTCGACACGTACGGCACGCGCGACTCGCTATTGAAGAACACGAAGATCGAGTTCAACCGCAACACCGAGCGCTATTCGTTCCTGCGCTGGGGCCAGACCGCGTTCCGCGACTTCAAGGTCGTGCCGCCGAACACTGGCATCGTGCACCAGGTCAACATCGAGCATCTCGCGCGCGTCGTGTTCGACGTGGAGAAGGACGGCGTGCGCTGGGCTTACCCAGATACGCTCGTCGGCACCGATTCGCACACGACGATGGTCAATGGTCTCGGCGTGCTCGGCTGGGGCGTTGGCGGCATCGAAGCCGAAGCGGCGATGCTCGGCCAGCCCGTCACGATGCTGATTCCGCACGTCATCGGCTTCAAGCTCACGGGCAAGCTGCCCGCGGGTGCGACGGCGACCGACCTCGTGCTCACCGTCACCGAGATGCTGCGCAAGAAGGGCGTCGTCGATAAGTTCGTCGAGTTCTTCGGCGACGGCCTCGCGGGCCTGCCGCTCGCGGACCGCGCGACGATCGCGAACATGGCGCCGGAATTCGGCAGCACCTGCGGCATCTTCCCGATCGACGAAGAGACGCTGAAGTACCTCGAGCTGACGGGCCGCACGGCCGAGCAGATCGCGCTCGTGAAGGCTTACGCGCAGCATCAAGGCATGTGGCGCGAGAACGGCGCTCCGCAGGCCGATTACACCGATGTGCTCGAGCTGGATCTCGGCACCGTGGAGCCGTCGCTCGCCGGCCCCAAGCGCCCGCAAGATCGCGTGCCGCTGCGCACCGCGAAGAACACGTACACCGCGACCGCGAAAGTCATGGCCGAGGAGCGTGCGAAAAAGAACCCGTCCGCGACCGGCGTCGGTACCGCCACGGTCGACGGCACGTCGTTCGAGGTTCGCGACGGCGCGGTGCTGATCGCGGCGATCACGAGCTGCACGAATACGTCGAATCCTGCCGTGTTGATCGCGGCCGGCCTGGTGGCGCGCAACGCGCGTCAGCGCGGCTTGACGGCAAAGCCGTGGGTGAAGACCAGCCTGGCGCCCGGCTCGCGCGTCGTGACCGATTACCTCGCGAAGGCCGGCCTCACGCCGGATCTCGAAGCGGTCGGCTTCTACACCGTGGGTTACGGCTGCACGACCTGCATCGGCAACTCGGGTCCGCTGAAACCGGAAATCTCCGACGCCGTGAAGGCAGGCGATGTGATCGCGTGCTCCGTGCTCTCCGGCAATCGTAACTTCGAAGGCCGCGTGCATCCGGAGGTGAAGCAGAACTATCTCGCCTCGCCGCCGCTCGTCGTCGCCTACGCGCTCGCCGGCACGCTGAATCTCGACCTGACGACCGAGCCGCTCGGCACCGGCAGCGACGGCCAGCCGGTCTATCTCAAGGACATCTGGCCGACGGCGGCCGAGGTGCAGGAATTCATCGGCAAGTCGGTCGACTCGACGATGTTCCGCAAGAGCTACTCGAGCGTGTTCGCGGGCGACGAGAACTGGAATGCGATCCAGGTGCCGGCCGGCAAGATCTACTCGTGGGACGAGAAGTCGACCTACGTGAAGAATCCGCCCTACTTCGTCGGCATGACGATGCAACCGGCGGCCGTCACCGACATTCGCAATGCGCGCGTGCTCGCGCTGCTCGGCGACTCCGTGACGACGGATCACATTTCGCCGGCCGGCGACATCTCGAAGACGAGCCCGGCCGCGAAGTACCTGGTATCGCTCGGCGTGCAGCCGGCCGATTTCAACTCGTACGGCGCGCGCCGCGGCAATCACGAGGTGATGATGCGCGGCACGTTCGCGAACATCCGTTTGCGCAACCAACTCGCGCCGGGGACCGAAGGCGGCGTCACGGTGCACGTGCCGAGCGGCGAGCAGATGAGCATCTTCGACGCCGCCATGCGCTACAAGCAGGAAGGCACGCCGCTCATCATCATCGCCGGCAAGGAATACGGCACCGGCTCCTCGCGCGACTGGGCAGCCAAGGGCACGATGCTGCTCGGTGCAAAGGCCGTGATCGCCGAGAGCTTCGAGCGCATTCACCGTTCCAACCTCATCGGCATGGGCGTCCTGCCGCTGATGTTCAAGGAAGGCCAGAACGCGCAATCGCTCGGCCTGACCGGCAAGGAGAGCTTCGAGATCATCGGGCTGAACGGCGGCGCCGCGAAGATGGTCACCGTCGTCGCGACGCCGGCATCGGGCGCGCCGATCAAGTTCGAAGTGCGCGTGCGTATCGATACGCCGAAGGAGCGCGAGTACTTCCAGCACGGCGGCATCCTGCATTACGTGCTGCGCCAGCTGGCGTCGTCCAGCAAAGCGGCCTGATCCGCGATGCAGATGATCGAGTGATCTTGCGATCACGACACGAAGGGGGAGCTCGGCTCCCCCTTTTTGTTTTATCTTGCGCTTCCCGTCGAATCGCCGCTGCAGACAGCGAAGGAGCCTGGTCATGACCCACATTCGCACCTCCGTCACCGACGGCGTGCTGTACCTCACGCTCGATCGCCCCGAGAAAAAGAACGCGCTCACGAACGCGATGTACGCGGAGCTCGCCGCCGCGCTCGAGCGCGCCGAGACGGATGCCTCGATTCGCGCCGTGCTGCTCGATGCGGAAGGCGACGCGTTCACCGCCGGCAACGATCTCGGTGACTTCGCCGCCGTCGCCGCGGGCACGCTCGCGCGTGAGGATATGAACTCCCAGAAATTCCTGAGCGCGCTCGCGCGCGCGCAGAAGCCGTGCGTAGTCGCGGTGCAAGGACTCGCGGTCGGCATCGGCACGACGATGCTGCTGCACTTCGATCTCGTCTACGTCGCCGAGGATGCGAAGCTGACGACGCCGTTCGTGAATCTCGCGCTCGTCCCCGAGGCGGCTTCGAGCTGGCTGCTGCCAGCCCGCATCGGTCATGCGCGTGCCTTTGCGATGTTCGCGTTGGGTGAGGCGGTCGACGGCAAGACGGCCGCGAGCATTGGCCTCGCGAATGCCGCGCTACCGAAGGATCAGGTGCGCGCCAAGGCGCTCGCGAGCGCCAAGGCACTCGCGACCCGGCCGCTCGGCGCATTGCAGGCCACGAAGCGCCTCATGCGCGATGCGCAGGCGATTCAGACCCGGATGAGTCAGGAAAGCGAGATCTTCGGCGCGCGGCTCAAGACGGCCGAGGCGGCCGAGGCGCTGCGCGCCTTCGCGGAGCGTCGCCCCCCGGATTTCTCGAAGCTGCAGGGCTGAGGCACGGATTCGTTCGCGCTGCGACGATGCGGCGAGCCGGCGCTTGCCGGGCTCGCACGCAGCGCGGCCGAAACCGTCACAAGTACTGCTTGAACCACTCCGCCGCCGCGTTCGCGCTCTGCTCGAAGGGCTCGCCGGTAAAAATATCGAAGTGCGTGATGTCCGGAATCTCGAGCACCTTCGTCGGGCCCGCGAGAACCTTGCTCGCGGCATAGGCATTGTCTTCGTTGCTGAAGAGCTGCTCGTGCTCCGCGACGATGAACAGCACCGGCCGCGGACCCACCTGCTTCAGGAAGCGGAACGGACGATATTCGGCCGCCGCCTGACTCGTCTCGAGATCCACCGTGCGTCGCGGCGTGAAGCCGGCCTCCATTTCCGCACCCTGCCCCGTGCGTGCACGCACGATCGCATCTTCCAGCTGAGTACCGCGCAGCTCGTACGGACCCTTCGGCGAACGGCGCCCCGAGATTGCGGGCACCTGCATCGCGATCGCCTTCACGCGCGCATCGTGCGCGGCGACGACGATCGAGTTGCCGCCGGCCGTGCTCGATGCCCATAGACCGATGCGCGCCGGATCGACGCCAGGCTCGCCCTGCAAATACGAGATCGCATTACGGACGTCTTCGATCTGTTTCCAAGGAATCAACCGCGTGCGTTTGACGATGACATCGGCCTTCGTCGTCTTCACGCGGACGCGATCGTCGTTGTCGTTCTGCCGCTCCTTCAGCGTGACGAAGCCATCGCTGTAACCCCAGCCGCGATAGTCGATGACCATTGCGACGAAGCCGCGCTCGGCGAGACGCGCGCCGTACTTTTCGATTGCGAAGTGAGTGCCAGCCCAGCCTTGCCCGAGCACGACGCCCGGGATCTTGCCGCTCGTCGAGTAGCCTTTCGGGAAGAAGATCATCGCGTAGCACGGCTGGCCGTCGCTGAAGTACGTGATCTCGCGCCGCGTGACGCCCGGGGGCACTTGGTAGACGTAATCCGCCGGCACCAGCCCGTTCTTGATCTCCTTCGTAGCGTCAGGACCCGCGGCCGCGGCGATCGCGCCGCACAGCAGGGCGACGCACAGAATGACGAATTTGGCCCTCACGATGGCGAGCGTACCTTCATGCAAAACGCGATTATGCTCGCTGAGCCGTACGTCGCACGGACGTGATGCGTTTTGCGCTGCAAAGTTTGGTCAACTCATCACCCCGGTGACTACAAAACTTTGCGACGCCGCGGTCAACGGCGCTTCTGCGGCGATTTACCGCGGTGGAACTGCTTCGCGGTATTGCGGATGTGACGCTGCACGCCGTGCGGAATCGCGCTGACGACCGCCGGCTCGTCCTCGACGCACCACTGCTCCTTGAACGCCTGGAGCGCCTCGGACTGGATGTGCGCGTGGCGATTCGAGAGCATCAGCATCGAGGGCGAACACACGCGTGCCCGAATCAGCCCGAGGTCCTGAGCCGCGTCGAACAGGCTCGGATACCAGCTCTGCCACGACGGCAGCAAGCTTTCGACTTGCTCGCGCAACGTGCGTCGATCTTTCTCGCTGTCGCTCATCATGATGACGGCACAGGCTACACTGCGTGCGCCCACGATTGCACCTGATCTTCGTGGTCGGATCGACGGCACACGCGAGCATCCGGCGCGCACGCACTTCTGCCGCGCTCGCCGCTCGAACGTCAACAGCAAGCGCGCTGAGCAGCGGGGCATGACGGAACGCTGCTCGGCGCGCTGATCCACGTTCCGGGGATAGCGGACCCAATGCCCCCGCTGATACGTAAGCGTAGGAAGGGCTCTACGACGATGCTAACGTTGCGCTGGTTCGCGACCGATGGGAGTCGATCATGTTGATCAAACGTCCTGCGCCAGGCAGCTCTGCCGGTATTCAGCCTTCGGAGATCACACCGGAATCCGTCTACGCCGATCGCCGCCGGCTGTTGCAAGCCGCCTTGGCCGCGGGAGTGACCGGGCTCGCGGGCTCGATCGCGCCGCGCGCCGCGGCGGAAGGCGCCGAGCTCAAGTTCACTCGCAACGACAAGCTCAGCATTGCAGACACGCCGAACGAGTATGTCGACGTCACGACTTACAACAACTTCTACGAGTTCGGCGTCGACAAAGCCGCGCCCTCGCAGAATTCCGGGAAATTCAAGCCGACTCCGTGGAGCGTGACCGTCGCCGGTGAAGCCGAAGTCACCGGCAAGTTCGCGCTAGAAGATCTTCTGAAGCCGCATGCGCTCGAAGAGCGCGTGTATCGCCTGCGCTGCGTCGAGGCGTGGTCCATGGTCATCCCGTGGGTGGGCGTGCCGCTCGGCGAGGTGCTCAAGCGCTTCAAGCCGACGTCGAAGGCCAAGTACGTCGCTTTCAAGACCGTATTGCGGCCCACGGAAATGCCCGGACAGCGCTTCAATGTGCTCGAGTGGCCGTACGTCGAAGGCTTGCGCATCGACGAGGCGATGCATCCGCTCGCGCTCCTCGCGGTCGGCCTGTACGGCAAGACGCTGCCGAATCAGAACGGCGCGCCGCTGCGGCTCGTCACGCCCTGGAAGTATGGCTTCAAGGGCATCAAGTCGATCGTCGAGATTCGCTTCACCGAGCGCGAGCCGCCGACCTCATGGAACATCTCCGCGCCGCACGAGTACGGGTTCTACGCGAACGTGAATCCCACCGTCGATCACCCGCGCTGGAGTCAGGCGCGCGAGCGCCGCATCGGCGGCGGATTGTTCGCATCGAGAGTGCCG
>JAEYXD010000023.1 GCA_023428645.1 Pseudomonadota bacterium
CCAGCAGCTCCGCTTGCGCTTGCGCATAGACCGCCTCGGTGCGCAGCCGCGCAGTGAAGGCCGGGTCGGTTTCCGTCATCTCGATCATGCCGATGTCGAAGTGGTCGATGACCGCCGCGCTCAGCAAGTGGTCCGGCCGCAGCATGGCGACCGCGGTTGGAAACGTCGACGGTGCAACGATCTGAAATGCGCGCCGCGTGGAATCACGCTGCGTATCGACAACGTCCAGACCGACGGACAGCGACAGATTCGGCAGCACTTGCGCGGAGACATCGACACCCGCCGACCACAGGTCCTCCTGCAGGTCCGAGAACGCGATCTCGGCATACCCTGTCTGGCCGTTGTCCAGGCGATTGACGAAGTACGCGCCATAAGGGCTCGCGGCGATATTGGAGCGCACGTACCCGATGCCCAGCTCGTAGGGAGCATCGCGCTCGGAGGTGGAGTACGACGCCCTGGCGCTGAGGCGGAGCGGGTCCAGGTTGAAACCGCCGGTCAGCTGCGTGCTCAAGAGCTCGCGCTCGTACCAGCTCGTCGTTTGATTGATGTAATCGGCGCCTGGGCGCGTGTTGTTCTGACGGCCTGCCGCGAGACTCGCGCGCTTCAGCGTGTCGTGAATGTACAGGTTGGTCCAGCGCAGCATGTTGCCCTCGCCGAACTCGTAACCGACGCCCAGCAGTGCGTTCGTGACCGCGCGGTTCTCGGTTGCGACATTGCGAAAATCCTTGTCGACGACGGACAAGTCCGCGCTTCCCGGCGTCTGCTCGACGTTGTCGCGCGTGCGCCAATCGTTGCTGAAGCCGGCCGTCGCCACGATGCCGAGCTCGGCATCGTCGAGCCGCCACGTATTGCCGGCCGTGATGTTGCCGGAGAAGTTCGGTGGAATGTCCTCGTCCTTCTGCACCAAACCATTGTTCCGGCTCACGAGCTGGCTCGCGATCGCACCGGTGTCGACACCGCCTGCGCTCATTCGTTGACGGCTGGCGAAGAAGGAGGCCAGCGCGGCCGGCGTGTCGCGATTGCCGTAGCCGGTCCAGTCGTACTTGCTGCCGTAGTAGTCGTAGCCCAGGCGCCCCGTCGTTTCCGTGTTGCCGCTCATGCCGACGTTCATATCCAGGAATGGCTGCGTCGGGATGGCTAACGTCGTGAGGTTGATCACGCCGCCGCCGAATTCGCCGGGGAAGTTCGGCGAGTACGTCTTCTGTACCAACGAGGAGGCGACGATGTCCGTCGGAAATAGATTCAAGGGCACGGCGCGGCGCATCGGCTCCGGACTCGGCAGCGGCGAGCCGTTGAGCAGCGCGAGCGAATAGCGATCGCCCAACCCTCGCACGTAGACGAACCCGCCGCCGACGACGCTGAGGCCCGTCACGCGGCCGAGCGCGCCCGCGATATCACCTTCGCCCGTTCTGGCGATGTCCTCCGCCGACAACACGGTAATGACTTGTGTCGTTTCCCGTTGCACGTCGATCACTCGGCGGCCCACGACCGTCACGGTGGGCACGCCGCCAGGCATCGCGACATCGACCGCCTCTGGCGGCGGCACGGTGTCGGCGCCCGTCGATTGCTCCTGTGGCGTACCGTCGACCTCGACCGGCGTTTGTGCAAACGCCTGGGTGGACAACGCGGTTGCGGCGATGACCAGGCTCCACGTACGTCGTTTAGCCATGTGTGTTCTCTCTGCGTATCGATGTTCGGAATGAGGTGCGGCGGGCTGCGAACGAGGATCGAAAGCCCGCCGCACGTGAGGCTCGGATCAGTTGGTGAGCGATGGCAGCGAAGTGCACGCGGCGCTCGCCGAACCGAAGCTCGCCGTCGCGGAGTTGCAGGTCCAACCTGCGTACCATGTGTCGCTCGCGTCCTTGACCGCTCCGACGTAGTTCGTCGAATCGAACGCGGCGTCCAGCGTCTTCGGATCGGTATAGGGCACGGCTGTCTCGTTCGCGCCGTTGATGAACACGTCCGTCAGCGACGCCGTGAACGACGCATTCACGTGCGAGCCGTTGGCAGGATCATTGAACGCGTCCGCGACCTGCTGCGCGCTGAGGCCGCCCGAGCCGGCGAACTGCGCGCCCGCGGCACACTGCATCACGACGGAGTGGAATTTCGGCGCGCCGAGCTTGTCGGTCGCCACGTCCGTCGTCAGGATGTTCGCGCCGTTGTAGCGCAGGCAGGCGATCGGGCTCGTCACGACGCCGTTCACCAGCGTGGCGTCGGCCTTGCCACGGAACAACATGGACGCCAGGTTCGCTGTGCCCGCGTTGCGATGTACGAACGTGAAGTTCGCAAGCTTCATGTGCGTGCGGGGTGTCTGGTCCTCGAACGCGTTCTGGGAGTCGAGCTCGATCATCGAGTCGCCCGAGGTGCCGGACGCCTTCTGAACGGCGATGACGTACTGGATCGTGCCCTTGTAGCCGACGTCCAGGTCGATGCTGTCGTCGTCGGCGCCCGTCACGACGATGTGGCGCATGTGCACGCGTCCGCCGAAGTTCTCGAAGCCGTCGTCGGAGCTGTTGTGCATCTGAACGTGGTCGATCGTCGTCTTGCTGCCGACGCCTTCGAGCGTCAGCGCCTGCAGCTCGTTGTTGTTGCTGAGCACGTAGCCGGAATAGCGGATCTGCACGTAGCGCATCGTGCCGCTGTCGTCGTCGTTCGTCGCCCCGCCGTACTGCGCTGGATCGACGGAGCCTTCCGTCTCGCGATAGCAGGTGACATCGCCGGGCGTGGCCGCGTTTCTGCAATCGGTGACCTGCGCGCGGCCCATCAGCACGACACCGCCCCACTGGCCTTGAGAATCATCGGTCGCGGTGCCTTCCACGTTCTCGCGGCTCGTGAACACGATCGGCAGCTGCGCCGTGCCAACCGCGTTGATGCGATTGCCGCGATTCACCGCGAGCCACGATGTACCCGTCTTTGCGAAGATCACGACGCCCGGTTGGATCGTCAGCACGACCGGAGGATTCGCGTTCGGCACGGCGCCCTGGTCGATGCCCACGTTGACGCGGCCGTCCAGCGCATAGAGCACGCCGGCGGTGCGCGGCACATTCACGCTGCGGTCGATCGCGTTGGGCAGCGTGCAGACGCGGTACGTGCCCGTCGGTCCTGTGATCGTGCCGTCGTCGCGCAGCGGCAATTCATTGTTCGCCACGATGGCGGGGCAGCTCGCGGCAGGCGTGGCGCCGGTCGGCGGCGGATCTCCGCCTGGATTCGGATTCGGATTCGGATCCTGCGCGGGCGGATTGATGATCGTGACGGGTCCGTCGCTCCCGGCCGAGGAAATCTCGTCCGCGCCACAACCGGCAAGCGCTGCGGCAACCGCAGCCGCGATAAACCACTGGGAAGTTCTCATTGAGTTCGCTCCGAGACAGTGCCAGAAAAGTGCTGGACGCAGTCTGGGCAGCGAACTTTGCGGTCAGGCTACTGAAACATTGTGATTGGATGACAGACGAACGGCGGCAGGCCAGCGGCGACCCGGATTTCGAACTTTCGCGACATCGCGCGAAAAACTTACGGGAGGGAAATCTCGGCGGCGGGGTTCGGCAGCGCTGCGTTCAGCTCTGAGCGCTGCACGATACGAGCGGCCGGAAAGTGACAAACAAAGGTACTGCCGCGCCCGAGCGCACTGTCGATCGTCAACGTCCCGTCATGTATCTGGAGCGCATGCTTGACGATCGCGAGACCCAGACCGGAGCCGCCGAGCTCGCGTGCGCGTCCCGAATCGACGCGATAGAACCTTTCGGTGAGCCGCGGGATGTGCTCCGGTGCGATCCCGACGCCGGTGTCGCGCACCGATATGTGCGCGCCCTGCGCATCCGTCCACCAGCGCATCTCCACTTCGCCATCACGCGGCGTGTACTTGATCGCGTTCGTCACCAGGTTCGAGACGATCGAATGCAGCTCCGATTCGGAGCCACGCAAGAGTGCATCGCTGTCGAGCGTCACCGTGATCTTGCGCGGGCGCGACTCCAGCGCCAACGCTTCCCGCCGCAACAGCGACAGCATGCCGCCGATATCGACGGGCGTCTCCTGCGTCGTTCGCTGCCCCGACTCGAGCTTCGACAGCTCGAGCAGGTCGTTGATGATCGTCCCCATGCGCTCGGCCTGCCGACGCATCTCCTGCACCGGCGAGCTCCACGTGGGATCGAGCTCCTCGTCATCCGCGAGCGCATCGAGATAGCCGCTGATGACGGTCAAGGGCGAGCGCAGCTCGTGCGATGCGTTCGCGACGAACTCCTTGCGCAGCGCTTCGAGCTGTACCTCGCGGCTGACGTCGCGCACGATGAGCAGCTGCCGCTCGGATTCGCCCGATCGCACGATGTTGAAGGCCAGCCAGCGATTGCTGTCGCCCTGCTCGAACACCCGCACGCCCTCTTCCGGCAGCCCGGTGCGCAAGTATTCGATGAAGCTCGGATGGCGGATGAGATTTTCGACGCGAATGCCGAAATCGCGCTTGCGGCGCAAGTGCAGCCAACTCGCGGCGCGGGGATTGAACCAGATGATCTCGTGCTCGGGTCCCAGCAGAATCGCGCCTTCCGGCATCGCTGCCGTCAGGCGGCGAAATTCGCGCAAGAGGCCGGTGACCTGCAGCTTGTGGTGCTGCTTGCGGCGATAAATGCGATCGATTATCGCGACGAGTTCGCCCCAGGCGCCGTCGATATCCGGCGGCTCCTCGAGCCGCCGGCGGCGCAGCCAGTGATCGACACGCAACAGATGGCGAAGCTGAATCGCGAGCGTCACGGCGAGCACGAGCGCGAGCACGAACGCCACTCGCCCGACCATCAGGCCGACGAGCCAACCCGCGAACAGCGCAATCCCGATGCGAGTGAGCGCCTGCCAGCCGGCGGGTGAAATGCCGCGCAGGAACTTCAACCCTTACTCCGCGCGTGTCGAGAACCGATAGCCGGAGCCGCGAACGGTTTGAATGAATCGATCATATCGGAAAGCTTCGAGCGCCTTGCGCAACCGACGGATATGTACGTCGACCGTGCGCTCCTCGACATACACGTTGCCTCCCCACACTCGGTCGAGCAACTGGGCGCGACTGTACACCCGTTCCGCGTGCGTCATGAAGAACGACAGCAGGCGATACTCGGTCGGGCCGAGCTGGATCGTGTTTTCCCCGACAGTGACGCGGTGACTCGCCGCGTCGAGCACCAGGCCGTCGGCGTCGATCACTTCCTCGCCATGTCCGTTCGTCGCTCGCCGCAACACGGCGTTGATGCGGGCCAGGAGCTCGCGGGGCGAGAAGGGCTTGGTCACGTAATCGTCCGCGCCGCCGTCCAGGCCCATGACCTTGTCTTGTTCCTCCGCGCGCGCTGTCAGCATGATGACCGGGACATCTTGCGTTTCCTTATCGCGCTTCAGCGCGCGCGTGAGCTCGAGACCGCTCATGTCCGGCAGCATCCAATCAACGAGCACGAGATCCGGACGCTGATCGGCGATGCTGGCGCGAGCCGCGGCGACATCCTGCGCTTCGCGCACCTCGAAACCGTTGCGACGTAATCCGAATGCAATCATCTCCCGGATCGGTCGCTCGTCTTCGACGATGAGGATTTTCTTGGCTGTCATTACGCTTGCGGCATGTGCTGCGATTGCTGAAACATTACAGCAATCGATTATTACAGCCCGATGACTACACGCGCTCCCCGCGGGTTCTCCGGCATCGTCATCGAGGCTTCACGAAGGTGACCTGGTCACGCAGATACACGGGCTGCGCGTCGAATGCGTCGCCGCCCCGCCCCTCGCGCAGCTCCCGCTCGCCGAGCAGGAGCACGTCGCGCGCGCGCGGCAGCGCCGCGACCTGGGCGACATCCGCAAAGCGCGCGGCGAGCTGCGGATAGGCAGCCGCCGCCGAGCCGACCAACACGCCAGGGGCGCGCAACGGCAGCACGTCTTCCGGCGCCGTCAGGCGCTCCTCGGACGCGGCGGCCACGAGGCCGTTCGCATCCGGCTCGAAACAGCCCCAGTACACCTCGTTCATTCGCGCATCCATGCAGACCAGGATGCGCGGTCCCTGGCTTGCCACCTGCTGGGCGACCGCGGCGAGATTGGACACGCCAGCCGTCGGCAGCCGCGCGCCGAACGCGAGACCTTGTACGACGCCGATCGCGATGCGCACGCCCGTGAACGCGCCGGGGCCGCGGCCATACGCAATGCCGGCCAGATCGCTCAGGCGCGCGCCGCTTTCCTTCAGCACCTCATCCACCATCGACAGCACGATGTCCGCATGACCGCGCTGCGTATCGACGCTGCGCTCGAACCAGCGAGCATCGATGCGTAGCGCGACTGAGCAGCGTTCGGTGGCGGTATCGATCGCAAGCAAATTCATCAGGCGTCCCAATCGAGCTCGGCGGCCAGCGAGGGTTGAGTGACGACGATGCCGATCTCCGCCAGCCGGCTCGTCAAAAAGGCGCAGACCTGCGGCAGCTGATCGGTGCGTGGCATCTGCGGCAGACTGTCGAGAAAGATGCGGCCGTAGCCGCGCGAGCGCACGCGCTGATCGCACAGCATGACGACGCCGAAGTCGTCCTGGTCGCGAATCAAGCGGCCGACGCCCTGCTTCAACGTGATCACCGCTTGCGGCACTTGCTCATCGAAAAACGCATTACCGCCTTCGCGCTCGATCGCCGCGAGCCGCGCCTTCAATACGGGATCATCCGGCACCGCGAACGGCAGCTTGTCGATGACGACGACCGACAGTGCCGCGCCCTTCACATCGACCCCTTCCCAGAAGCTGCTCGTGCCGAGCAGCACCGCGTTGCCGAGCTCGCGAAACCGGGTGAGCAACACGTCTCGCGGCGCAGTGCCTTGGATGAGGATCGGATATGGCGGCCGCGGACCGAGCCGCCGATGCAGAAGATCGGCGGCCTCGCGCAGCGCGCGATGGCTCGTGAACAAGAGGAATGCGCGCCCGCCGCTCGCCTTCAACACAGGCAGCGCGGCCGCGATCACCTGCTGAGTGTGCCGCGGCGATGACGGCGCATCCAGGCCGCGCGGCAGATACAAAAGCGCCTGGCGCTCGAAATCGAACGGACTGCCGAAGTGCTCGGTCCGCGCGTCCTTGATGCCCACGCGGCGCGTGAAATGCGAGAAATCATCCGCGACGGCGAGCGTCGCCGACGCGCAGATCCAAGCGCCGGCATGCGCGCCGATCAGATCGCTGAGCGGTGTCGCGACATCGATCGGCGCATAGTGCAGCGATAGATTCGTGTTCGACGCCTGAGCCCACCGCACGCCTTCCGCCTGCGCGGTTTCGCGCGCGAGCAGCGTGTCTATACGGGCCGCGATCTCCACCGCACGCGAGCGAATCGCGACGAGCCCGGCGTGCTCGGTCGACACCAGCGCTCGCGCGAGGTCTTGCAGCGAGTGTTGCAGATGATCGAGACAGTCGAACGCGCCTGCCGGCCAGCGCTCGAGTTCGATACGCTCGCTCGAGCCGCCGAACGCATCCTGCAATTCGAGCAGCTGACGTTCGATCGTCTGTGCCGCGGCGAGATCGACGCTCGGCGCGCCGCTCACCATTTCCGCCGCGAGATCACGCGTGAGCGCTTGCATCTGCCGCGTCGAGACGACGAAGCCGAGGAACAACGCGGCGACGTCCGGCAGTTGATGCGCCTCATCGATGATGACCGCGTCCGCGCTCGGCAACAGATCGCCGAACCCTTCGTCCTTCAGCACGAGATCGGCCATCAGCAGATGATGATTCACGACGATCACATCCGCCGCCTGCGCGTCGCGCCGGGCCTGCACGACGTGACAGCGATCGAAGAATGCGCAATCGGGGCCCAGACAGTTGTCGCGCGTCGAGGTGACCCATGGCCACACCGGCGCGGATTCGCTGAATGCCGCCAGCTCCGCGACATCGCCGCGGCGCGTCGATCGCGACCAGTCACGTACCTTCGGCAACGCGACCGCGACGTCGCGCGCGAGGCCGCGCATCGTCGCCTGCTGTTCGGCAAGCTCGAGCCGATGCAGGCACAAGTAGTTCGCCCTCCCCTTCAGCAATGCGATGCGTACCGGGCGGCCAACCGCCGCGGCGACCGTGGGAAGATCGCGTGCGAACAATTGATCCTGCAGCGTGCGCGTGCCCGTCGAGATGACGACGCGCTTGCCCGACAGAAGCGCGGGTACGAGATAGGCGAACGTCTTGCCGGTGCCCGTGCCGGCTTCGACCACGAGCCGTCCGCGCGTGCGCAGTGCGTGATCGACCGCGGCGGCCATGCCGATCTGCTCCTCGCGCGTCGTGAAACCGGCGATCGCGCGCGCGAGCGGGCCGTCCGCGCCGAAGATCTCTTCCCAATCCAGCCGCGCGCTCACCGAAACACCGCCTGAAAGCGCGCGAGCGCCATTGCGCCCGGCGCAAGCGCGTTGCGGAGCTGCCAACGAATATGCGTGTAGTCCTCCGGCGCCGCCGGCCGCGTCGCGCCGCTCGCGGTGCTGACGGTGAGCTCCCTGGCACGCTTGAAGGTGTTGCCGCCGTCGACGGAGAAGGTCACGTCGGCCGACGGCCCCGTCGCCGAGCTAGCGACATACGTCGTATTCGCGGGGATGCGTTGAACCACCGTGACATCGCGCGCCGGTTCGCTCGCGACGTTGCGGATCTTGACCGTGTAATAGACCACGTCGCCTTGCGTGATCACGCCCGCGGGCACGAGTTCACGAAGCTGTTTGCCATCGCTCGCGCTCGCAGGCGCCAGCACTTCGGCAACGAGCGTCGTCGTGACGGGAACCGAATCCTGCGCGAACGCGTACAGCGGCATCACAGCCGCAACCAGGAAACACAGTACCGCGAGCCTTCCTGCGATCACGCACGAGGTTCCGCATCGCAGCACCCCTGACAGGGTACGAGCGATGGAAAGGACGCGACTACCATAGAGCGCGGCTATCGTTGGGGTGAGGGAGCGCATGCGCGCCGCCATGACAGTAAAGCGATGACCGGTATAATCCCGAGCCCTGATTTTGCAATCCTGGTGTGCGTGCGGTCGCACACGAAAGCCGGAGGGTTCCTTTGAAATGAGCACGTCGAATGCGTCGTTGAAGGGCTGGGTGGACGAGGTTGCAAAACTGACCAAACCGGACTCGATTCACTGGTGCACCGGGACGGACGCCGAGAACTCCGCGCTCATCGATGTGATGCTTCGCAACGGCGATCTTATCAAGCTGAACGAAACGACCCATCCCAACTGCTATCTGCACCGCTCGCATCCCTCCGACGTCGCCCGCGTCGAGCACCTGACGCTCGTCTGCACTCGTTCTCGCGACGATGCCGGCCCGAACAACATCTGGATGGACCCGGCCGAAGCGCATCGCAAGATCGACGGCCTGTTCGAGGGAGCGATGCGCGGACGCACGATGTATGTCGTGCCGTACTGCATGGGCCCCATCGATTCGCCGTTCGCGCGCTGCGGCGTGGAGATCACCGACAGCCCCTACGTCGTGGTCAACATGCGCATCATGACACGCATGGGCACCGCTGCCTTACGCCGCATCGAGCGCGAGGACAAGTTCGTCAAGGGACTGCATTCGGTGGGCGATCTGAGCCCCGATCGGCGCTTCATCATGCACTTTCCCGAGGAGCTCACGATCAAGAGCATCGGCTCGGGCTATGGCGGCAATGCCCTGCTCGGCAAGAAGTGTCACGCACTGCGCATCGCGAGCTGGCAGGCGCGCGACGAGGGCTGGCTCGCCGAGCACATGCTGATCATGGGCATTCAGAGCCCCAATGGGAAAACACACTACATCGCGGCCGCGTTTCCGTCGGCCTGCGGCAAGACGAATCTCGCGATGCTCGTGCCACCGGCGTCGATGCCCGGTTGGAAGATCTGGACCGTCGGTGACGACATCTGCTGGATGCAGATCGGCCAGGACGGCACGTTGCGCGCGATCAATCCGGAAGCCGGCTACTTCGGGGTCGTGCCGGGGACCAATCGCAAGACGAATCACAACGCCTACGACATGATCCAGCGCGACACGATCTTTACGAACGTCGCGGTGACGGCCGATAACCAGCCTTGGTGGGAAGGTCTCGAGACGGGCACACCCGCCCTCGATTGGCAGGGCAAACCCTATACGCCCGGCAACGGCGCCGCGGCGCATCCGAATTCGCGCTTCACGGTCTCCGCCAAACAAAACCCGATCTACTCGACGCTCGCCGAGGCGCCCGAAGGCGTGCCGATTTCCGCGATTCTGTTCGGGGGCCGCCGCCGCGAAGTCGCGCCGCTCGTCTACGAGGCGCGCAACTGGGCACATGGTGTGCTCATCGGCGCTGGCATGGCGTCGGAGACGACGGCAGCGGCCGTGGGTCAGATGGGCGTCGTGCGTCGCGACTCGATGGCCATGAAGCCGTTCTGCGGCTACAACTTCGCCGATTACTGGGCGCACTGGCTGTCGTTCGAAGGCCGCGCTGCGAATCTGCCGCGCGTATTCCACGTCAACTGGTTCCGTCAGGACAAGAACGGCAAGTTCATGTGGCCGGGCTTCGGCGACAACCTGCGCGTCCTGCGCTGGATCATCGATCGATGCGAGGGCAATGTCGGAGCGGTCGAGACGCCGATCGGCAATTTGCCGCGCCCCGAAGATCTGGATACGAACGGCCTCAACTTCGACCCGGCGGCCCTGCAAACGCTGCTCTCGATCGACCCTGCCGCGTGGCGCCAGGAGCTCGAATCGATCGGCAAGTACATGGACGAATACAAGGACCGCGTGCCGGAGCAGCTCAGAACGCTGCAAAAGCAGATTGCTGCGCAGCTGGCAGGCTGAGCCACCGTAAGGCGCTGGTCGCTCGACAGTCTTCGCAACAAAAAGGGCCGCATCAGCGGCCCTTTCGTCATCGCGCGGCAGCCGGACGACTCGGAGTCAGTCCTCGAGCATGTAGCGCAGCGTCAGCGACGCGCCATTCTCGGGGACACGGCCGAAACCGATCAGGCCCTCGCCCTTCAACTGCATCGTGTCGCGGCGGACAAAGGCCTCTTCGCCTTCGCGGGTGGTCACGAACGTACCGTTCGTGCTCTGGTCGATCAGCAGGAATTTGTTGCGGCTCAGCTCGATGCGCGCGTGCAGGCGCGAGATCAAGTTGCCTTTGATCACGACGTCGTTTTCTTCCGCGCGGCCGATCGCGATGTTCGTGCGGCTGTCGTCGACGATGAGCTCCTGCCCCTGGTACCGCAGACGCAAGCGCCGGGCGCGCTTCGCCTCCTTACCCAGATTGCCGAGCGCGATCGCCGGCAGCATGCTCGTGGCGTCTTCCTTCTGCCACAGGACTTCATAGAGCTCATCCTCACTCGTCTTCCCTTTGAGTGTCGCGACGTCGATCTGACGCACGGCGGATTTCCATTCGGGCGCGAGGCGCTCGACCATCGCGCTCGTCACCATGATCTGCCCGGCCTTCGCCTGGCTCGTCATTCGATTCGCGGTGTGAACGGCCGCTCCGAATATATCCCGATTCTCGAGCACGACGGGGCCAAAATGCCCCCCGATGCGGATGGCGATGGGCTGACCTTCGACCTTGAGCTCGGAATGAATGCGGATGTCATGTTGCATCCGGCTGGCGGCGTTCAGTGCGTCGTTCGCCGTCGGGAACGTGGCCATGATCTCGTCGCCGATCGTCTTGATGACCGTGCCGTGGTTCTGCTCGGTGGCGGACCGCATGATTTCGACGCAGGTCAAGACCATGTCCCGCGCGCGCAGATCGCCCATGACTTCGTAGATCCGCGTGCTGCCGACGACGTCGGCGAACAGGATGGCTAGTTCGATGTCTTTTCCCATGACCTCTCTGCGCTCGTTCTGCGTCCCGCCAGCGGCCTTGCTGCTTCCCTATTCGTCGCGGGCTGTCTGTATTGGCCGACCCCGGCGGGCGCGTGGGCATTATATACACAACGATACATAAGCTTGGTGCGCAGAAAATTCCCGCACCGGCAAGGGGATGAGCCTTCAGAGGTGAAGTAACGTCGTAAGTGCCGATGTCGGCCGCGGCGTCTGCTATGCGGCCTGCACGATTCGCAGCGCATCGATCAACACCCCGGCGTCCGCTCGCTCCTGTGCGGCTTGCTCGGACAGGAACCGTCTCCAGGATCGAACGCGTGGCAGGCCGGCATAGAGCCCATGAACGTGGCGAACCAGAGATTGGATTCGGTGGCCTTCGGCGAGGCGCGCCTCGACATAAGCGGCGTAACGCTCGATCACCTGTTCGCGGTTCGGCGGTTCGCTCGACGGATCCACGAATGCGCGGTGGAGATCGGCCAGCAGATAGGGGTTCGAGTACGCCTCCCGGCCCAGCATGACGCCGTCGAAATCGTCGAGATGGATGCGGACTTCATCGACGGTGCGGATGCCGCCGTTCAGCACGAAGGTGAGATTCGGAAAATCGGTACGCAGCCGACGTACGACGTCGTAGCGCAGCGGCGGGATCTCGCGGTTTTCTTTCGGGCTGAGCCCGTTCAAGATCGCCTTGCGCGCATGGACGACGAACGTGTCGCAGCCGGCACCCGCGACGGTCGTCATGAAATCATGCAAGAACGCGTACTCGTCGCACGCGGGATCGGGCATCGGCTCGATACCGATGCGGCACTTCACGGTGACGGGGACGCGCACAGCGGCTCGCATCGCAGCGACGCATTCGGCGACGAGCCGAGGCATTCCCATGAGACACGCCCCGAACCGACCGCTCTTCACGCGATCGCTCGGGCAGCCGCAATTCAGATTGATCTCGTCGTAGCCGAACGCTTCACCGAGTCGCGCGGCGGCTGCCAGTTCAGCCGGATCGCAACCGCCGAGTTGCAGCGCGACGGGGTGCTCGGAAGGATCGAACGCAAGCAGGCGCTCGCGATGGCCGCGCACGAGCGCAGTGGCCGTAATCATTTCCGTGTAGAGCAGCGCGCTCGGGCTCAGCAAGCGCATGAAGTAGCGGCAGTGCCGGTCGGTGTAGTCCATCATTGGAGCGACAGACACTCGCCGATCCAGCGAAGGCGTGGATTTCTCGTGCGAAAGGACTGCTTTTCCAGGGGTTTCCATTCAATGCGTTGCTGCGGGTTTGTGCGAATTCAGGGGCGTTTTCGAGTGCCACTGTGACAAAACTGATTCATGGATAGCTTGTCACAACTGGGAGACACGGACCAATGGCAAGATCGCGTCCCGCGGCGTGATG
>JAEYXD010000070.1 GCA_023428645.1 Pseudomonadota bacterium
CGTCATCCTGAATACGGCCTTCGGTCACCCGACGATGGCCGTCGACACGCACATCTTCCGTGTCTCGAATCGCACGAACATGGCGCCCGGCGTGACCGTGCGGGAAGTCGAGGATCGACTGCTCAAGGTCGTACCGAAGGACTATCTGCACGACGCACATCACTGGCTGATTCTTCACGGCCGCTACGTGTGCGTGGCGCGCAAGCCGAAATGTCCCGAGTGCCTGATCCGGGACTTGTGCGAGTACCCGGCGAAGACGACGCCTGAAGAACTGCAACCGGGCGCGCGTCGGTCGGCGACGGACACCGCGGCGCACGGGAAACGCGCACGCGGTAAAAGGACGATCGCCGACAAGATTCGCGCGACCACGCGCCGGCGCGGCCCCTAGGCAAATCTCACTTCCGGTAACCTATTCGCCATGCCCTTCTATCACGATCAATCCCGCGACCAGCTGCGACAGATGTACATCGAGGCGTGGCGCAAGCACCGCGAGCGGCTGCCGATGGAGCCGCTCGAAGCACAGATCGCGGACGTGGTCGCGCTGCATCCCGAGTACCAGGCGGCGCTCGAGGATCCCGATCGCGTGCTCGATCGCGACTTCACACCCGAAGGGGGTCAGTCGAATCCATTCCTGCACATGGGACTGCACCTCGCGGTGCGCGATCAGATCGGCACCGACCGGCCGCCGGGAATTCGTCAATGCTTCGTCGATCTCGCGCGCAAGCTCGGCGACGAGCATGGCGCGGAGCACCAGATGATCGAGTGTCTCGCGGAGGCGCTGTGGGAGGCGCAGCGGTCGGGGCGGCCGCCGAACGAGATTGCGTACTTGGAGCGCGTGCGCGCCCTGTGACCTCTCCGCGAGGAGAGGTCCGCGCGCTGCGCGCGGGTCGAGGGGAATGGAGGGCTGGATGCGCACGCACATCGCGATCGTGGGTTGCATCGTTTCGATGCTCGTCACCGCCGTCGCGGCGGCCGAAAAAATCGCGCTCACGTTCGCGGGGCTCGACGCCGAGCCCTGGCTCGTCCTGCCGCGCGCCGAGCTCGAGGCGATCTGCCGCTGATATCCGCGGTGCCGGGCGCTGGCTGCAAGCGGCGCCGGATGCTAGATTCCGGGCCCGTTTCCAGCAGCCGCCAAGTCCTTCGACATGACCCTCATCCGACAAGACGATGTGATCCAAAGCGTCGCGGACGCGCTCCAGTACATCTCCTATTACCACTCCCCCGATTTCATCCAGGCGATGGCGCGCGCTTATGAAATGGAAGCGAGCCCGGCCGCGAAGGACGCGATCAAACAGATCCTGGTGAACTCGCGCATGTGCGCGGAAGGCCACCGGCCGATCTGTCAGGACACCGGCATCGTCACCGTGTTCGTGAAAGTGGGCATGAACGTCCGCTGGGACGCGACGCTGAGCCTGACGGACATGATCAACGAAGGCGTGCGCCGCGCCTACAACCATCCCGACAACAAGCTGCGCGCCTCGATCGTGAACGATCCCGCGTTCGATCGTAAGAACACGAAGGACAACACGCCCGCCGTCATCCACATGGAAGTCGTGCCCGGCGACGAGCTCGAGATCGCGCTCGCCGCGAAAGGCGGCGGCTCGGAGAACAAGGCGCATCTCACGATGCTGAATCCGTCCGACTCCATCGTCGATCTAATCCTTGAGACAGTGCCCGAAATGGGCGCGGGCTGGTGTCCGCCGGGCATGCTCGGCATCGGCATCGGCGGCACCGCGGAGAAGGCCGCCGTGCTCGCGAAGGAATCGCTGTTCGAAGCGATCGACATTCACGAGATTCGCGCGCGCGGGCCGCGGAACAAGCTCGAAGCGCTGCGGCTCGAAATTCTCGACAAGGTCAACGCGCTCGGCATCGGCGCGCAAGGGCTCGGCGGTCTCACGACCGTGCTCGACGTGAAGATCAAGGACTACCCGACCCACGCCGCGTCGCTGCCCGTCGCGATCATCCCGAACTGCGCCGCGACGCGTCATGCGCATTTCGTGCTCGACGGCAGCGGTCCCGCGAAGCTCGATCCGCCGAATCTCGATCTGTGGCCGAAGCTCACGTTCCAGGCGTCGCCCGAATCGGTGCGCGTCAATCTCGACACGCTCACGGCCGAGGAAGTCGCGTCGTGGAAGCCCGGTCAGCGTCTGCTGCTGAACGGCAAGATGCTCACCGGCCGGGACGCGGCCCACAAGCGCTTGAGCCAGCTCATCGAGAGGGGCCAACCGCTGCCCGAGGGGCTCGACTTCACGAATCGCGTCATCTATTACGTCGGCCCCGTCGATCCCGTGAAGGGCGAAGCAGTGGGACCTGCCGGCCCCACGACGGCCACTCGCATGGACAAGTTCACCGACCTCATGCTCGGCAAGACGGGCTTGATCGCGATGGTCGGCAAGGCGGAGCGCGGTCCGGAGGCGGTCGAATCGATCAAGCGTCACAAGGCCGCCTATCTGATGGCGGTCGGCGGCGCGGCCTATCTGGTCTCCAAGGCGATTCGCGGCAGCCGCGTCGTCGCGTTCGGCGATCTCGGCATGGAAGCGATCTATGAATTCGAGGTGCAGGACATGCCCGTGACGGTCGCCGTCGATGCGAACGGCGAGTCGGTGCACGAGACCGGTCCGCGCGAGTGGCAGGCGAAGATCGGCAAGATTCCGGTGAAAGTGGCCTGACGGCCCAGTGGCCTCGCGGCCTCGCCATGCAGCTCGAGCACGCCATTCTCCTGCCGCCGACCGCACTCGCCTTTCTGACGGGTTACGTGTGGCTGCGGCTGGGGTCGGATCGCTTGAGCGAGATGCGCGAGCGCCGCATTCACCCGCAGAAGGTCGCGACCGCGCGGCAGGCGGCCGAGAGTCTCCAGAACGTCCAATCCGCGGACCACTTTCGCAATCTGTTCGAAGTCCCGGTGCTGTTCTATGCGCTGTGCGGCTATCTCGCGATCATGGGTGACACGAGCCTGCTGCTGCTCGCGTGCGCATGGGGCTTCGTCGCATTGCGGGCCTTGCACACTTGGATCCATCTCACTCACAACACCGTCGTGCGGCGATTCCAGGCCTTCGTCGCGAGCACGATCGTGCTCTACTTGATGTGGGGCATCTTGCTCGTGAAGTTGATCGTGGCGGACTGACGCCCGACTCTCCGCGATGAGCACGAGCGTGCTCCTCTATCCGCTGCGCCAGCCGTGCCACGCCGGCCAGATGCGCTACTCCGGCAGCCGGTAATCCTTGAATTGCTGGCGCAGCTGCCGTTTGCTGAGCTTCCCCGTCGCGGTCAGCGGCAGCGTCTCGACGAAGGCGACATCGTCGGGAATCCACCATCGCGCGACCTTGCCGAGATAGAACGCCAGCAGCTCCTCGCGCGTGACCGTGTGGCCCGGCTTCAACACGACGACGAGCAGCGGCCGCTCCTGCCATTTCGGATGTGAAATCGCGATCACGGCCGCTTGCGCAACGCCCGGATGCGCGACCGCCAGATTCTCCAGCTCGATCGAGCTGATCCATTCGCCGCCGGACTTGATCACGTCCTTCGTGCGATCGGTGATCTGCAGGTAGCCGAGCGGATCGATTGTCGCGACGTCGCCGGTGCCGAACCAGCCGTGCGCATCGAACGCCGCCGCTTCTGCGCATTTGTAGTAGCTCGATGCGACCCACGGACCGCGGATCTTCAATGCTCCGAACGCCTTGCCATCGTGCGGCAGCGGCGCGTCGTCATCGTCGACGATTTTCATCTCGACGCCGAAGACGCAGCGGCCTTGCTTGCCGCGCAACGCATCTCGCTGCTCCGGCGGCAATGCCCGTGCCTCGGGCGAGAAGGTGCAGACCGAGCCCATCGGGCTGTTCTCCGTCATGCCCCAGGCGTGCACGACCTCGACGCCGAACTTGTCGCGCAGTTGATCCATCAAGGCGACCGGCACCGCGGAGCCACCCGACAGCACGCGCTGCAGGCTGTCGAGCCGCTTCCCGCTGTTCTCGAGGTACGCCACCATGCCCTGCCATACGGTCGGCACGCCGGCGGCGAACGTCACGCGCTCGCCTTCGATGAGCGCCTGCAACGTTGCCGGATCGCCCATCTTCGGGCCTGGCAACACGAGCTTCGCGCCGACCATCGCGGCCGTGTAAGGCAGGCCCCAGGCGTTGACGTGAAACATCGGCACGACGGCGAGAATCACATCGCTGCTCGACAACCGATGCGCGTCCGGAAACGCGCACGACATCGAGTGCAGCACGGTCGAGCGGTGGCTGTAGAGCACGCCCTTCGGATCGCCGGTCGTGCCGGAGGTGTAACACAGCGAGCTGGCGGTGTTTTCGTCGAACTCCGGCCAGTCACACTCGGCCGATTCACCCGCGATCAGCTGCTCGTAGCTGATCGCGCCGCGCAGGCGGGTCGCGGGCATGTGCGCGGCATCCGTCAGGACGACGAAGCGCTCCACGTTCGCAATGCGCGCCTCGATCTTCTCCACGAGCGGCACGAAGACGGGATCGAGGAACAGCCAACGGTCCTCGGCGTGATTCGCGATGAACGCGATCTGATCCTCGAACAGCCGCGGATTGATCGTGTGGCAAACGAACCCCGCGCACGAGACGCCGTAGTAGATCTCGAAGTGCCGGAAGTCGTTCCATGCGAGCGTGGCGATGCGGTCGCCGCGACGAATACCGGCCCGCGCGAGCGCGTTCGAGAGCTGCCTGGCGCGGGAGAACGCGTCGCCGTACGTATAACGATGTCGCGGCTGGTCCGAGGTGATCGAAACGATCTCGCGGTTCGCATGCCACGCTTGCGCATGCCGCGCGATCATGCTGATCGACAATGGCCGACTCATCATTTGACCCAGCATGCGCCCCCCCGTACTACGGCGCCGGCGGTCGAGTGCCGCCGTTCGCGTGCGGGAGATTCTAAGTGCGCGGCGCGAGCGCGGCCAGCAGCGCCGGTATCAAGGCTGCGCGTTCGTCGCGAAAGCCGCCTGCTGCGACGACGCGGGCGCCGATTCCGCCGCGATCACCGTGGGCGCGGCCCCCATCGCTTCGTCAACGGTCGGCTGCGGCAAGGCATCGCCGAACCCGTAGTTCACGACGATGCGCGCGATGTGCGAATGCTGGCTGCTCCATTGCATGAAAGTCACACACACTGCCTTCAGCCCCGCGGTCTGCGCGTATTCGAACGAACGGCCGGTGAAACGGGCGCCGCCGAGATCCTGCTCCAGCAGCGCGCGGTGCTCCTCCCAGGGCTTCTGCACGGCATCGGGCTGCGCGAACAGATCGATCGCATCGATACGCGCATACGCCGGCACGGAGCCGCACAGCGCGATCCGCTGCGCGTCCGCCTCGGAGCATTCGAAGCGAATCCGCCCTTCACCCACGCGCCGGCAGGCGGGCACATAGGCGACGGATTCGGCGCGGTTCCCGGCAGTAGACGCGTCGACGGGGAGTGCGTCGGTCACCGCCGGCGCCGCGATGACCACGGGCGCCGTGGTGGAATCGCGCCCGGCGGTTGCAATATCTTTCAGCTCGCGCAGTTCCATGCGCATCGCGCGCAGCTCCGCGGCATCGCCTTGCTTCAGCAACTCGGAGTAAGAGAACCCGCCGACAGCGGAGGCCATCATCAGTGCGAGCACGGCAAGAATCGAGCGCAGCGTCGAACCGCGGCGCGGCTTTGCATCGACTTTGTTGCGACTGTTGATCGACGAGAAGATTTGAAACAGCGCGGTCGTCACCGTCGCGACGGCGCCGATCATGGCTGCCACGATCGTTTCCGATAATCCCATGGAAACAGTCCTTCAGTCGGGCCAACGGCAATCGGCACGGCATTGCCGGTGTCAACACCGGGTGCGCTTATGTCCTGTGCACCCGGCCGACTTTAGCCCCCCGTAACCCCGTGATACCGGTACGTAGTTGGCACTTCGCTTGCGATCCTCGCGTCTTGCAGCGCAGTGGCGCGCTGCTATTTGACAAGAATGCGCAAGGCACGGCGCTGCGCATGCCGCTCGAGGGCAAGATCGATCAGCCGCGTCAGCAGCTCCCGCGGCGGAACGCCGCTCGCGGCCCACAGCTTCGGGTACATCGAGATCGCCGTGAATCCGGGCAGCGTGTTGATCTCGTTGATCAGCCACGCGCCGTCCGGGCGCAGAAAGAAATCGACGCGAGCAAGCCCGCTGCATTCGAGAATGCGAAAGGCCTGCACGGACAGCTGCTGAACCTCGCGGACTTGCACGGCCTCGAGCGCGGCAGGAATTCGCAGGCCGACGCCCTCGTCGAGATACTTCGCGTCGTAGGAATAGAACCCGTCCGGATGCTCGACGACGAGCTCACCCGGCAACGATGCGACAGGCTCGTCGTTGCCGAGCACGGCGCACTCGATCTCGCGCGCGACGATGCCCTCCTCCACGATCACCTTCGTGTCGTAGGTGAACGCGGTGTCGAGCGCGGCCGGCAATTGGCCGCGCGCGCTCACGCGCGAGATGCCGACCGAGGAGCCGAGGTTTGCCGGTTTGACGAACAACGGGTACGGCCAGGCGTCGAACGCGCGCAGCACGCCGAGCGGATCGCGGCCGTAGTCGTACAGACGGACGACGCGATGGCGCACGATCGGCAAGCCCGCCGCTAGCAACAATCGCTTCATCACGTCCTTGTCCATGCCGACGGCCGAGCCGAGCACACCCGCGCCCACATAGGGAATGCCCGCGAGCTCGAGCAGACCTTGCAGCGTGCCGTCTTCGCCCATCGGTCCGTGCACGATCGGGAAAATCACATCGAGCGCGTGCGCACGCTGCGCAGCGCCGCGCTCGACGATGCCAACGCCCGGCTGATCGCTGATCGAAACATCGGCCCCGCCCTCGTCGAGCCGCACCACGCGAGGGTCCCCTTGCTCGCGCAGCAGCCGCTCCGTCGATTGCAGCCGCCAGCGACCGTCGCGCGTGATGCCGATCGGCACGGCTTCGAAGCGTGCGGGATCGAGCGCGGCGATGACGTTGCGCGCCGAGAGAATGGAAACTTCGTGCTCCGCGGAGCGGCCGCCGAACAACACACCGATCTTGAGGCGACGTTGCGTTTGCATGCCTCGCAAGCTAGCGAACGAATGTGCGCACACGCGGGCACGGCGATGACGAATCGTGGCTCGATGAAAATTCGCTGAGGGTTTTCCTGAGCATCAACGCGTGGGTGCCGCATCGTCAGCCGCAAACAGCGCTCGAGATTACGAAACTGCGACCCGTCTCTACTTCCCCGCGCTTCACGCGCGCACGTCCTCAACTCGCATGATCGAGTGCCGTTAAGACTGCTCAATCGCCGGGACCAATGACGGCGACCAACGTTTTCTTCGAATGCGGAGCTCTCGTAAATGCCGGCCGTGATCCTAGCCGTTGATGATTCAGCCTCGATGCGACAGATGGTGCGCTTTACTCTCGAAGGCGCGGGCTATGAAGTGATGCAAGCAGCGGACGGCGTCGAAGCGCTTTCGATCGCCAAGGGGCGCGCCGCCGATCTCGTGCTGACCGACGTCAACATGCCGCGCATGGACGGCATCTCGCTCGTACGTGAGCTGCGCGCGCTGGACCCGTACAAGTTCGTGCCGATGCTCGTGCTCACGACCGAATCCGGCAGCGATACGAAACAGCGAGGCAAGCAGGCCGGCGCGACCGGCTGGATCGTGAAGCCATTCAATCCCGAGCAATTGCTCGCGACGATCGCACGGGTCCTCTGATCCACGGACTCGAGGTCAAGCGAATGGCGGCCAGACTCAAAGAACCGGCTCCGCAGGCGCCGGAAGCGGACGTCGCGGCGTTCACGCCCGAACGGCAGATGGCGAGCATGCTCGATCTGTGCGATGCGCAGATGGAATCCGCGCTGCACGAATCCGACAAGGCGGTCGATGCGCTCATCAAGGCGTTCTCCGGCCTCGTCGACGCTTCGCGCTCGGTGAGCGCGATGACTGCGGGTCTGCCTGCCGACGTCAAGGCGGCGCTCTCCGGCGACTTCGAACGGCAGGTCGCGTCCATCTCGCAGCAGATCGGCTCCGCGGTGATGGCATTCCAGTTCTACGACAAGCTCACCCAGCGCCTGGGTCACGTGCGCTATAGCCTGTCGACGCTCGCCTCGTTCGTGTGCGATCCGGCGCAAGTGAATGAGCCGGATCAATGGCAGCACCTGCGCAGCACTCTGCGGCGCTTGTATCGCACGGAGGAGGAAAAGAAGATTTTCCACATGCTCATGGATGGCGCGGCAGGCGAAGCCGAACCGACGATCGCCGTGCCCGCAATCGCCGAGGAGGAAGCCCGCGCCGGCGAGGTCGAGCTCTTCTGATGTAACAGAACATCGGTTTTCCGGCGTTACGTCGCATCCTCCAGATGCGAGTTTCCCTCACACGCGAGCGCGGCTGAGACCCGTGTCTTAAAGTCGCGACCTCGCTCAATCACCCCGGGCGGCACTGTGACGTGCCGCACGGTGCCTCCCGTGCATCGGACTAGGCTGTCGCCCCGAACACAAACGTTACGCTGCATGAGCGCCTCGGGCGACCTCGTGCACGACCGTCAGCCGAGCTGGCGGCAACAGGAGGTCCTATGGTGATCGAATCGCGCACGATCGTGGGTGGCGCCGCCGCCCTCGCCATCGTCGGCGTGGGCTTATGGGTCTCGACGATGATGTTGAGCCCGTCGACGGAAGATCGCGGCACCGTGGAGGTGCGGCAAATCGTCAACGAGCCCGCGTGGACGGTCGAAGTGACAGAGCTCGGCTCGGAAGGCGTGCAGCAGACTGCATCGCGCTGACAACGGCAACGGGTTGCTGGCTCGCTGGAGCTGGCCTGAAACCGCGAAATCGTTACCCGGGGAGGGGGCGCTTCGCGGTTTTTTCTTTTGAGTGGCTAGATGCGCTCCGGCGGCTTACGCTGCGCTTCCCTCACCTGTCGCCTTCGAACATGAGCACCCTGTATCTCGTTCGGCACGGACAAGCCTCCTTCGGCACCGACAATTACGACCAGCTGTCACCCGTCGGTCGAGAACAAGTCGAGCTCCTGGGACAGTTCTTCGCGGAAAGCGGCGAGAAGATCGACCGCGTGTACTCGGGTTCGCTGCAGCGACAGCGCGAAACCGCGCAGATCCTCACGTCGGCATTGGGCTTGAGCGAACCTATCGTCGCCGATGAAGCCTTCGACGAATACGACAGCGACGTGATCCTGCGGCGCTTCGCCGCCTCGTTGACGCCGCGGGAGCTGCAGGAAGCAGGCTGGCCCGCGCTCAAATCCGATCGGCGGCGGTTCCAGTTCTTCCTCGAGCAGGCGGCGAAGGCGTGGGTCGAGGCGCGCATCGAGGCCGAGGATTTGCTGCCCTGGCATGGCTTCCACGGACGCATCAAGGCCGGGCTCGAAAACATCATGCGCAGCGAGGGACGCTCGAAGACGCTCATCCTCAGCACCTCGGGCGGCGTGATCGGCACGACGGTCGCGCATGTTCTCGGGCTTACGAATCACATGGCCGTCGAGCTCAACTGGGCGATTCACAACGCCTCGATCACTCGACTCATCTACAACGCAGAGAAGGTCACGCTGTCGATGTTCAACGCCCTGCCCCACCTCGAGCGCGCAGGGCGCCGGCAGCTCATCACGTATCGCTGAGCGCGTCTTCGCACGCGACGACATCGGCGCGCGCATGGTCGCGCACCGTCCGCGCGGAGCCGTGCGCCTGCGGCCATGCTTCCGCCTTTCGACGCGTTCGGCTGTATACATGATGCGCGTGCCCTCGCGCCGTTCCGCGCTGCTTTTACCGCTTGCTCTCGAGACCCTGTATGCGAGTTGCGTCCGCAACTCGATGACGGACGTTTCACGTCGCGCATCCCGGCACGCGGTGCTAGCCTCGCCGCATGCCTGAGCAACCGATTGCACCCACAGCGAAGCCGGTCCAACTGCGCGGTGACTATGCGCATTGCGCGAGCGACTACACGGTGAGCCAGGATTGGGAGCGTTATTCCGCGGAGGATCACGACATCTGGCGCACGCTGTACGCGCGGCAGATCCAGCTGATCGAGCGTTATGCGGCGCCGGAGTTCGTCGCCGGCACGCATGCGCTGAACGCATCGCCCGACCGCATTCCACGCATCGACGACACGAATCGAATTCTCGCCGCCGCGACGGGCTGGCAGATCGTCGCGGTGCCCGGCTTGATACCGGAGCTGAACTTCTTCCAACACCTGGCGAACAAGCGCTTTCCCGTGACCGTGTGGATTCGCCGCCGCGACGAGCTCGACTATCTTTCCGAGCCCGACATTTTTCACGACTTCTTCGGCCACGTGCCGCTGCTCACGAATCCGATGTTCGCGCGGTTCATGCAGGCGTACGGTGAGGCAGGCCCGAAGGCGATTGCCGGCAACGGCCTGAAGATGCTCGCCCGGCTCTATTGGTACATGGTCGAGTTCGGCTTGATCGCCACCCCGCAGGGACTGCGTGCGTACGGCTCCGGCATTCTCTCCTCGAAGGGCGAAACCGTGTATTGCGTCGAAAGCCCGGTGCCCTCGCGCATCAAGTTCGACCTGACGCGCGTGATGCTCACGGACTATCTGATCGACGATTTCCAGCAGACCTATTTCGTGATCGACAGCTTCGAACAACTGTTCCGCGCCGGCTACGACACGGACTTCGCCCCGATCTACGCGCAGTACGCCGACGTACCCGGCATCGCGCCGGGCGTCGTACTGCCGACCGACCGGACGGTCCCTCCCGCTCGCTAGCCCGCGTCGGCGATGCGTTGAAAGCGCGGCATCGTGCGCCCATCGCGTTCGACGAGCTCCGCGAACATCCTTGCCGAGCGCACCCACAGCCCACGCTCGCCATAGAGCGCGCGGTAGACGACCATCTCCTCCATCGTCTCGGAGTCCTTCGCGAGGCCGATGACTTCGTACTCGTTGCCTTTGAAATGCCGATAACGGCCGGGGGAGATGCTCACGCGTCTTGCTCCTCGCGGCCGAACAGCCGCGCGATGTCCGTCGCGTCGAGGGCCCGCCACTCGCCGACCGGCAGGTCGCCCAGCGTCAGCCCGCCGACTCGGCTGCGATGCAGCGCTTCGACGTGATTGCCGACGGCGGCGAACATCCTGCGCGCCTGGTGATAGCGGCCTTCGGTCAGCGTGAGCCGCGCATGACGCGCGTCCAGAATTTCGAGCTGCGCCGGCGCGAGCGGCGTCTTCTCGGACTCGAGCTTGAGCTTGCCGCTCGCGAAAATCTGCACCTCGTCGCCGCGCAAATCGCGCGCGAGCGTCGCCTCGTACACCTTCGCGATGCGCGATTTCGGCGAGACGATGCGATGGAGCAGCACGCCGTCGTCCGTCATCAACAGCAGCCCGCTCGTATCGCGATCGAGCCGGCCGACGGTCGACACGACCGGCGAGCGCGACAGGAACCGGGGCGGCACGAGCTCGTACACGATGTGCCCCGCGTCCTTCGTCGAGCACGTATAGCCCGTCGGCTTGTGGAGCATGAGCAGCAAACCCGGCGGTGGATCGAGCGGCTCGCCGTCGACACGGATTTGCGCGTGCTCCACTTGATCGTCGGTGTACAGCACTTCGCCGTTCGCATCGGTGATGCGCCCGTCGCGGAACATGGCGGTCACTTCCTTGCGACTGCCGTAGCCGAGATTCGCGATCAGCTTCACCAGCTTCATCGGCTCGATCCTCCGCGCGTCGCCTCGATGATCTTGAAACCGTAGCGCTGCGCCGCGGTACGCACCGCGCCGAAGCTGGCGTTCAACACGGCTTCGTAGGGTAAGTGTCGATTGGCCACGAGAAACAACTTGCCTCCAGGGTTCAAAGCGCGCGCCGCGGCGCCGATGAAACGGCGGCCGAGACCGGGGTCGTCGGCGCCGTTCGACGTGTGAAACGGCGGGTTCGTGACGATCACGTCATAGGTCCTCGATAGACCCGCCGTGACGTCGTGCCAGTGATAGTCGATCGCAACCGGCCCGGACGCCGCGGCCAGGTTCTGCCTCGCGAGGTCGAGCGCGCGTGCTTCCGCCTCGTACACATCGAGCGCAACGATGCCGGGACATCTCGCCAACAGCTCACGCGACAAATAGCCAAAGCCCGCCCCCAGATCGGCCGCCGTGCCGGACAGCGCGCGCGGCAGCTCCGCGATCAACAGCTCCGAGGCGGCATCGATTCGATCCCAGGCGAACACACCCGGTCGGCTCACGAAGCGTCCGTCGAGGATCGGTCGCGGCGCGTCGAGCGCCAGCCACTCGGCGGCGAGCGCCTCGTCAGCGCGGGTGCGCGAACCTGGTGTGCTCCAGAACACGCGGCACTTGTGTTTCGACAATGTCGCGACAGCGCCGCACAACCGCTGCAGGTCCGCCTCATGCGAGCGCGCGCCCGCGGTGTTCGGTGCCGCGGCGACGACGATGCCCGCGGGGCCCGCGAGCTGCATCGCGCGCGCGAGCAGCGCCCGCGACTCCTCGCGTTGACGCGGCGGCAATACGAGCACGAGCGGAAACGCGCCAGGCGATGCGCTGATCTGCGCGGAGACTGCGAATCCAGCGCTCAGCAGCGCATCCGCGTCCGGCTTGAAGCTCTGTTCGCAAACGAGCTGCGCGCGTGGCATCTCGGTCAGCGCCGCACCGAGACGCGCGCGCAGGAACGCGACCCGCTCCGGCCACGCGAGCGCGCCCTGACGAAACGGCGTGAACAAGGCAGCCAATGCCGCCGCTTCGACCTCATCGACCACCCACGTCTCCTCGTCATGCCGGCCGCTCGGCCGCTCGAAGCCCGCGATTGTGCCGATGCTGCCGCGCGTTATCGAGCGCCAAATGCGCTCGCGCGGCCTTTCGCCGGGACATTTCGCACCAGGCACTGAACGATCGCACGTACCGCGAACGCGGTGCGGAAGGTGATCACCATGAACCGACGAGTTGATGTTGCAGGCGTCTCATGGCTGCGGCCCATGCCGCCGCAGCCATGAAGGTGGTCCGCGCGCCGCGACGAGCGATGACCGCGTGCGATGTCGCGAGACCGCGCGGGAAAACCGCGCGGGTCTGTTATTCGACGCGAGCGCCGACGCTCGAGCTCTTCGGGACTCGGTAGTAACGAAACTTGCCTGACGGCTCCCGGTCCACGACGGGCACGCGCTCGATCTCGACTTCGCATTCCTGGCCGAACGTCTTGCGCACGTGCGCGATGAGCGACGCCGCGGTCGCCTCGTCGAAGCCCGCTTCGCTTTCGACGAGCACGCGCCAGCGTCGGCGATCCAACTGCACGAACAGCGTCTGCTCGAATTTCGCGCCGAGCGCCGCCGTGAACGCCCCGTCACCCGGCATGGCCAACGCGGAGCCATGAACCGGTTTGCCGTCGGCGGCGACGAAGACATCGGCGGCGCGGCCGATGAGCCCTTCCAGCAGTGGATGAGGACGCCCGCACGGACAGCCGCTCGCGCGGATGGCACCCCGATCGCCGATCTTGCAGCGAATCAGCGGCATCGCGCGATTGCTGAGCGAGGTCACGACGATGTCGCCGTGCTCGCCCTCGGCCACCGGCTGATCGTCCCGACAGATCTCCACATGCACGTTCTCGCAGAGGATGTGCATGGAACCCGCCGGGCACTCCGAGGCGATCGGCCCGACCTCGGTGCAGCCATAGGTCTCGATGATGCGCGCGCCGAGCGCGCTGCTGATGAGCTCACGCTGAAACGGATAGACCTGCTCGCCGCCCACTTTCGCGAAGGGCACGAGCGTCTTCGGCGCATTCGGATGATGCGCGCGCACGTGCACGGCCAGCCGCGCGAGCGCCGAGGGCAATCCTTGGCACAGATCGGGACGCTCGTTCAGCAGATATTGGGCCGCCGCTTCGAGACCCTTCGCATCGAGCTCTTTCGTCGCGAACAAGCGGTAGTTCTTCACCCAGCAATCGACCGGACGGCCCGAGCCCCACATCAGCAGCGTACGCGCGCCGGGCTCGAGGCCGTGCCATTGCAATACCCGATACTCGTTCGCCCATCCCCAGGACGCGCCCTGCGGATCCCAAGCAACACGCAGCGGATCGCCCGTCGACGCGGAGCTGCGCCGATAGAAGCGGCCCGGCGGCCTGTGTTTCGCGAGCAGTTGATGCGACGACGAGCGCACGGTCGAGCGTTCGAGAATCGGCCACGATTGCAGATCGGTTGCGGTGCGCGCGTCGATCCGCTCGCTCCATGACGGGCTCGAATACAACGGAACGTTCTCGTAGGCGTAGCGCAGCATACGCGCCAGGCGCTCGCGCATGAGCGCGCCGAATTGCGCATGGTCGAGTGTCTCCCAGCGCTGCAGCGTTCTTATTTGCGCGCCCACCGGACGGCGACGCAGCCGCTGCAGACCAAAATAGAGCGCGCGATGAAACGTCCTTTCGGCGACGCGATGCATGGCGAGAGCCCCTCCCGTTGTTGTCTGATCAACTATCGTCAGAAATCACACAGGACAACAGCAAGGGAAAACGATTGTTCCGATCGCGCACGGTGAGAGATCCGTACGCCCAACCCCTACCGTGGAGTCAATTGCGCCACTGCGGCGCGGCTCGAGGACGAATACTTTTGGACGATTGCGCGCTCGTTATTCTCGTTCGTGCGCGACTTCTTCGACCGACGAGCTCGACGAACACGGTCGTCGAGCTCGTGGTCGCGACGATCAGGCGAGCGTGATGCCTTGCGACGACAGCGGCAGCGTGTAGATCGATTTGCCCGTCGCCGCAGCAAGCGCGTTCGCCAGTGCCGGCGCGATCACCGGTGTGCCCGGCTCGCCGACACCGGTCGGCTTCGCCGTCGACGGCACGATGTGCACGTCGACCGCCGGCATTTGCCGCATTCGCAAGACCGGGTAATCGTCGAAATTGGCCTGCTCGACCACGCCGTCCTTCAGCGTGATCGTGCCTGTCAGCGCAGCGGCAAGCCCGTAGCCGATCCCCGATTCCATCTGCATCGCAACGACGTTCGGATTGACGGCTGTACCGCAATCGACCGCGCAAATCACCTTGTGCAACTTGAGCTCGTCGCCCTTGCGCTTCAGCTGCGCGACCTGGGCGACGACGGTGTTGAACGACTCATGCAACGCGAGACCCCACACCTCGTCCTGCGGCCGCGGATTGTTCCAGCCGGATTTGCTCGCCACGAGGTCGAGCACGGCATGGTGTCGCGCGTGCTGCTGTGACAGCAGCGCGCGGCGCAGCGCCAGCGGATCCTGCTTCGTCGCGCGGGCGATGTCGTCGAGGAAGCATTCGGTTGCGAACGCCGTATGTGTCGAGCCGACCGAGCGCCACCACTGCACCGGCACGCCCAGCTTCGTCGTGTGCAGCTCGACCGCGAGATTCGGAATGTCATAGGGCAAGTTCGATGCCCCTTCTACCGAGGTGGGATCGATCTCGGGCGGCTTGCCGAACACGCTCGAGCCACCCATGATCGATTGACCGACGATACGATGCTGCCAGGCAATGAGCTTGCCGTTCGCGTCGAGACCCGCCTTCAACGCGTGCACGTACATCGGACGATAGAAGCCGGCCCGCGTGTCCTGCTCGCGCGTCCACACCATCTTCACCGGCACATTGACGCCCGCGGCCTTCGCGATCGCGGCCGCCTCGACGAGATAGTCCGCTGCTGGATTCGCGCGACGACCGAAGCTGCCGCCGGCATACAGCTGATGCAGCTGCACCTGCGAGGGCGGCAGGCCCACGACCCCCGCGATCATCATCTGATCGACCGTCTGGAATTGCTCGCCGTTCCAGACCTCACAGTCCTTCGCGCCGATGCGCACGACGCAATTGAGCGGCTCCATCGAGGCGTGGGCGAGATACGGAAACTCGTACGTCGCCTCCAGGGTGCGCGCCGCCGATGCAAAGGCTCGCTCGGTATCGCCGACCTTCTTCGCCGACTTGCCTGCTTGTTTCGTGAGCTCGCGGTATTCCGCGAACAGCTCGGCGGAGCTGCGCGTGAAGGCAGCCGATTCGTCCCATTCGGCGACGACGGCTTCGGCGCCGCGCTTTGCGGTCCAGAAGTCGTTCGCGAGCACGGCGACGCCTGATCGCACCGGCGTTACGAAGGCGACGACGCGCTGCACGCCCTTGATCGCCTGCGCCTTCGAGCCATCGAAGCTCTTCAGCTTCGCGCCGAAGCGCGGCGGATGCACGACCGCCGCCGTCAGCATGCCGGGCAGGCGCACGTCCTGCGTGAACAAGGCGGTGCCGTTCGACTTCTCGCGCGCGTCGACGCGCGTCGTGTCCTTGCCGATCAGCGTGAACTTCGCGGGATCCTTGAGCTTGACGTCGCTCGGCACCGGCAGCTTCGCCGCGTCGGCGACGAGCTCGCCGAATTGCGCCTTGCGCCCGGACGCCGCGTGCTCGACGGTGCCAGACGTCACCGAGATTTCGGCGGCGGGCACTTTCCAGCGACGCGCGGCTGCGGTCACGAGGAGCGTGCGCGCGGTCGCACCGGCCTTGCGCAGCTGATCCCACGAATTCGCGATGGAGGTGCTGCCGCCCGTGCCTTGCATCGGGCCGAACGCGAAATTGTTGTAGAGCTTCGCATCGGCGGGCGCGCCCTCAACGCGCATTTGATTCCAGTCGGCGTCGAGTTCCTCGGCGACGATCGTCGCAAGACCGCTGTACACGCCCTGCCCCATCTCGAGGTGTTTCGCATACACGGTCACGAGGCCGTCGCTGCCGATGCGCACGAACGCGTTCGGCGCGAGCGTCGGCCCGGCCGCGGGCTTGTTCGCCGTCGCGCGCGCGTTCGTCGGCAAGTACATCGCGACGGTGAGCGCGGCGCCCGCTTTCAGGACATCACGGCGATTGGCATCGAACAAAGTGTCTGTGGTGGTGCTCATCACGTTCTCCTTCAAGCGAGCGTGCCGGCGGCGCGTTTGATCGCGGTGCGAATGCGAACGTACGTCGCGCAGCGGCACACGTTCCCGGACATCGCGGCGTCGATGTCCGCATCCGTCGGGCGTTTGTTCGCCGCGAGCAAGGCCGTCGCGCTCATGATCTGGCCGGATTGGCAGTAGCCGCATTGCGCGACGCTTTCGGCGACCCAGGCTTCCTGCAGCGCCTTGCCGATCGCGGATTCGCCGACACCTTCGATCGTCGTGATTTTCGCGTTCGCCGCGGCGCTCACGGGCAGCACGCAACTGCGCATCGGCTGGCCGTCCATGAGGATCGTGCAAGCGCCGCACAGCGCCTTGCCGCAACCGTATTTGCTGCCTGTCAGACCGAAGTGGTCGCGCAGCACCCACAGCACTGGCGTTTCTGGATCCGCTTCGGTGGCGAATTGTTGACCGTTGATATCGAGAGTGATCATTGGCATGACCTCGTGGCTGGCTTCCGGCGACGGCTACGGGGGAACAGGACGCGGCATTCTAGACCGCGAAAACACCTGTAGTGTTGCGACATTCTGCACCGAGGGCCGCCGTGCGAGTTGCGCAAGACTCGTACCGCCTTGCCTGATCCTGCAAAACCCGCCAGCCCGCCGCTTCACCGCGCCCCCTCGCATCACGTAGAGTCGCGCTCTCGTCGGGCAGGAAAGCCCGCCTGCTGCGAGCACAGGAAGCGCAAGAGCAGCAACGTCATCTTGCCAGGAGCATCCCGTGCCCTTGAACGTTCGCGCAGCAGTACTGCATGGCCCGAATCAGCCGTTCACGATCGAAACCGTTCAACTCGAAGGACCGCGCGAGGGCGAGGTGCTGATCGACGTCAAGTCGACCGGGCTCTGTCACTCCGATCTGCACGTATACGAGGGCAAAACCCCCTGGGAATTCCCTGCGATTCTCGGCCACGAAGCCGCCGGCGTCGTCGTCGAATGCGGCCCCGGCGTCACGCAGTTCAAGCCGGGCGATCACGTCATTCCGTTCCTCATTCCACATTGTGGAAAGTGCCAGTACTGCACGTCGAACAAGACGAACCTCTGCAAGGAAGCGTTCACGCGCTTGCGGCCGCGCGAGAGCCGCTTCTCGTTGAACGGCAAGCGGGTCTCGCAACTGTGGGGCCTCGGCACGTTCGCGGACTACACGGTGCTGCCGGTCGACACGATCGCGAAGGTGCGCGAAGACGCGAATCTCGACACGATCTGCTACATCGGCTGCGGTGCGACGACCGGCCTCGCCGCGGCGCTGTACGCCGCGAAGATTCAGCCGGGCAATTCGGTCGTCGTGTTCGGTCTCGGCGGCATCGGTCTCAACGTCGTGCAAGGCGCGAAGCTCGCGGGCGCGCGGCAGATCATCGGTGTCGATACCAATCCCGCGAAGGAGGCGGTCGCGCGCAAGTTCGGCGCGACGGAGTTCGTGAATCCGTCCGACGTCGACAAGATCGTGCCGCATCTGATGAAGCTCACGAATGGCGGCGCGGACTTCAGCTTCGAGTGCATCGGCATTCCGCAAGTGATGCGCGTGGCGCTCGAATGCACGAATCCAGCGTGGGGCATGAGTTTCGTGATCGGCGTTGCGCCGCATGGGGCCGAGATCACGACCGCGCCCGGCAACTTGTTCATGGGGCGGCGCTGGACGGGTGCGTACATGGGCGGCGCGCAGGTCGGCAAGCTGCCGGAGATCGTCGATTGGTACGTCGACAAGAAGATCGAGCTGGATTCGCTGATCACGCACAAGCTGCCGCTCGAGCGAATCGGCGAAGGCTTCGAGCTGATGAAGCGCGGCGAGTCGATCCGGACGGTGATCGTGCTCTGAACTCGTTCCGCTCTTGCCCGCTTGCGGGAGAGTGTTAGGTGAGCGTGCATCGCTCCGCGCTCTTTGCACCAGGGCCTGGTGCCGCGACGATGAGCACCGCATCGCGCGCGGCGCTGGCGTGCTTGCGAGACCTTCTCCGATGAACGACGCCGCCGTGGCTCAACCGATCCGGCCGCCGCGACACGCCGCCACGATGATCGTGCTGCGCGAGCACGAAGGCGAGATCCAGGTGTTGATGAC
>JAEYXD010000060.1 GCA_023428645.1 Pseudomonadota bacterium
ACGCACTACAGCGGGCATTACAGCAGCGAGATCCGACTCTTCAATGCAATACACCCCGGTCGTTTATCTGGCCGCCGCCCTGGCGGAGATTGCCGGCTGCTTCGGCTTCTGGGCCTGGCTGCGGCTCGGAAAATCCGCTTGGTGGCTGGAGCCGGCCATGCTGGCATTGGTCGCGTTCGCGTATCTGCTCACGCTCGTGCAGACACCGACCGCGGGCCGCGCGTTCGCCGCGTATGGAGGCGTGTACATCGTCGCGTCGCTCGCGTGGATGTGGCTCGCGGAAGGAGTTCGGCCGGATCGCTGGGATCTGACCGGCGCGAGCGTGTGTCTGATCGGCGCGGCCATCGTTCTCGCGGCGCCCCGCTAGAATCGAGCCGCCGAGTGGGAGAGCTGCCGTGAGTCTCACGAATCGACAACGCGAAGTCGTCACCTTGTTGTGCGAAGGCCTGAACACGAAACAGATCGCGCGCCGTCTGGGCGTGGTGCCCGCGGTCGTGTCGAATCATCTGCTCGCCGTACGCAAGGCGAACGGCTTGAGAAACGTCGCGCAGATCGGCATGGCGGCGCAACGCGCCGGCATCGTCGAGCTGCGCGAACCCGTTGCGCAGGCGCGGAAACTTCGGCCCGCGTGAGCCGTTCACTCGCATGAACATCGACAAGCGGCCTGTCCGCGTTGCGCGCGGTATCGTACTGCTGATCATCAGCTCATGGATCATCGCATGCGCCAACCTGCAGCAGCGCGATCCCGTGGAAGTGTACGTCGTGGGCGTCGAGCCGCTGCAAGGCCAGGGGCTCGAGCTGCGCATGCTCGTGAAGCTCCGCGTGCAGAATCCCAGCGATGCGCCGATCGCCTATGACGGTATCTCCATCGCGATGGAGGTGGAGGGCCGCACTTTCGCGAGCGGCGTGAGCGACGCATCGGGCACCGTGCCGCGTTTCGGCGAACAAGTGATCGAGGTGCCGGTCAGCGTTTCAGCGCTGCGCGCGCTACGCAGCGCGGCGGCCATCGCCGGCTCGAATCCTGAAAAGATCGAATACGAGCTCAGAGGCAAGCTCGCGGGACCGCTGTTCAAGAGCGTGCGGTTCACCTCGAAGGGCGAAGTGGCACTACCGAAGGACGTGTACGGCAGCGGCGATCGGACCTGACGCGCGAGCCTTCGCGACGGAACCGCCTGCTTTTGAGCCGCGTCCGGCCGGCGCTTCATGCGCCGCGCGCTCGAAACTCACAACGAGCGACGACTGCAATACACTGCGGCTTCCGACGCAACAGGCTGTGTGCTCGATGCACTCATCGCGCGACGAGACCGCGACCGAATACGCGAGTTGGGCGTTCATCGCGATCTATGCGCTCGCGTACACGGGTATCTGGATCGCGCTCCTGACGCCGGTCATCGTGACGATCGCGCTGCGGGTCAGCGCGCTCGAGCCGGCCGACGCCCCACGGCAGCTCGCGACGATCCTGTCCAGCGGCGCAACGTGCGCGCTGCTTGCCGGGCCGCTGTTCGGTCACCTGAGCGATCGCACGACCTCGCGCTTCGGGATGCGCAAGCCGTGGATCGTCGCGGGCATGCTCGGCGGTTGTGTTGCATTGTCGATCGTCGCGACGGCGCCGACGGTCACGATCCTGCTCATTGGCTGGTGCCTCGCCCAGTTCGCCTTCAATGCCGCGCTCGCGGGCATCGTCGCGTTGCTCGCGGATCAAATTCCTGCGCAACAGCGCGGCACCGTCGCGGGCATCCTCGGCATTTGCATGCCGCTCGGACAGCTCATCGGCGCGTACCTCGTGCAGGCCGCCGGGTCCATCTTGCTCGCGTTCATGCTGCCCGCGGCGCTCGGCACGGCGGCCGTCCTGGCGCTCGTCGCAATCTTGCGCGATCGGCGCCTCGTGACGCGGCCGCCACCGCGTGAGCGCCGCGCATTTCGCATCGAACTCGCCGCGCACCGGGACTTCTGGTGCGCATGGTCGAGCCGCTTGCTGCTCGGCATCGGCACCGCGTTCCTGACCAGCTATCAACCGCTGTTTCTCATTCATACGCTGCAGCGTCCGGTTAGCGATGTGCCCGCGCTGATGTTTCGCTCTATGCTGCTGCAGTCGCTCCTCGTGATCGCCGCGAGCCTGACGTTCGGACGCCTTTCGGACCGCCTGCGGCGGCGCAAGCCGTTCGTGCTGTTAGGCGCGGCGAGCTACACGCTCGGGCTGTGGTGGATCGCCTCGGCTGCGTCGTTCGAATCCTTTCTCGTCGGGCTCGCGCTCGCGTCGGTGGCTCACGGCATGTATTTCGCGGTGGATCTGGCGCTCGTCACGGATGTGCTGCCCGATCCGCGGCACGACGCCGCCAAGGATCTGGGCATTCTCAACATCACGAATACCCTGCCGCAGATCGTTGCGCCGCTGGCCGGCGCGGCGATTCTGCTCGTGGCGCAAGGCAGCTACGCCACGATGTACGTCATTGCCGGGACGATCGCCCTGCTCGGCGCCGCGGCGCTGGTGCCGATCCGCGCCCGATGACCTGTCATCGGCCCCAGTGCCGGCGGGCCGCTTTGCCTATGGTTTCGCGTTGACATATAAGAGCCTCCATGGCGAATGCGACCATTCACGACGTAGCGGCGGAAGCCGATGTCTCGATCAAGACGGTATCGCGCGTCATCAACAATGAAGCCGCGGTGACGGCAGCGACGCGTGAGCGCGTCTTGAAGGCCATTCGCAAGCTCGACTATCACCCGAACCCGTCCGCGCGCAGCCTCGGCGGCAGCCGCTCGTATCTCGTGAGCCTGCTGTACGACATGTCGTGCGAGTACTACGCGACGAGCGTGCTCGGCGGCGTGCTCGATGCGTGTCGCGCCGCGCTGTATCAAGTCGTGATGCAGCCCTGCGACTACCGCTCAGCGACGCTGCCCGACGATGTTGCGCGCGACATTCGACACTCGCATGCCGACGGCGTCATTCTGACGCCGCCGTTATCGGATCAGGAGCGCCTGATCACCGAGCTCGACAAGCAGCGCATCCCCTATGTGCGCATCGCGCCCGCCGAGCACACGGACAATCGCCGCAGCGTGTACACGAACGATCGCGACAGCTGCGCGCAAATGACGGAGCAGCTCGTCACGCTCGGCCATACGCGGATCGCATTTATCCTCGGCAACCCCGATCACGCGGCGATCGCGGCTCGCTACAAGGGCTTCGAGGATGGCATGCGGGCGTGCGGTCTCAAGATCGACAAGAAGCTGATCGTCCAAGGCTACAACTCCTTCACGTCGGGACTGCAAGCGGCGCGGCCGCTGCTGCAGCTGCGGCAAGACAAACGGCCGACGGCGCTGTTCGCCGCGAACGACGAAATGGCGGCGGGCGTGCTCGCGGTGGCGCATCAACTCGGATTGGCGGTGCCCGAGGACGTTTCGGTCGTCGGCTTCGACGATGCGCCGCTCGCGAGCCAGGTGTGGCCGGCGCTCACGACGATCCGGCAGCCCATTCCGGCGATGGCCGCGGCCGCGGCCAAGCTGCTGCTCGAACATTTGCGCGGGTCGCGTGTCCCTACCGATGCGCATGTCATTCCATCGTCGTTGACCGTGCGCCAATCGACCGGGCCGGCGCCGAATCGACATTCGGTGTCGCGAGCACGGAGTCGGCGCGCCAAGGCGAGCGCCGCCGAAATGCCGGCGAAATCAAGCTGAACCGACGGCGCGCCCGCTTACGCCTTCCGCCTCGTCCTGCTCGCCGTCACCTCGATATCGATCTTCATCCGTGCGCTCCCTTGCGCATCGCGCGAGCGTTTGGTCTGCTACCGGACCCGCGATCGCAGCGAAGCACTCATGAAGCTCTATTCCTGGAACGTCAACGGCATTCGCGCCGTACTCAAGAAGAACGTGTTCCATCCGTTCTTGAAGGAACACGACCCCGACATCCTCTGCCTGCAGGAAACGAAGGCGGAGCGTGGCCAGATCGAGATCGACCTGCCGGGCTATCACGAGTACTGGAACTCCGCGGTCAAGAAGGGCTATTCCGGCACGGCGATCTTCGCGAAGCGCGAACCGCTGAACGTGATCAATGGCTTTCCGGACGCGTTCGCGAAGCGCTTCAAGTTCGCGGATGAGCTGCAGCGCGATGCCGGCGAAGAAGGCCGGGTCATCACGGCGGAATTCGAGCCGTTCTATGTCGTGACGGTGTACACGCCGAACGCGAAAGACGATCTCAGCCGGCTGCCGTTGCGCCACAAGCATTGGGACCCGGCATTCCTCGCGTATTGCAAACAGCTCGAACAAAAGAAGCCGGTGATCTTCTGTGGTGACCTGAACGTCGCGCACACCGAGATCGACCTGGCGAACCCCAAGCCGAACCGCGGCAAGAAGGGCTTCACCAACGAGGAGCGCGAAGGTTTCCAGAACTTCCTGGACGCGGGCTTCATCGACACGTTCCGTCTCTTCACGAAGGACGGCGGCCACTACTCGTGGTGGAGCAATTTCTCGAACGCCCGCGCCAGGAACGTGGGATGGAGAATCGATTATTTCCTGGTCTCGCAGGCGCTCGGCCCCAAGATTGCCGCGGCGGAAATCCATCCGCAGGTGATGGGCAGCGACCATTGCCCGGTGAGCATCACGCTCCGGCTCTGAGACGGTCAGGGCTGCTTGGGCAGGCGCTGTCTGCCGCCATCGGCACTGCGCATCTCGATCGCGACGACCTTGCCGTGCTCGCGCTCGATCGAGACGCGTCGCGAGGGATCTTCATCGAAGAAATACAGCTCCGCGGTGATCGGCTGCAGCCGCATCGCGGGCCAGCGGGCGCGCCTCACGTACAGCGCGCCGTTGTCGATCGCGAGCGAATACGAGCCGAAGGTGCCGACGACGTCCGCCGCGGGCGGCGATGCCGCTCGCGAGCGCGCGCGCAGCGCCTCGAGCGCCCACTGCGCATCGGTGCGCGCGGCTCCCGCGATCGAACCTTTGAGCACCGCCTCCAGCGCCAGCTCCTGCGCACGCCCCAAAGCGGCTTCGGCAACGACTTCGACGTCCGGCCGCACACCCTCGCCTTCCCAGTTGCGCCCATTGATGGGATTGCGCGGCGAGCCTGTCGCGATGAATACGCTGAAGCCTTCCGGCGTGGCGAACGCCGCGCCGGGATTGGCCGCACCGGCACTGCGCTCGCCGACGACACGCGCACGCTGCGCCGCTTGCAGCGTGAATGCGATCGCCTCGCCGGCGGATCCGGTGCGGCCGCTCGTCACGATAAACAGCGGGACGGCAAGCATCGGCGTTGCATAGCTCGCCGCGGGCCGCTCGCTGATCTGCCCCGCGCGCGAATGAAACGTGTTGTAGACCTCAGCCTTCGGCTCGACGAAAGCGCTCACGAGGTAACCCACCATCGACGGCGCGCCGCCCCCATTGCGGCGCAGATCGAGAATGACGGCATCGGCATCGTGCAGCATCGCGAGCGCGGCATCGGCCGCCAGGCGCGCGGGCGCATCGGCGCGCGCGAAATCGATGTCGGCCTCGTAGGTGAGCTCGAGGTAGCCGATGTTGGCGGGCAGGCGCTCGAGCCGCTGAAAGCCATGATTCGTGCGACTCTCGGCCAGCGGCGCCGGGCGCGATGCAGGCACCCGTGATTCGCGCGGCTGCCATGCGACGCTGAAGTGGCCATCGAGCCTTCGCAGCCGCTGGGTCAGCTCGCTTGCCAAGTCGGCACGCTCGGTGAATCGGTCCAGCTCGCCGGCCCGCGCGCTCGCCCGCAGATCATTGGCGATCGCCGCCGCCCGCCGTGCGTCGTAGAAATTTGCTTCGATCGTTGCCGCGATGCCCTGCACATCCGTGCGCACGTCGGCCGCCGCGACGGACACGATCATTGCGAACGATAACCATGCCATTCTTTTCATGAGCTCACCTCTGTTCCGTATGGACAAAGATGCGCGAGCGACCCGAACGGTCGCACTAGTCTCGATCGCGCGGCGGTCGCGGCCCCGAGAAGACGGTTCGGCCGCCGTACTCGGCGGCATGCTCGCGTTCGCGCGCGATGAACTCGTCGAAGCTCGGGCCGCTCGCGGTTCGCTCCAGCGCTTTCGCTTGAGCATCGAGCCGACGAAGCGCGGCCAGCCGGTCGTCATTGCCGAGCTTCGCGCGGTCCACGGCATGCTTCAGCACGCGAATCGTTTCATCGTAGACCTTGAGCGGCACCGGAAACGGATGGCCGTCCTTGCCGCCGTGCGCGAGCGCGAATCGAGCGGGATCGGCAAAGCGCGCGGGCGTCCCATGCAGCACTTCGGCCACGAGCGCGAGCGATGCGACCGTGCGCGCGCCCACGCCCGGCGTCATCAGCAGCTCGGCGAAGTCCCGAGGGCCGCGATCAGCGGCGGCCGCGAGCACTCCGTGCAAGCGTCGCAGCATGACGTCGGAGGCCCGCACCTCGTGATGCGCGGGCAATTGCAGATGGGGCAGCGGCTCCGCGGCGTGCGGCTCGGTTTCCGGAAACAGGCTGAGCGCCGCGTTGCTCGAATCGCGCAGCCGACGCAGCACCTCGATCGTGCGGTCCGGGCCGCGCTGCACGAGCTCGAGTCCGGCGAGTCGATTGCGCACGGCTCGCTTGTCGGCGAGATTGATGATGGCGCCGCGATTGCGGCCGGCGATGCCCGTGTGCGGCGAATCGAGAAAGCTCTCGAGATGCTCCGACAGCCAGTGATACCGGCGCGCTTCGCGGCGCGCCTCGCTCATGCCCTGCTGCACGACGCACCAGCGACCCTCGGCCGTCACGATGAAGCCATGCAGGTACAGCTCGTACCCGTCTTGCACGGCCGCGCTGTCCACTTTCGCGACGAGCTTGCTTGCATGCGTCAGCGGCGCGGCATCGAGCCCGGTGCGCTCGCCGATCGCCGTCAGCTCCAGCGGCGTCTTGCGCGACTGCGCGCCCTTCCCGCCGCACACGTAGATGCCCAGCTCGTGCTGGAGCGGCGCCAAGCCGCGTTTCAACGCGCCGAGCACGCTCGTCGTGATCCCGGAGGAATGCCAATCCATGCCCATGACCGCGCCGAACGATTGGAACCAGAATGGATGCGCGAGACGCCGCAGCACCTCATCGCGCCCATAGTGATGGACGATCGCCTCGACGATCACGCGGCCAAGGGCGGCCATGCGGGTCGCGAGCCACGGGGGCACGTGACCACCGTGCAAGGGAAGATCGGCGCTGCCGGTTCGACGTGGCATGATGGTGAAGCAAGGAAAATCGCGACGCATGGTAGAGGCAATGCGCGCCCTTGTGCATCGGCATATGAACCGCAGCACCGGCTTGCGCGCCGACCACACACGTGTATCGTCCCGCCATGTCCGACGCCATCGACAAGACCTTCGTCTCCGCGGAATCGCTGCTGCGCGACTCGTTGCAGCTCGGTGTGAACATCGTCCGCAGCGGTTTCAAGCCTTCGTTTCTGGTCGGCGTGTGGCGCGGCGGCGCGCCGATCGGCATCACGGTCCAGGAAGTGCTCGAGTATCACGGCATCGACTGCAACCACATCGCGATCCGCACCTCGTACTACACGGGCGTCGATCAGCGGGCGCGCAACGTCCGCGTGCATGCGCTCGACTATCTCGTCTCGCAGCTCACGTACGACGACCGGCTGCTGCTGATCGACGACGTCTTCGATTCTGGCCGCAGCCTCGAAGCCGTGATCGACGAGCTCGCACGCCGCTGCAAACGCAATCTCCCCGACCAGATTCGCATCGCGACCGTGTACTACAAGCCCCAGCAGAACCGCAGCCGATTGACGCCCGACTACTACGTACGCACCTCCGACCAGTGGCTGGTATTCCCGCACGAGCTACGCGGCCTCACGCGCGAGGAGATTCTGCGCCACAAGCCGCTGGATGCTTCCTTCTTCGACGCGACGAGCGTCGACTCATCACACTCCTGATTGCACTCGTTCCGCGGACCGGGACGAGCAGTTGTGCAATCAACTCCGGGCGGCGCTGGCGCCTTCGACGCGCGCACCTGATCAGGGCACGCGCTCGCGACGACCTGAAAGCGCGACTGCAGGGTGCACGGGCATTTCTCGATGCACTGCAATCAGTCGGCAAACGCAGCGCGAACGGCGGCGAGACACACGAGCCCGCCACTGCGCAGCGCGCTCGACCGGGGCCGTCGGTTACCGCGCGCGATGCTTGCAAAGATTTGCCAGTGATCGCCAAGCGCGTTCCCGCTCATGCGCACCGGTGTCATAGTCGTTGCCTACCATGAGGCCGCCGCACATGCCGACACTCTCGAAATGGCCGCTCGCATTGATCGCATGCCTGAGCGCTTGCGTGTGTGGCGCGGGCGACAGGCCCGAGGCCAAGCAGCTGCGGGTCGACGAGTCGCGGCCGGCACTGTTCTATCTCAATCTGCGCGGCGGCGTCGTGCGCACCTCGACGCACGGCAAAGAGCCTCACACGATCGTGAAGCTGGAAACCGCCGGCGTCGGACCGGACGGCATCGCGATCGATGCCGACGCCGGGCATCTCTATTGGACGACGATGGGCAAGGTATCGGCCGACGACGGCTCGATCATGCGCTCGGACCTGGACGGCAACAACGTCAAGACGATCGTGCCGATCGGCGGCACGTACACACCGAAGCAGCTCAAGCTCGACACCACGAATCGCAAGCTCTACTGGGCGGACCGCGAAGGCATGCGCGTCATGCGCGCGAACTTCGACGGCTCGAACATCGAAACCCTGATCGTCGCCGGCTCCGGCGATGCGGATCGCAAGGATCCGGCACGGTGGTGTGTCGGCATCGCGATCGACCCGCATGGCGGCAAGCTCTATTGGACGCAGAAGGGCGGCGACAACGCGCGGCGCGGCACGATCAAGCGCGCCAACCTGCAAATGCCGGCGGGCGCGACCGCCGCGACGCGCACCGACATCGAGGTGTTGTTCGCGAATCTGCCCGAGCCGATCGATCTCGATATCGACAACGACACGCGCCTGCTTTACTGGACCGACCGCGGTGACAACACGATCTCGCGCGCCCCGCTCGATCCGCCCGCGAAGTACGATCCCGCGAATCGCGAAGACCGCGAGATCATCGTGAGCAACGTCGGCGAGGCGATCGGCATCGCGCTCGACACGCGCCGCGATCGTCTTTACTACACGTCGCTCGGAGGCGTGCTCGGCACGGCGACGCTGAACGGCAGGCAGCCGCGGCTGCTGCTGACGGGTCAAGGAGCACTCACGGGTATCGCATTGCTCGAATGAGCGCCAGCGGCGGCGCCGAGAAAAGGGGGAGACATGCAAGGATTATGGGCCCCGACCGTCCTCGTGCTGTTGCTGGGCGCGACCGCGCAAGCAGCCGACACCGCCAGATCGCGGCCGTATTCCCCGCCTCGCACGGCCGATGGCAAGCCTGATTTCCAGGGCGTCTGGGCCAACAACAACGCGACGCCGCTCGAGCGGCCGAAGATGCTCGAAGGCCGGGCATTCCTGACGGACGACGAGGTGCAGGCGCTGCGCAAACGCTACGCGGAGATCTTTGCCGGCGACGGTGATGCCGCCTTCGGCGATGGGGTGTTCGAGGCGGTGCTCTCGGACGTGCAGACCTACAAGCCGACATCGTTCGATGTCGCCACTGGCAACTACAACGCCTTCTGGCTCGTCGAACGCGAATTCGACAATCGGACCTCCCTCATTTCCGATCCAGCGGATGGACGCATTCCGGCGCTCGTACCGGGTGCGGCCGAGCGGCCGCGGCGCGGCGTTCGTTCGAATGACGGCCCGGAGGGCCGCTCGCTCGCCGAGCGCTGCATCACGTACGGCGTCCCCGATCTGCTCGCGGGCTACAACAGCTATTACGAGATCGTGCAGACACCCGACCACGTGATGATCCACGCGGAGAAGATCCACGACGCGCGAATCATTCCGCTCGACGGCCGCCCGCATCCGCCGGCCGCCTTGCACAGCTGGCTCGGCAGCTCGCGAGGCCACTGGGATGGCGACACGCTCGTCGTGCGGACGAAGCATTTCACGAGCGGTTTTCGCGGCGCGTCCGACAAGCTCGTGATCACCGAGCGCTACCAGCGGATCGGACCCGACACGCTGAACTACGAAGTGACGATCGATGATCCGCAGACGTGGACGCGGCCGTGGACGTTCTCGATACCGTTGCGGCGCACCGATGAGAAAATCTACGAGTACGCGTGCCACGAAGGCAACTCGAGCCTCGCGGGGATCTTGTCGGGCGCGCGCGCGGAAGAGCGACGCGGCAGCGGCGACCGCTGACGTCGCGAAGACCTGACGCCGCGTCCTCGTCCTCGAGAATCGTCAGAGGAGCTTGTCCACCGTCAACGGCAGCTCCCGAATTCGTCGCCCGGTCGCGTGATAGACCGCGTTCGCGATCGCCGCCGCCGTACCAACGACGCCGACTTCGCCCAGGCCCTTCGCTCCCAGCGGATTGATGTGCTGGTCGCGTTCGTCGACGAAGATCACATCGATATCCGGCACGTCCGCGTGCGTCGGCACGTGGTACTCCGCGTAGTTGTGATTCATGAAGCGCCCCAGGCGATGATCGAGCATGCTCTCTTCCGTGAGCGCCATGCCGATCCCGAACACGATGCCGCCGATGATCTGGCTGCGCGCCGTCTTGGGATTCAGAATGCGGCCGGCCGCGATCGCGCTCACGATCCGAGTCACGCGCACCTGGCCCAATTCCTCATCCACCTTCACTTCGACGAATACCGCGCCATGCGTGTAGCTGGCGCGCCGCCTCTGCTCCACCGCGCTCGGCGCCGCCGCTGCTTCCACGACGATCGCCGGGCGGCCTGAGCTCGCCACGATGTCGCGCAACGACAGCCGCTTGCTCGCATCGCGCGTCGATACGACATCGCCGTGCTCGAACCTGACCGCGCTCGCCCGCACCTTGCCGAGCGGCGAGTCGCCGAGCGACCGCGCCTGCGCGAGCACCGCCTTCTGCAGCGCCTCGCAAGCCGCTTGCACCGCCGAGCCGACCGACGCCGCCGTGAACGAGCCGCCTTGCAGCGGCGCCTTCGGCAGCGTCGAATCGCCGAGCTTCACGGACACCGCCGCGAGCGGCAGCCCCAGACAATCCGCGGCGATCTGCGCCAGGATCGTGTAGGTGCCGGTGCCGATATCAGCACTCGCGGTCGCGATCTCGAGCCGACCGTCCGACAACAGCGTGGCGCGCGCCTGCGCCTTCCTTTGCATCGCCTCCCACACGCCTGTCGCCATGCCCCAGCCGACGAGCTCACGCGCGTCGCGCATCGAGCGAGGCTCGAGCGGGCGCGACGCCCAGCCGAACCGCTCGGCGCCCTGCGCATACGCATCGCGCAGCGCCTTGCTGGTGAAGGGCTTGTCCTCGTTCTGGTCGAAGTCCGCGTAATTCTTGAGGCGCAGCGCCAACGGATCCATGCGCAACGCGTACGCCAGCTCGTCGATCGCGATCTCGAACGCATTCACGCCGGTCGCCGCGCCGGGCGCGCGCATGTCGATCGGCGTGTACAAATCCAGCCGCGCAAGCTTGTGGTCGCACGCGACGTTCGGGCACGCATACAACAGCCCGCTCCAATCCACGATGGTCTCGGTGTAGTCCTCGAACTGCGACGTATTCTGGATCGACGCGTGCTTGATCGCCGTCAGCGTGCCGTCCGCGCGCGCGCCGATCTCGATCGTCTGCAAGTCATCGGGCCGATAACCGAAAGTGAACATCTGCTCGCGGCTCAAGACGACCCGCACCGAGCGCTCGAGCGCCTTCGCGGCCAGCACGGCCAGGAATAGCGAATACTGCGGCCGCAGCCCGGAGCCGAACGCGCCGCCGACGAACGGCGCTTCGACACGTACATCCTCGTCCTTGAAACCGAACACGCCGCAGACATAGCGATGCGTATTCATCGCCCCCTGCGTCTTGTCGTGTACCGTGATCTTGCCGTCCCCTTCCCATACGACGGTCGCCGCGTGCGGCTCCATCGGGTTGTGGTGCTCGATCGCGATGCGGTACTCGCCGCGATGCCTCACCGCGGCCTGCGCCAGACCGGCGTCGACATCGCCTCGCGTGGGCGCTTCGTTCCCCGACTTGTTCGGATAGAACGCCCGCTCGCGTTCGGCGAGCAGGTCCGTCGCGTGTGACGCTTGCGAATAGCGCACCTCGACGAGCGACGCCGCATAGCGCGCGGTCTCGAAATCCTGAGCGACGACGAGCGCGACGGGCTGCCCGCTGTAGACGATCTTCGCGTCGCCGAGCGGTCGAAACGGCCTGCCCGACGGTGCGTCGTCGTCGGTGTACTTGCGCTTGTTCCAGGCGATCGTCGGGCGATTCTCATGCGTCAGCACCGCGACGACGCCTCGTACGGCGCGTGCTCGCGCCGTGTCGATAGCCTCGATGCGGCCCTTCGCAATCGTGCTGTTCACGACGCAACCGTGCAGCAGCTCCGGGGCCGCGAACTCCGCAATGTATTTCGCCGCGCCGGTGACCTTCGCGACGCCGTCGATGCGACTGGTCGCGCTGCCGATATGAGAAGCACGGGATGCCGCGGTCGTCGCATTGCTCGCTGTTGCCATCAACCGATCCTCTTGTCGACGTGCGACTGCGCTGCCCCCGCCGCGGCTTGCAGCAACGCGCGCACGATCGCGCGACGCGCCAGCTCGATCTTGAAATCGTTGTGACCGAAGCCCCGCGCGCCGGCGAGCAAGGTGTCGGCGCAGCGCGCGAATACCTCCGCTCCGGGCGTCACGCCCATGAGCTGCCGTTCGGCTTCCTCGCGGCGCCACGGTTTGTGCGCAACGCCGCCGAGCGCGACGCGCGCCGCGACGATCTCCGCGCCGTCGAGACGCAGCGCCGCCGCGACCGAGACCAGCGCGAAGGCGTAGGACAGGCGATCGCGCAGCTTCAGGTAGGTGTAGTTCGTGCTGAAGTCTTCAGCCGGCAACTCCACGGCGGTCACGAGCTCGTCCGCGAGCAGGGTCGTGTCGAGCTCGGGACGATCGCCGGGCAGGCGATGCAAGTCCGCGAACGCGACCGTACGCTCGCCGTTCGGACCGACGACGTGCACGCGCGCTTCGAGCGCGGCGAGCGCTACGCACATATCCGACGGATGCGTGGCGATGCAGTGCTCGCTCGTGCCGAGAATCGCGAGATTGCGATTCCGCCCGTGTATTGCGCCACAGCCTTGCCCCGGCGAGCGCTTGTTGCATGGCGTGCCGACGTCGTAGAAATAAAAGCAGCGCGTTCGTTGCAAGAGATTGCCGCCGGTCGTCGCCGCGTTGCGCAGCTGCGGCGAGGCGCCCGCCAGGATCGCGCTCGCGAGCAACGGATAGCGGCCGCGCACGCGCTCATCCTGCGCGACCGCCGTGTTCGTGGCGAGCGCGCCGATGCGCAGGCCGCCGCCCGCCGTATCGTCGATCGACTTGAGCGGCAGATGCGTGATGTCGACGAGCTGCTCGGGCCGCTCCACCGTCTCCTTCATCAGATCGACGAGATTCGTGCCGCCGGCGATGAATTTAGCGGTCGTACCCGCCGCGACCGCGCGAATGGCATCGTGTACGTCGGTCGCGCGCGTGAACGAGAACGGATGCATCAGTCGTGCTCCCCGGCGACGGACCTGATCGCCGCGACGATGTTCGGGTACGCGCCACAGCGGCACAGATTGCCGCTCATCCATTCGCGAATCTCGGCAGCGCTCGGCCGCGGCGTTTCGTGCAGCAGCGCGACGGCGGAGCACAGCTGCCCCGGCGTGCAATAGCCGCACTGAAATGCATCGTGCTCGATGAAGGCGCGTTGCAATTCGTGCAATGTCTGCGATTCAGCGAGACCTTCGACGGTCGTGATGCGGGCACCGTCATGCATGACCGCGAGCCGCAGACAAGAATTCACGCGCATGCCATCGACGAGCACGGTGCACGCTCCGCACTGGCCGTGATCACAGCCCTTCTTCGCGCCGGTGAGGCCGAGTCGATCGCGCAGCGCGTCGAGCAACGAGACCCACGGCATCACGTCCAGCCGGCGCTCGACGCCATTCACGAGCAGCTTGATGGGAAATGCCTCGTCGGCACCGATGTGGACGCGCGCGTCAGGCGGCGTCCACGCATCTCGATCACTCTGTGACCTGGCGCTCATCACTTGCTCCGCGGGGTTCATGTCTCGCAACGATTGCGCCGCCAGCGAGTTCCGCGATGGCCTGCTGTAGGATTCTCGGTAATGCAATCGTCCGCTCCACGCTCGCGCGCGCGTCGCGCCAAGATCGTGCTCGCCACGTTCGGCACGCACGGCGATCTGAATCCCATGCTCGCGGTGGCGATGGCGCTCGCGGCGCGCGGCGTGCGGCCCGTCCTCGCCGCGGCGGAGAGCTATCGCGCGAAGGTGGAAGCGGAGCACATCGAGTTTCAGCCGCTGCGGCCCGACGTCGATGCCATCGCGCGACGCCTCGGTCTGCCGGAGCGCGAGCTCGTGCGCCGAGTCGCGCGGCGTCCGGATTTCCTCATTCAGCGCGTCATCCTGCCGCACCTGCGAGAGTCGTACGAGGACATCATGGCGATCACCGCGGACGCCGACCTCGTCGTCACACAGTCCGCCGCGTACGGTGCGCGGATCGCCGCGGATAAGCGCGGGCTGCCCCACATCGGCATCGTGCTGCAGCCGATGATCCTCATGTCCGCGTACGATCCGCCGATCGTCGCCAACCTGCCGCGGCTATCGCCATGGATCTACGCGCGCGGACTCCGCTGGACGCGTGCGTTCTTCGCTGCGGGCCGCGCGCTCGCGCGCCGCTGGGCGCGTCCGATCGAGCGCCTGCGACACGAGGTGGGCTTGCCGCCCTCGCCAGGCCATCCGTTGTTCGACGGGCAATTGAGCGGCGCGCACGTGATCGCGCTGTTCTCGCCGCTGTTTGGCGCGCCGCAAGTCGATCATCCCGCGCATACGTCGATCGTCGGCTTCGCGTTCTACGACAGCGAGGCCGGCGGCCCGCCGATGTTGTCGCCCGCGCTCGATGCCTTCCTCGCGGCCGGGCCGGCGCCCATCGTCTTCACGCAAGGCACCTCCGCGATTCACGATGCCGATGATTTCGTGCGCGAGAGTCTCGCCGCCGTCGAGGAGCTCGGCGCACGGGCAGTGCTCGTGCTCGATGCGGAACGAGCCGAGCATTGGGCCGCCCGTGCGTCGCAATCCGTGTTCGTAAGCGCGTACGCGCCGTACTCGCTGCTGTTTCCGCGTGCGGCGGTCAACGTGCATCACGGCGGCGTCGGCACGACGGCGCAGGCGCTGCGCGCGGGGCGCCCGCAGCTCATTGCCCCCTATCTCGTCGATCAACCGGACAATGCCGCCCGCGTCGCGCGCCTCGGTGCGGGCCGGGTCGTCGAGCTGCCGCGGTTCACGGCCGCGCGAGTCGCCGCGGAATTGCGTCTGCTCCTGCAAGATCCGCGGTACACGGAACATGCGCGGCGCGTCGGCGAGCAGATCGCGCGGGAGGATGGCGCCGCGCGCGCGGCGGAAATCATCGTTGCAGCGCTGCGAGGACGCTAAAAGCCCGCTTCGACGCCGAGAAACACGCGATTGCGCCGATACGAGAAGGCGGGCACATCGGCGTCGGCATCGGTGAACACGTACTGGAGCGCGACCATCCAGCGCTCGGTGAGCCTGAGCTCCGCGGTGGCGCCAACATCGATGCGCCGCTCGGCGCCGAATTCCGCGGCCTCGTAGTCGCTGTGTCGATACGCGAGCGATGCCCGTGCCGCCCACGCTCGCGACAACGGCACGCGCACGTCCGCTACCAGGCGATGCCGCATCGCCGAGAGCGCCGCCGAGTCGTAGTCGTTCAGCTCGAACGCATAGATCACGCCCGCGGTCCACGTCCGCAGCTGCCGCGTCAGCCGCCCCGTCAACTCATGACTCGAACCGCCGAAACCAGGGTAGTCGTCGCTGCCGTCGACATGCGTGAGGCGATAGCGGGCGCGCAGCACGTAGTCGCTCCCGAGCATCCGGACGCCTTGCAGGTACATGCTTTCGCGCACATCGAAGCTCTCGCCATCGAGATACGTCGTGCCGAGCTGCGTGCCGACATCGAGCGTCCAGGGCGCGAGCCCGAAACGATAGCGCGCACCGGCCCCGACGCCCCATTGATCGAAGTCGCTCAGCTCGCGGTACTTGAGCAGGGACGCATCCGCATCGATGCGCCACGCGTCGGTCAGTTGCAGCGACGCCGCGAGCAGCGTGTCGCTGTATACGTCGCCACGACGCGCGAATCCGAGCGACTGGCCGCTCGAGGTGAGCGTCACGTTGTCGTCGTAGCCGATACCGGTCGATGCATAGGCGGCCCATGCAACGTCGCGTCGGGGCGGCGGTGCCGAGCCGATCGAATCGAGCTGCTCGCGCGCGAGCGCACGCAATTGGGCATCATCGCTGTCCGCGTATACGCGCACGAACTCGTCGATCGCCCGCTGTTCGTCGTGCTGCGCGAGCGCGACGAGCCCGAGGTTGTAGTGGGCGAGCGTCGCCATCGACGGCGTGAGCGCGGCTCGCTCGAAGGCGGCTCGAGCCCTTTCGTAGGCACCCGCACGATACGCCGCGACGCCGATATTGAAGTGGATGGCGGGACCGTCCAGGTGCGCCGCAAGCGCGGCTTCGAAGGCGGCCAGCGCTCGCGGATAGTCCTGTCGCTCGAATGCGGCCCGACCCTGTTCGAATAACTGCTGCGCCTCCGGGACCTGCGCGCGCAGGAGCGGTGCGCAGGCAACGGCGATGATCCCGACCAGAACTCGAGCCGCGGCCTTGGGGCTGATTCGGGCGGTCGGGGTGCAGCGGATGTTCCGGCTGCTACGGACGCTCTGGCGGGCCTGGACGGTCTGGGGGACCTGGACGGTCTGGGGGATCTGGGCGGTCCGGAGATGGGCGGCCCGGAGGACCCGGCCGCTCCGGAGCATCTGGACGGTCCGATGGGCCCTGCGGATCTGGCCGATTGCCGGGACGATCGTCATTCCCCGGTCGATCGCCAGGGCGATCTTGATTCGGCGGCCGCGGCCGATCGCTCCGTGCGTTGCGCGCTTCTTCTCGCTGCTGCTGCGCCTCGCGAGCGCGCTCCTTCGCGCGCTCGGACGCATCGCGACCGAGCTCGCGCGCTTCCCTCGCCCGCTCCTGACGCTGCGGCCCGGACTCAGCCTTGCCCTCGCCCGGGCGAACAGCTTTATCAGGCGAAGCGCGCGCAGGGAGCGGAATGCGGCGAACGACTTCTTCCGACGTCTTGGCATTCGGATCCACGATGATTTGCATGGTCACATCCAAATCGTCGCGTGCCGCCGACTTTTCCTGCGCCAGAGCGCCAGTGGAAAAGCAGCAAGCGAGCACCAGCGCGACGATTCGGGCGCAAGCGTTCATATTGTCCGCCTCGTCATGACCGAGCAAGTTCGCACTAGACACTCTCCTCGACGACGTCGCGCGGCTTGACGACCAGATGGACGGCGATCCTGCGTGAGCGGCCATCGTGCTCGACGACCGCGACCAGCTCCGCTCGACCCGCCGCGCGCGCGACGACCGGCAACGTCAACACGTTGCGGCCGCGCTCGAGTCGAGCCTGCCATGCGACCTCGCGCTGATTCTCGAAGCCGTCGAGTTCGACGGCACCGGTCGTCGCGAGTCGTATCGTCACATCGTCCAACGTGCGCTCGGCGTCGATCACGACATCGATGTGCCGCGCCTCGTCGACCGCCAACGTCACGGCCGCGGCCGGCTCGGGCTGAACGGACGGTCGCAGCATGATGACTGTCACGAACACGGCAGCCGCGGCGCCGATCGCCGCGCCGAGCCAGGTTTCCGAACGTCCGAACGGGCCGAGCACGCCGCGACGCTCGCGTTCGCCGGCAGCGACCGCGCGCGCCAACACGCGATCCGCGAACCCGGGACGCGGCTCCGGAACGGGCATGCGCCGCAATGCCTCCGACAACGATGTGCGATTTGCTGTCACAGATTCACCCGCTGACCGTCATCTCGTACACGAACGTCCTGATCCAAGCGTTCCCTTTCGAGCAGGGCGCGCAATTTTGCGCGTGCACGATGAATGCGCGACTTCAGCGTACCGACCGGGGTCGCCGTGATGGCGGCAATTTCGACGAGACTATATTCCTCGATGTCGTGCATCGACAGAACGATGCGATGCTCTTCGCTCAACTGTGTCCAGGCGGCCGCGATGCGTTCTTGCACCAGCAGACGCTCGACGTGCATGTCAGGCTCGAGCTCGTCGTCGATGCAGGGCAGCTCCTGGTCGCTCTCGTCGGCAGCCGCGGTCTCGAGCCCGAATTGCACCGGCGAGGCGCGCTGGCGACGCAGTTGATCGACGAAGAGCCGATACATGACCCGCATCGCCCACGGCTTCACCCGATCGAGCGTCCGCAATTCGTCGAGCCGCGGATAGAGCCGGGTCAACAACTCCTGCACGAGGTCTTCCGCTTGATCGACCGTGCCGGTCCAACGGTATGCGGAACGGAACAACGCAGGGATGTGCTCGCGCATCAGCCGGTCGAACTCCGCCGCGCGCGCGGTGCTCGGTCGCAATGAGCGGATGAGGTCCGACAGTCCCATATGCGGCATTAGACCGCACACGAATCGTCACGTCGAAGGGTTCCATCCCATGACGGCGCCGCGCGGATGTTCACGGCGCCGCGGCGGCTATCGGTCACCGCGCCGCGGGCGCGCTGACGCGATTGCGGCCGGCAAGCTTGCTTCTATAAAGGTAACGATCGGCCTGATCCAGCAGCGCCTGCGCGGCGACCTCTTCGTCGGGACTCAACGTTTCGAGCGAGCCCACGCCGAGACTCAACGTGACCGAAACATCGGTGCCGGCGACATGAAACGGCGTCGCCGCGACCGTGCTGCGCAGCCGCTCGGCGACGTCCGTCGCGGTGGCGATACCCGCGCCCGGCAGCACGACGGCGAACTCCTCGCCGCCGATGCGCGCGATCCAGTCCTCGTCGCGCGGCAGCGCGAAGCGCACGCGATTCGCGAGTTGTCGCAGCAGGTCGTCACCCGCGACGTGGCCATGGCGATCGTTCACGGCCTTGAAGGCATCGATGTTCAGCACGAGCACCGCGAGCGGACGCTGCGTCGTCAACGCGTGCTCGAGATCCCGCTCCAACCGCGCAAGCAGCCGCGCGCGCGCCTGCGACGCCGTCGCGATCTCCGGCCCGGGCTGCGAGCGCTCCGCGAGCGCTGCGCGCAAGGCGCGCTCGAGACGAACGATGCGGCTGGCCGTATTGAGCCGCGCGATGAGCTCCGCCTCGCTGATCTTCTTGCTCAAATAATCGTCTGCGCCCGCCTGCAATCCCGCGATCACGTCCTCGCGCGAGTCGCGCGCCGTGAGCAGGATGATGTACACGTAAGCGCGCTCGTTGCGCTGGCGGATATCGGCGCACAAGCGCATGCCGTCGCCGTCTTCCAGCCCGCGATCGATGACCACGATCTGGAACTGCTCCTCGGCGAGCGCCTCCTTCGCCATGAACACCGAGCGCGCGTACACGACGCGATAGCCATGCGCGACGAGCAATGCTTCGAGCATTGCCGCCACGTCCTGATCGTCGTCGACGACGAGGACGCTCAGTTGCCGGGGGTGGGGCGAGACCGCCTGCGTCGCTTCGTGATCCTGTAATGCGATCGAGCCGGTATCCGTGATCTTTGCCATGCCGCCTGAGCTCACATCACCTGGCCGCGGTACACATCGCCGCCGCGGCCAGGTCCAATCGTGCGAAGGCCGTACTCGTTCCTAGAGCACGGCAGCGGTTCGGCCCCGCCTGGCCGGCACACGTCACGACGACGTCGCGCGCCGCACGGGCGCCCGCGGGAACGCAACGCACGTCGTAGCGCGTCGCTCCGTCCGGTTGCGTCTTGCCAGTATCGGGCAAGTACCAATTATCGCCGGCGACCTTCGCGGCCTGCAGCACACGGGCGCGACAGTCTTCGCT
>JAEYXD010000099.1 GCA_023428645.1 Pseudomonadota bacterium
TTTCTGGGGACGATTTCCTATCCGTTGTACCTGCTGCATCAGAACATCGGCTACGTGGGCATCCGCTGGTTGGAGGCGCAGGGCTGGCATCCGCTGCTTGCGATTGCCGCCACCAGTGTCTTCATGATCGCGTCCGCTTACGTGGTCACTGTTCGTGTCGAGCAGCCGGCGATGCGATGGCTGCGCGACGTCAAGCCACAGTTGGATGCGGCCTGGTTGGCTCTGGCCGCTCGTCGCTGATCCGATGAACGCCACCACACTAGCAGCGGCTCAGCGTCCGATGTTTCTGGCGTCGATCCTCGGCTCGACGGCCACTCGGGTGTTCGCGGCGGCGGCAAGCTTTGCCTTGAACCTGCTGCTGGCACGCTTGCTCGGTGCGCAAGGATACGGTGTGTATGCGTTCGTCATCAGCTGCGTGCTGATTGCGGCGACCTGCGGAAAGTGGGGCTGGGACAAGGCAGCGGTGCGTTTCGTTGCCCAGTACCTCGCGAGCGGCGAGCAGCAGCGGCTCGCAGACTTCATGCACGCAAGCCGGCGAGCGGTGCTCGTGCTGGCCATTCTCTTCGGTGTGTTGTGCGCAGGCTGGATCGCTGTGGGTTCATCGTCAGCGCATCCGGGAACGGTGCTGGCCGCGGCGTTGCTGGTCCCGCTGTCGAGCTTCGGCTGTGTGTTGCAGGGGCAATTGAGAGGCTCGAGTCAGGTCGTGATCTCGGAGGTACCCGAGGGAGTGTTGAAGCCTCTTGCAACGGCTGGATTGACGATCGCGCTGCTGCATCTGTTCGGCACGCTCGATCCGGTGTTCGTTGCGGTATCCGCGTCACTGTGCGCGGCAATGCTGTCAAACGTGCTGGCCTCCGTGCTGTTCTTCCGCTCGCTGCCGTTTGGGATGCCCGAACCAGCCAAGGCGCAAGCTCAGCGCTGGACGCAGGACATCCGCGAGTACGGCGTTCTCGGAATCGCGCAGGTGGCACTGGCGCGCGGTCCGATCGTGCTGGCGGGGCTGGTGCTCGAACCTGTGGGCGTCGGCCTGGTGGCCGTTGCGGCTCGTCTCGGCGACGTCGTGTCATTCGCCGTCACCTCGGTCGGGCTCGCTTCTGCTCCTCGCCTGGCTTCGCTCTATCACCTGGGCAATGTGCACGAGTGTCGGCGACTGTTGGCGCGGGCCACGCGTTACTCGGCGTCGGCGGGAGCGGCGATCTGCGCGGTCATGGCGGCGGGAGGGACCTACTTTCTGCAGCTGTTCGGCGAGGAGTTCGTCGCGGCTCGTCCTGTCTTGCTCGCCATGTGCGCGGCGCAGTTCGTAGCCGCGTGCTGCGGGCCGGTCGGCTATCTCGCCACCATGAGCGGTCATCAACGGCAGGCGGCGGCCATTCAACTCACCGGCGCAGTCTTGGGCGCGCTCGCCACCGTGACGTTCGGTGCATGGTGGGGATTCATCGGCGTGGGATTGGCCATTGCAATCTCGGTGGCGGGTGTGAATCTGCTGCTGCATCGGCTCTCGAAGCGCATTCTTGCGGGAGCGCCGCAAGCGGCACGGGTGCAATGAGAACGCCCGCACTGAAGGAGCTCGCAGCGCGTGTCTGGCTGCTGTATCCGGCCATGCTGTTCGTATTGCCGAACGAGCTCACGCTTGGGTCGATCGCACCGGAAACATTTTTCGCATTGCTCGCGGGTGTGATCGCAGCCTCAGTGATGCTGTTCGCGTTACCGGCCACAGCGGTGGGCCGCGGGCTGAGCGGCATGCCGACAGCGCTGGTCGTGTTCGCCGCGGCGGTCATCGTGCTCATGCTCGTCAAGGGTGGGCTCGTGGCCATGCTGCGTGCCTGCTCATGGGTCATCGTGCTCGTGTTCTCCTTTCTGACTTTTCGCGACGAGCGCGCGTTCGAGCGGTTGCTGAAGATCTGGTTCTGGGTGGCAGCCGCGGCAAGCGCCGCGCTGCTCTTGAAGTACGGCGCGCCGCTGCCGGGCAGGATCGAGTTTCTTTCCTGGGAGCACCGTACGGTGTTCGGCTACTTCGATGCGATCGCCGCGGCGGCCGGCATCGTACTGCTGCGGGGCGGACGCATCGGTTCACGCGCGCCTTACGTGGCAGGACTGGCTCTCGTAACGTTGGGTCTGCTGGCAACACTCTCGCGAGGACCGTGGTTGCTGGCCCTCGTCGCGGTCATGCTCCTCGATGGATCCACGCGCCGCGCGGCCGTCATCGCGGGATGTCTCTTCGCCGCCGTGGCCATCATCGTCATGCCGGAGTCGTTGATCGAGGATCTTTCGAACCGCTGGCGCAGCCTGTACGACTGGGATGTGGGATCGTCCAGCCTGTACCGCTTCAACGTGTATCGCGCGGCGCTGTCGTCGCTGCCGGAGACGTGGCTTGCCGGCGCGCCGACGACGGACATCGGACCGTTCCTGGCGCAGTATGCGCCGGTGCGTTATCCGGCGTTCTACACGCCGGGCTTCAACGCCGATTCGGATGTGATCTATCTGCTGATGCTCGGCGGAGTGCCGCTGATCGCGACGATGTGTTGGGTCGTATTCAGCCTCGCGAGCAACGTCACGCGTGCTGCCGCGTCGACTTCCCCCTATCTGTTGGGAATGCGGCGCGTGATGCTCGTGAGCGTGGTCATGCAGATGCTCCTGGACAGCATCGTCTGGACTGCGCTCGCGTGGTTTCTCCTGGGGGCTGTCATCGTTCAGCGCGACACGCGCTCGAGGTCCGCATGAGCACGGAGATGGTGAGCGGCACCCGCGCGCGCACCTATATTTCCATCGGTGGCACGCAGCAGAACCATGGCGGCGTGGAAGTATTCATGCGGCGGCTGGTGCAGCTGTGGCCGCATACGGGGCTGGGATCCCTGGTCGTCGCCGCGTCGGACAGCGCGGTGTTCAAGGCACCGCAAGGCGTGTTCGCGGGCGTGCGTCGATGGTGGCGCAGTCACAGGCACAACGTGCGGCGCATACGTCAGGCCAGTCGCCGCGCGGGGGGGCAAGTGGCGCATGTCTGGTACCACTATGGCAACGCCTTGGATGTGCTGTCCATCGCGCTGCTGTCTTGGCTGCCGGGCATCCGCCTCATTGTCACTCCCCACTGCAGTTTGATGTGGCGGCATCTGGCGAACCCCATTGGCAGATGGGTGACCCACAGAATCCTGCGTCGTGCGGATCTGCTCCTGGTGCTGAGCCAGGAGCAGGTCGAGTTCTTTTCCATCGAGGGGGCTCCACGCGTTGCGCGAATGCGCACGTTGCTGCCGCCGTTCACCTCGCAGCGAGCGACGTTTCGCGAGCGCCCGCACGGCTCGTTGGTATTCGTCGGCCGCGTCTCGGCGGAGAAGGGCATCCGCGACATGATCGAGCTGCTGAAGATGCTGCTGGCCGAAGGCAATGACTTCTCGTTGGACATTTTCGGAGAGGCCGAGCCGGCGATGACGGACTTCCTCAACGACGTGACGCAGCGTGAGCCGGCACTGGCGGCTGCGATTCGTGTGCATGGTCGCGTGCCCCCGCAAGAAGTCCTGGCGCAGCTGGGATGCCATCGCTACCTGCTCTATTTGTCCCGAGTGGACGCGTTCCCTCTCGCGGTGCTCGAAGCCGTGACCGCGGGCGCCGTACCGGTCGTGTACGAGCTGCCGGGAACGGCGGAAATCATCGAACGGTGGGGCGGAATCATGGCGGCACCGGCGGACCTGCCGAGGCTGGCCCGCACCATTCTCGAAGTCGATCGTGCAACGAGCCCGCCACCGCTGCGCTCCGAGCAGGCGGCTGAGTACTACAGCACGGCCCACGTGGCGCGTGAGTTACGAAACATTCTGGAGAACTGAAGTGTCAACGACGGTATCCATGCTGACCGGGCTCGATCTGGTGCGGTCCAGTTTTCAATTGAGCTCAGGCCTGCGCGTGCACACGATGAGCGTGGCGGATGTAGTGCGGCTGTCGCGTTTGCGCATGCAGGCCGGCATCTCGACGCACATCGTCACCGTGAATCCCGAAATCGATCAGAACTTGCTGCGTGACCCGGAGTACGCCGCTGCGGTGACGAGCAGCGACGTGCGCACGTGCGATGGTGTGGGGGTGCAGGTCGCGGCACGGATGAGGGGAGCGCTGGTGCCGCCTCGCACGACGGGCGTGGCACTCGCGAGCGCGCTGATCGAAGCGAGCGCAATCAGAGGCTGGAAGGTGATGATCATCGGTGCGCAGGAAGCGGTGCGGCAACACTTCGAAGAGCGCCTGCGGGGATCCGGTGTGGCCGTCGTGCCCGGCTCTTCGGCGACGATCGACGATCCGGCGCGGGCGGCGGCGGCATTGGCGCCGGCCATCCCCGAACGTTGCGTGGTGCTGGTGGCTCTCGGCGTGCCAAAGCAGGAGCTGCTGATTCGTGAGCTGCGACAGCGCGTGCCGCATGCCGCGATCTACGTCGGCGTGGGAGGCGCGGTCGATTATCTGGTCGGCGAGGCGGTATATCCACCAGCCTTCCTGCGCAGGCTCGGGCTGGAATGGTTGTTCAGATTGATCATGGAGCCGCGCAAGCGATTGAAGCGGCAGTTCACGTCGCTGCCGCTGTTCGCGTTGCGCGAATTCGCGTTCGCCATTGCGACCAGACTCAGGCTTGCGGAGCGGTGACATGAGCCTGTCGAGCGTCGTGCTGTTTCACAACATGGTCGCACCGTATCGCCATGCGTTGTTTCGTGAGCTCGGACGTGAGCTTCCCTTGCGCGTGCTCTATGCCACGCGGGTCACGGCGGACCGGAAGTGGGCTGCCGACATCCCGTCGGACTACGCAAGCGAAGTGCTCCGGAGCGGGACGGCGTATGCGTACTCGCGGCCGCTCACGTTCTGTCCGGGTGTTCTCCGGCGGATGCGGCAGTTGCAGCCCGATGCGATCATCTCGGTGCTGACGCGCTCGAACGCCATCGACATTCTGCGCATCGCACGCTGGGCAAGTGCTCATGGGGTGCCGTTGTTCCTATGGGTGGGCGATATCGACAGCGGGCCGCGGACAGACGGCGAAGTGCCGGGCCTGGTCTCGCGCGCCTTTGCGTGGCTATACGACCGGATTCTGCGTCGAGCCGCCGGCTTCATCTGCTACTCCGAGCGCTCCGCGCAGTGGCTGCGGGTGCGCGGCATCGACGGTCCCATCGTCACGGGAACGCAAGTCCTCGATCCGCCGCCGTTGGAGCCGCGCGCGCATGCGCACGAGAGCAGTCGCTTTCGGTTGTTGTTCGCGGGCAAGCACGACGCGCGCAAGGGCATCGAGAACCTGATCCAGGCGCTGCATCATCTGCCGGTCGAGGTGCAACGACAGTTGCACCTCACGACGGCAGGCGACGGACCGCTTGCCCAGCGGCTTGCCGAATCCTGCCCGGAGCACATCGAGCTGCGCATGCTGGGGTTCGTGGCACGCGCCGCGGTGTTCGAGGAATATCGTCGCGCCGATGCGCTGATCCTCCCGAGCCTGCATGACCCATGGCCCAACGTCATCAACGAGGCGATGGCGCTGGGCACGCCGGTGATCGCGTCACGACAATGCGGTGGGCGTGAGCTCACGGAGCAGGCAGGTTGGATCGTCGATGCTTACGATCCCGCGAGCATCGCGCAAGGCATCCAGCGCGCGATGTCCGCCGCACGATCGGAGCCGCGGCGGCGAGCAGCGATTGCTGCGGAGGCAAAGTATCGTCCGGACGCCGCGGCGAGGCGCATTGCCCGGTTCGTCGAGACGCGCGCGTCGGCTCGTGTCCCGGCGAGCGCAGCGCCATGAAGCTGGGCGTCATCAGGCTGGAGCCGCATCGACGTACGAGCGATGGCGTCGCCGCGTCGAGCTCGTTTCCTCGCTGGCTGAAAGCGGCGAGCGAGTGCACTGACTCGATGAAGCTGGTACTGCCCATCGAGGGTACGGATGAGATCACCGAGACGGATGTTCGCTACGCGCTGCGCGGGCAGGATGAACTGCTGGCGTTGCCCTCGTGCAGAGGGTTTCTGCGCGCGTACAGGAATGTACCGTTGCTGTTGTTGCGCTTGCTCAGACTCCGCCGTCGCACGCCCATCGTTCTCTGTCGTGCGCCGGAGCACCTCAATCTGATCCTGCTGCCCTTGTTGTGGCTGCTGCGCTTCAAGCCGGTGATCTGGTTCGTCGCCGATCGCTCCGCGGTGGATGCTGCAGGCCAGGCACGGCGGGGCCGCGGGCTACGCGTGCGGGCAGGCGCATGGCTGTCGCGAGCGACCGGACGCGTGGAGCGCAGGTTCGCCGCGCGCTGGTCATGCATCGTCAATGGATCGGAGCTCGAGCAGCAGCTGGTGGCTTCGGGCGCGGACGTGTCGCGGATTCTGCGTGTCGTGTCGACGACGCTGCCGCAGGCAGCCCTGCTCGAAGAAGCGCCGAGGGAACAGCGAGCGGACGGCCCCGTGCAGCTGCTCTATGTGGGGCGCATCGTGGCCGAGAAGGGACTTTGCGATCTCATCGACGCGCTGGCCGAGCTGCTGCAGTCCCCAGGGCCGGGTTATCGGCTCACATTGATCGGCTGGGGCGCGCACGGAGAGAGGGAGCGACTCGACGACCACATCGCGCGGCTCGGCATTGGGCACGCGGTCGACATGCGCGGTCCGATGCCGCCAGGTCCCGCTTTGCTGGAGGCCATGCGATCCTGCGACATCTTCGTGCTGCCCTCGTGGGCCGAGGGCACTCCCAGAGTGCTCGTCGAGGCGATGGCGATGGGACGTGCAATCGTTGCAACCCGGGTCGGCGGTGTGCCGGATTTGATCGAGCACGGCGTACACGGCTTGCTCGTGGAGCCGCGCCGTGCGGACCAGTTGGCGGACGCAATCCGTCGTCTCGCTCTCGATCCGCGGCAGCGTCTCGACATCGGCCGACGCAACTGGGCGCAGGCCGGCACGCTCACGGTGGAAGCACTCGCCGAGCGCATGTGCGAGTTCATCGCGCGACAAGCACGGTAGCGGCGGCTGAGGCGAGCCGGGCGCAAGCCCGGCTCCTCAGGAAATGAGCAGTGACGAGGAGGTCAGGTGACGAACCAGAACGAGTTGCCGCCGCCGATGTCCTCCACGAAAGCTCGCAGCTGCGGCTGCTCCCAAACGAAGTAGTTCGGCAGCAGCACCGTGGGCTTTGGCGAGCTGAGCAGATACATCGCGAGGATGTATTGCTCCGCGTACCAGTGCCGCTTCAATTTGGGCGGGTAGTCGTATGGCAGCCGTATGTCGTGCACTTGCACGACCACGCCGGCAGGCAGCTCGGGCAGGATCTCGAGGAAGAACGTCACCACGTCCGAGTTCTGCAGACAGTAATGCGAGCCGTCGAAGAACAGGAAGTCGCCCGGCTCGAGCTCGCGGAAGATCTCCTGATCGACATTCTCCAAAGAGGTTCGCACGATGCGGTGCGCGAGCATGTCGATCTCCGCGCGCGGCCGCGGATCGATGGAAATGATCTTCGTATGGCTGCCTTCGTTGCGGATGGCGCGAGCAGCGAAGCGCGTCGAGTTTCCCGAGCCGATTTCCAGATAGCGCTGCGGTCGGCGCATTCTGAGCAGTGCGTAGAGCGCCAACGAATCCAGCCCCGAGAAGTAGTCGTTGGTGCGACTGGGCTCCAGCGTCGACGTGGCGCGCTCCGGAATCGCAAGAAAGTCGAAGCGATACGTCGCGATTTGCAGCAGCAGCTGCGCGTAATCCGAGGTGCGCTCGGCGAGCAGCGCCTGCAGCCTGGGGTGCGGCGGCTTGCCAAAGCCCCAGCGCGGCGTGGGCTCGACGTCGTAGTCCAGCGCGATGAGCGGTGTGCCGCGCATCGCGGCCTTGATCAGCGGACGTATCATCGTGACATTCTCAGGTGATTATGTGGTCGTGGCAGGTAGGCGGCGGTGAATCCAAGGCGATGACTGCTGTTTGGTCATCCAGGCAGGCAGGCCGCCGGCCCAGACATGCGCCTTCAGCAGCGCGCCCGTCGCGGCCGCGCTCATCGCGATCAGCAGCGCAAGCGAGGTGAGCGGCGCGACAGCGATGTGTTCGAGGAACAAGCCGATGGCTGCGAATGTCGCGGCCAGGCTCACGAGCGTGACCCATGCGCCACGAACGGACAGGCCCGCACGCATCAGTCTGTGGTGAAAGTGATCGGCGTCCGCCGCGAGCGGCGAGCGTCCGGCCGCGACGCGACGAACGAAACTGACGATCAGCTCCAGTAACGGCAGCAGGGTGAGCCACAGAATCGTCACGGGTTGAGCCTGTGGAGCGCTCGACTGGCTGAGGCGAATGCCGCACCAGGCGACGGCGAAGCCGATCAGCGTGCTGCCCGCATCGCCCATGAAACACCGCAGCTTGCGGTTGATGCCCACGGGCACGTTGAAGGGGAGGAACGCTGCGATCGCGGCAGCGAGTATGGCCAGAATCGCCGGGACCTCAGACGCAGGCCCGCCTTGACCCAACAGCAGCAGCGACAGCACGCTGACCAGTCCCAAGCTGCACGCCAGGCCGTCGAGCCCGTCGATCATGTTGTACGCATTGATGGCCGTGAGGATGGCGAGGACGGTGAATGCAGGTGCGAACGCGCCGAGTTCGAAACTTGGCGCACCGTTCCATCCGCCCAATTCGCGAATGACGAGCCCTTCGCCGACCATGAGCACCGCGACCATGATCTGCACGCCGAGCCGCACCCACGCCGAAACGTCGAGGCGATCGTCGGCCGCGCCGACCGCGACCAGCAAGGCCGCGCACGGGAGGAACGACGCCGGTACTTGCAGGTGCTCGGGTAGCAGAGTCGAGCCGCCGACGAGGCAGCCGCCGAAGATCGCCAGGCCGCCGATGACGGCGACTTCGCCTTCATGCTGCTTACGCCCGCCGGGGCGGTCGATCAAACCCAGCCAGGGTGCCAACGGGCGCAGTCCAATCATCAGCAGCAAAGTTGCTACGAACGCGAACGAAGTTACGAACATTGGGGTCTCTCGTTCCGGCGTGGCGGTTCCCGCGGTCGACATCGGCGTCAGTCGTACCAACGAGGGAGAGCGCTGCACGCGCTCGGCATCCACGAAGTGCGCAGAGCCTAAAGCAGCGCGCCGCGTGCAAGCGGAGAGAAGGTTTCAATCTGAACTCATCGCGCCAACGGCGGCGCGCGGCGCGCCGCTAATTGCCGATCGCAAGCGAGAAGGAGGCGGGACCTGGACGCGAGTTGATGCGTCGCTCGAAATCGCGCTCGAACTCCATGGTGGCTTCCTGCAGCGAGCCGCGCAGCGCATCCAGTTCCTCCCAGCGACCGGACTTGGCGGCCACTTGCAGCTCGGCCGCGAGCCGTTCGATCTGGCGTGCACCGATCATCCCCGAGGTGCCGAGCAACGTATGGAATTGGCGCTTCAACGCGGCGCGGTCGGCGCGCTCGAACATGTCTTCCGTCTCGCGCAGCGAGGCGAGAAAGGTTTCGCCAATGCGTCGCATGTGGGATGGCCGCCACTGCAGATTGCGCCACAGGTCGTCGAAGATCTCGGCTTCGATCGCCGGCAGGGTCTGCAGGATCTCGAGTATCGAGCCGCCCGCATCGCGTGCCTTCTGCGGCTCGAGCCATTTGCACAGGATGCCATTCAGTTCACTGCGGCCAAACGGCTTGGGCAGGAAGTCGTCCATGCCGGCATCGAGGCAGCGCTTGCGTTCCTCCTGCATGGCGTTGGCAGTCATCGCAATGATCGGAACGTGGCGCTTGAGGAGATTGCGCAGCCGACGTGTCGTTTCGCATCCGTCCATTTGCGGCAGCTGGCAATCCATGAGAATGAGATCGAATTCCTGCTGCTGCACGAGTTCGAGCGCCTCCATTCCGCTGCCGGCGATCGTCGCGGGGCAGGTGAGCACGTCGAGCATGCTCTGCACCACGTACTGATTCGCTGGATGATCTTCCACCACGAGGATGCGTCCGCGCGGATTGTTGAAGATGCGCAGACTGATGTCCTCGGGCGGGGGCTCATCGGCGATCTGAAGCGGCAGTACCAGCCGGAAGGTCGACCCGGTCGGACCCGTGCGCAGCAGAACGAGACTGCCGCCCATGGCGATACTCAGGCGCCGGCAGATCGACAGGCCAAGACCCGCACCGAGATGTTTCGTCGCCGTATGCGCCTGAACGAAGGGTTCGAAAATCGCGTCGCGCTGCTCCTCCGGCACGCCTTCACCGGTATCCGTGACATCGATCGTGCACTGCGCGCCATCGAAGCGCGCATCGACCTGCACGCCGCCTTCCTGCGTGAATTTCAGAGCGTTGGAAATGAGGTTCACGACGATCTGGCGGATGCGCTGCCGATCGCCGAGCAGCGCGGGCGGAAAGGTGCCGTGCAGATTCGTGCTGAGGTGCAATCCGCTCAGGTTCGCTTGCGCGCGGAACTCCTCGACGGCCTCCTGCACGACCAGCGCAAGCGAGAAGCTGTGCCGTTCGAGCGTAAAGTCCCCACCCTCCATGCGGCTGAGGTCCAGGATGTCGTTGGCGATCTTGAGCAGCGAGCGTGCCGACGTCTTCGCGATCGAAAGTCGATGCGATCCCGCCGGCGTGAGCGTTTCGTCACGCAACATGTCGAGCGTGGCAATGAGGCCATGCAGAGGAGTGCGCAGCTCGTGGCTCATGGCGGCGTTGAACGCATTGCGGGTGCGGCGCGCGTTGTCCACGGCGATCTTCGCCCGTTTGATTGCGCCAAGAGCATCCTTCATGCGATCGGCGACCCGCAGATGGATCGCATGCTCCGTCACGCCTGCCGCGACGAACTCGTGAATGCGGATATCGAGCTCTCGCTCCTTGCCGTCGCCGCAGCGCACCGGCGCCTTATTGCTCTGGCCGCGCTTCGGGACGCCGTTCGCGACGAGATTGAACGGATGCGACAGCATGTGATGCGGCGGAACCAGCGCTTCGAGCGAAGAATCAACGAGCTGCGCCGGCTCCACGCCCAGCAGGCGCACGACGGCTCGGTTCGCATACTGGATGCGCCCGGCCGCATCCGCGATGAGCACCGCGTCGCTGGCTTGATCGACCACCGAGCTCCAGCGCTCTTGCAGTATTTCGTATGCCCGCGAGAGTCGTGCGAGCACCGCCGTGGTCTGACGCAGGCTGCGTTGCGCTTGCCCGAGTTCGCGGCTCTGCCGCTGCAGTGACTGGCTCGTACTCGCGGCTGCACGCTCGTGACGGTCCGCGACGCGCTTGAGTCGGCGGGTTTCGCGAGCGAGATCGAGCAACTGGGCAGTGACATCCGGCGGCATGCGATCGTGTGGGCGCGCGGACGCTCCGCCGGAATTCTGCAGTAGCCACTGACGCAGCTTGCCGTCCTGGTCGTGCGAGATCACCTGAAAGCGCCGCGCCACCTCGAAGGCGACGATGTGCGCGAGCAGCATCAGCCCGAACAAGCGCGGCGACTGTGCAGCGTCGAAAACGAGCGTGTACGAGGCGATGCTGGCCATGCCGACGACGAGCGCGTACAGCACCAGCTCCCATTGAATGCGGCAACGCCAGGGGAAGTGCTGGCTGCGCCTGGGGATCACGAGCATGGCCAGCGCCGCGGCCGACACCGCGCCGCTCGTCTGCATCAAGCTGGCAGTTGCAAAATCCAGGGTCGGCAGTGCGCCGTCCGCGCCCAGCGCGCTGATGCCGAGCGTCATCAACAGCAGGAGCATCGTGACGAAGATCGCTCGCAAGCCGTGACGCAGCAGCTCCGCCGCGAATACCGCGGCCGCGAGTTGCGCCGACTCCACCCATGAGCCGTCGAGCATGGTGGCCTCGATCAGCGTCAGGCCGGCGGCGCCCAACGCCACCCACGGTCCGGCGACCAGATCCAGAATCATCACGGCGATCAACGACAGCGGCAGCGGCGGATAGTGGGCGTGCAACGAGGTTGCGCCATTCACGATCAGGATCGGCACAGCCAGCAGCGAGCCCGCCAACATCGCGATCACGGACGGTTGTTGCGCGCGCCCGATGCTCAATAGCTTTTTCAGCGCACGCATGGACATCCGTGCTTGTACTTGAGCCGTCATATCCGTGCTCTTGTCTCCATCCGTCGATCGTGGGCGTTGCGGTCGCAGCGAGTTCAGGTTGCGATGGCCGAGTTTGATTTGATCTACTCGCGCCTCGCGACACCAGGCTACGCTGCAATTATGAGGAGTGACTTTCGATCACGCGCGGGGCGGGTTCACGAATCGGGTTTTCCCCTGCGCGTTTGAATGGTCGAAGGACGAGCTGATGATCGAGCGGCAACGAGATTAGTGCAGACACTACAAATGGACGAGAACAAACAGCAGCTCTCAAGAGCGGGAACGGTCAACATGAATACCAGGGTATTGCTGCTCGACGACGACGCGGCGATGCTGAGTATCTTGTTGGGCATGCTCGAGACGGCGGGCTATCACTGCATCACTGCGACCAACGCTGAACAGGCGCTGGCGATGGTCGTGGCGGATGATGCGATTTCGGTGGTGGTGAGCGATATTTACATGCCGGGAATGACGGGCTTTCAATTCGTCGATCGGATCAATGCTCAGCCACTGAATCGCCCGGCGCCGCGCGTCCTGCTGCTCACGGCGCAGCCATCGATCCAGACGGCAGTGGAGGCCTTGCGGCTTGGCGTTTGCGATTTCCTCACGAAGCCGGTGCGGCCGTCTGATCTGCTGAGTGCCGTACGCCGTGCCATCAGCCGGGCGACGCAGGATCGTATGGATCAGGCCGCGCTGTCGCCCGAGGTGGCGCGGCTGATCGAACAGTCGCAGGAGCTCACCGAGCGCTTGCGCCGGCTGGCCACTGTCGGTGAAGCGGCGACGCCAAGCACGCTGCCCGCGCCGCAGGTCAAAGTTGTTGCGCGCGAGCCAGGTGCAGGATCGGGCACGACCGTCATCGAAATCATCGAGATGCTGCGGCAGCTCCGTACGAAATACGCACAGCACAAACTCGATGACGTCGCCTGGGATCTGCTGCTCGATCTCGCGCGCGCGGAGCGGCAGCATCAGCGCCTGTCAGTCTCCGGATTGATGATTTCGAACTCGAATGTTTCCTCGACTACGCTGCTGCGCAGAGTCAACGAGCTGACCACCCGCGGCTACATGGCGCGAATCCCCGATCCGAACGACGCTCGTCGCGACTTCGTCTCGCTCACGCCCAAGGCGCACGAGGTCGTCGCGGATTATCTGGAGCATGCCAACGCCTTCCTGAACAATCTCGGCGCGCCGCCCGTGCCGGCGGCGAAGAGCCTGCGATCGTCGGTGCGCTGACGGCGCGTGAACTGTGCTGGGACGCGTTTTGCGCCGGCGGCATTGCCTTGCCGCCGGTGCACCGGCTCGCGGTGCGGATCACCAGTACCATCATCCTGCAACTAACGCCGTGCATTGCATCCACGGTGCAACCACTTCAAGGAAGTGACCGCTCTCGCCGAGGCGCTCCATCGTTACAGTGCACGGATGTTCGTAACATGCACAGGACGAGTTCGTTATGGCGCAAAGCATGCCCCCTCAAGTCTCCGATACAGCGCTCGTTCGCGCCCTGAATCCGGGCGCTGACGCAGATCGTGTTCAACCACTGGTTCTCATCATCGACGATGACGCGACGGCGCGCCTCGCGCTCGCCGCCATGCTGGCGAGCGACGGCAACCGGATTACGTTCGCAACGAGTGCCGCGGAAGTGCGTCACCGTCTGGCCGGCATCGACCCCGACATCATCCTTTGCGATCTGATGATGGACGAGATGCGCGGCGACGAATTCTTTCGTTGGCTGAAATCGAGCGAGAGATGGCAGCGCGTCCCGGTGATTGCGGTGACTCAGTTGGACAGCTCCATCGTGCGTGCGGACCTGCTCGACGCCGGGGCCGATATCGTCCTGACGAAGAATATCGCACCGCGCGAACTGCGTGCCTATGTCGCGGCAGCGTTGCGTACGCGCCGTATGTACGCATCGATCGCCACTTCTTGAACTTGTGTCCGCAAAGGCTTCTCGTCCGGGACCACGGGCGAGCAGGCTGACGAGCGGATCACATCCAACATCGCCCGCGCGGCAGGCTGCTGTCAGCACCGCGCGGGACCCCGCTGAACATTATCGAGAATCGCGTCACGCGGCCGGCCCGAGCACGCCGGTTGCCGTGGGGCGCGCACCTGGATCGTGAGTCGCTCATTGCGGCCGCACCCATTCGAGCGGAGCGCTGGGCGCATTTCTGCCAATTTGGATCAATAGCAATCCTGCATCAGTGCGTAGTCGGAGCATGCGCCGATGCGCCGCGTTGCAGAGGCGGAGCTGCGATCGCCGGCGCGACTAAGAGGCGCAACTCACTGCATTCGCAGATGAGAAGTCAACGGCCACGCGCGTCGGTAGAGGTTTGCGTCTCTGGGTTGCGGATTCAGTTACTGCCATTCTGAATCTTGTAGGTCAACGCACTACGGTTCGCCTGCTTACGATTACGCCAGTTACAGAGGCGGGTTTCCCTCGACCTCGGATCAATGCAACTGGCTGGATTACTTCTCAAGGCGAATACATATGCAACTTTCGATACGCAATGCTGCTGGCCGCACTGAACTCATCGAACACCAAATCGTGGCGGGTCGAGCCGTCCTGCGCCTGAAACATGGCGAGCGACTGGAGATCGTCGATCCGACGACCGGTATTGCGCCAGTTGGCGTGAAGGCGCGCCGCGGCGCGAACGGCAAGGATCTGATCGTCGAAGGCGCGGGCGAAACCGTACTCATCGAAGGCTTCTTCGAGGAAGTCGCGCAGGGCGAGGAGACGGTTGCCGTCGAATTCCCGGGCGGTGCGGCCCCGGCAATTACTCCGGCCACGCCGGAACTGGCGCTGCCGGGTGCGGCGGTCGATCCGGGCTTCGCGATGGCGGGCAACTCAGGCTATATGACGATGGCGCAAGCTGGGGCTGCGGCCGGTGCAGGCGCCGCCGGTGGTGCTGGCGCAGGCGCGGCGGCCGGTGGCGCAGGCGCCGCGGCGGGCTCTTCCAACCTGTTGTGGATTGCCGGCGGTGTCGCAGGCGCCGGCGCGGCTGGCGCCGCCATCGAGCACAACAGCGGCAGCAACAATGACAGCAAGAGTGGCGGGCCAGCGACGTTCGAACTGGCTCGCTCCGCCGCCGCGGTGGACGAGGGCGGCACTGTCACGTTCACGCTGAACACGACCAACGTCGCGCCGGGCACGCAGTACACGTATACGATCACCGGCGTTTCCGCCAGCGACGTTGCGGGCGGTGCGCTCAGCGGCGTGGTGACGATCGATGCGAACGGCCGCGCCGTCATCGAGCTGCGCCTGGCTGCCGATCTCACGACCGAAGGCGCTGAGACGCTGACGCTTTCCGTTGCCGGACAGACCGCAAGCGTCGTCGTCAACGATGTTTCCACCACTCCGGTGCCGACGTTCGCCCTGACCGCGAGCAGCGCCACGGTCGATGAGGGCGATGGCGTCAGCTTCACGCTGATCACCACCAACGTGGCGCCGGGCACGCAGTACGCATACACGATCACCGGTATTTCCCCAGCCGACATCGTCGGTGGCGCGAGCGCAATGACCGGTCTCGTCACGATCGACGCGAACGGCCGCGCGATTCTCGAGATCGAGCTGGCCGCGGATGCGACCACCGAAGGTCTCGAAATGCTCACCCTGCAGATCGCAGGTCAGACCGTCACAGTCAATGTCAATGACCTCTCGGTGACGCCGACCTACATCCTGACCGTCAACCAGGACAACGTGGTCGGCACCGGCTTCAACGACCTGATCGTCGGCACCCACCAGACCTTCAACTCCGGCGACATCATCAATGGCGGCGCAGGTCGCGACAAACTCGAACTGACCATGCAAGGTGGCACGGTCGCGGCCGCGAAGGTCTCCAACGTCGAAGAACTCGAGTTGAATGCCGTGGCGGGCGGCGACGACGTTGCCATCGACATGCGTAACTTCGACAGCAACCTCGAGCAGATCGACATCGCAGCCCCGGCAGTGAACGTCTCGCTGACCAACATGCAATCGATCGCCGATGTGTCGCTGAGCGATGCGCAGCACGTCAGTGTCACTCTGGATTACAGCGCCAATGCCGTGAAGTCGGAAGACGACACGCTGTCGCTGTCGGTGCACGACGTCGATGTCGGTTTGAATGTCGGCGCAGGCATCGAGGCGATCGACCTGCAGGTCAGCGACGATGCCGATGCACACAACGACATCACGCTCAATGCAGGCACCGTGTCGGACGTGACGGTGCGCGGCGGCGCCGAGGGACAGTC
>JAEYXD010000169.1 GCA_023428645.1 Pseudomonadota bacterium
CTTGCGTTCGTCGCAAGCGCGACTGCGCAAACCTCGCAATTCAAATACGAACCGGGCCGAGTGCCCGTCGGGACCGCGATGCACTATCGCAAATCCAATCTCGACGGCACGCACGTGACGCGCGTGAGCGTTTACATCGCGGATCGAGAGCGACTCGAAACGTTGAAGTGGGACGAGGGCGGGATCGCTGCAACGCTCGTGCAGGCTCGTATGGATTGGTCGCGCTTCTCCGTCTCCAAGCTCAAGTCATGGCGGCTGCAGCGCGGCGCACCGCCCGAACTGCGCAGCGCGCTCGAGGCGAGCGCGGACGGCAGCGAGGTCAAGCTCTCGTTCGCCGACAGCGAGCGGGTCAGGGTCGATCGTTGGCCATGGCACAGCTACGACGTCGACTTCGCGAGTCTCGGCATGACGCTGCCCCACCTACGCGATCCGACCGTCGATGTGATCTTCTGGCGCGCGGATGTCGTGGGCGCTGGGGAACGCCAGCACTTCGCGCAGCTCGGCGGCGTGCGGCTGCACTTCGAGGCCGCGGACACACGCAATGGCCGGGAGGTGCGCCTCTATTCGATCGGTGGCGCGGGCCTGCGGTATCTCTACGGCAAACTGTGGACGGACGCGGACAGCGGAATGCTCGTCGGATACGAGATTCCCGTCGGTGACGAGTCCGGCTATCGGGACGTGCGGCTGCAGCTCGAGCGCACGGAGCCGATGACGCCCGAGCAATGGCAGCTGTTCAAGAAGACGCGCGTCGGCGATAAAAGCTAGCGTTGAACCGCGGCCAGGAGACTCTTGCGGCCAACCGGCGCCGTGGCCGGCCAGCGCGCCTCGAATCGCGCGCCGCCCAGATCCGACGTGGCGACGAGCACGCGACCGCCGTGCCACTCGAGCACCCGTTTCACGATCGCAAGACCCAGGCCGAATCCTTTTTTCGGACCACTGCGCCGCTCCAGCTGCACGAAGGATTCGAACACGCGTTCACGGTCCGCGCTCGGCACCCCCGGTCCGTCGTCGTCCACACGCAGGACATGCTCGCCGGCCTGCGTCGCGAAGCTGACCTCGACGCGCGAACGCGCATGCCTCAGCGCGTTGTGCAGCAGATTGCGCACGACCGTCTCCAGCAGGTGCGCATCGCATTTCACCCGCGTCGCATCCGCGGCGACATGCGCCGCGATATCGATGTCCGTCAGCGCGGCGCGGCGCGCCGATTCCGCGACCGCCGGCAGGATGTGCGTGAAATCATGCTCGGCGATGTTCAGTGCGACTTCGGCTCGCTCCAGGATCGCGTAGTCGAGCGTCGCGGTCACGAACGAGTTCAGCTCGACGACATCGCGATCGATGTTGTCGAGATGCTCGTCGAGCTGGCGCGCGTCCCGAGCGGTGCGCGCCATCTCGATCTCGAACCGCATGCGCGCGAGCGGCGTCTTGATCTCGTGCGACATGGCATTCGACATGTCCTTGTGGGATGCGATCAAGCCGTCGATGCGCGACGCCATCCGCCGGAACGCCTGCGCGAGCGGATACACCTGCGAGCGCGGCCCGATACGGCTTGAGAAGCGCCAATTGCGATCGCCGAATTCACTGGTCGAGCGCTCGAGCTGACGCAGATCGCGCCGCAGGGGCCACAACCACAACATGACCACGAGCGCGATCGCCGCGTAGAAGACGATGACCAGCACCCACTCGAGCGGGGTACGCGCGGAAACCCCGGAGACGTATTTGAACGCGACCACTTGATTCGCATCCTCCAGCTTTTCGAGTATCCACATCCGGCCGCTGGCCGCGCTCATCACCGCGCGCTCGCCATTCGCGAGACGCGCCAGCGTCTCTGCCCCGGCGATGTCCGCGAGATCGAACAGCTCGAGCGCGACGCCGGACCGCTCCGCGAGGCTCGCCACGGCCTGCGCTCTCGCGGCGGGCTCCAGCGCACGCAGCTGCGAGGTGACGATCGCAAACACGGCCTCTCGATTCGGATCATCAGCCGTCGGGTGGCGGCGCTCGTACGCCTGCATGAGCCGGTCTTGCCCCCAGCTCACGGCAGCCAGCGTGACGACGATCAGCACATACAACGTGACGAAGTGACGAGCCATGGTCACCAGGCGTCCGGCACGAACAAGTAGCCGTGCCCCCACACCGTCTTGATCTTGTCGGGCGTACCGTCGTCGCCGAGCTTGCGGCGCAAGTGCGAGATGCGCACGTCGAGCGAGCGATCCAGGCCGTCGTATTCGCGCCGATAGAGCTGCGAGTACAAGGTCTCGCGCGATTGGATCTCGCCCGCGCGCACAGCCAGGAAATACAGCAGATCGAACTCGTTGCTCGACAGCGCGACGTCGCGCTCCGCGAGCGTGACGGAGCGCGCCGCCGGATTGATGCTCAGCGCGCCGAACCGCAACGGCCTCTGCTCGGGTGCGGCGCTCGTCGAGCGTCCGCGACGCAGTAGCGCGTGCAGGCGCGCGACGAGCACGCGCGGCTCGACGGGTTTCACGACGTAATCGTCCGCGCCGAGCTCGAGCCCGACGACGTGATCGATGTCGTTGTCGCGCGCGGTGAGAATCAGGATGGGCACGTCAGAGTGCGCGCGCACCGACTTGCATACCGAGAACCCGTCTTGTCCCGGCAATCCCAAATCGAGGATCAGCGCGTCCGGGCTCTCGCGCTGCACGCGCTCGAGCGCGCGGTCACCGCGATTTTCGACGAGCACGCCAAAGCCATTGCCTTGCAAATAGGTGCGGACGAGCTCGGACAGACGCAGGTCGTCTTCGATGACGAGGATCAACGGCATGATGCGTTCAATACAGAATGTTCCAAGGCTGCTTGCGCTTGCGACGCAGCTGAATGGCCTCGCGTATCACGGTGATCGCCGCGGAGGCGAGCACTTGCTGCAGGCCGGGATCGCGCAGCTGGACCGTGAGATCCTGCGAGAAGGCGAGCTCGATGCTGTAACGCCCCTCGGCGAACTGCTCCCAACAGCGCTTCACGTCCGGCCGCCCGACGATCACGAGGCACAGCGATTCATCGCGCGACGAGCGCCAATGCGCGCGGACCGTCGTTTCGCATTGTTCGTCCTCGGTGGTCATCGTGCAGACGCGGGGCTTGAGGTCGAGCGAGATGCCGGTGCCGTCGCGTGCGCTGCTGGGCGAGGACGCGAGCCCGGCAGCCGCCGCGAGCAGCGCCAAGAGGCAGGGAGGAATCCGGTTGCGCAGTGCCATGTCTCGCTCAGAACACCTTGAAGACGATGCCGGCGAAGACCGTCGTGACCGAGTCGTCGACGACGATGGGGCTGTCCGCGATCGCGCTGCCCAGGAATTCATGGTGCACGAAGGCGTTGATCGTCCAGCGCTCGGCGATCGGCCGCGAGAAGCCGAGCTTGATGAACGGGCTGGCTGCGGCACCCGGCTCGTAGAAGCGCTCGACGCCGTAGTAGTAGTCGACCACTTCCGCGCTCTTCCAGGTGAAACCGAGGCTCAACACGAGCGAGTTCGTCGTCTGCAGGAGAGGCGCTGCGACCGCGGCGCGCACTTCGTACCCCTTGTGGCGGCCAGTCGCTTCGTACAGCGCACTGAGCTGGCCGGTGACGCTGCCAACGCTGAAGAGCCACTCTGGTCCGGTGAAATAGGTCGTGTGCCGCGGCCGTTCGAGCGCTTGCGAGGCGTCCTCGAGGTCGGCCGGTCCGAGCGCGCTGCCCGCGCCCATGACGAAGTAATTCTGCGGATCGTCGCGAATGAAGAACACGCGATCGTAACCGGGTGTCGCGATGAGATTCAGCGTGTGCGCATCGCCCTCGAGCAGCGTGTAGCCGAGCTCGAGATTCTCCAGGAAAAAGCGTTTCCCGTAGTAGCTGATCTGCGGGATCACGATGAGCGGGATGGCGGAGGCATCGGCAACGGGGCTCGTTCGCTCGCCGATGCCGAGCGACAGGCTGAAATCCCAATCGCCGACCACGACGCAGTCGGGCGAGGGCGTCGTGCACGGAGTCTGCGCGAATGCGGCGCCGGACACGAGCGTGGCAAGCGCGGCGAGACCACTGAAGTGTTCGAGGCGAAGCATATGAGCGGCTCTGCGGCGATTGATGGATTGTTCCAGAGCGCGGCAGTCCCATCGTTTAAGGTTTCGTAGCGATTTGTTACCGAACTGTACGGGCTGTTGCCGGAGTGTCGTGCGCGGCGCTGCTTGCGTGTCAGTTCGCGACAGCATTTACAAAGCCGCGACAGATTCCCGCCGTCGTCGTTCTTAACGTGCCACCGGCAAGAAGAATACGCGTGTGCGTATCGTCAAAACCAGTGGAGGCTCTCATGAAATCGACGAACCGAACGGCAGCCGTGCTGCTCGCCGTGACGATCGCGCTCGGCGGTTGCGGCGGCGGTGATCCGCAATCCGAAGCGCCGCTCGACACCGACTACTCGAATCTCAAGCTCGCCGCCTCGCGAGAGGGCAAGCTCGTGCCTGTGGGCAACGCGGAGGCCTTGTTGAATCCGTTGCGCAATGGCGTGCGCATGTCGCTGAGCTCGGACTCGAGTCTCGGGATCGACGGCCTCCCTGTGCCGAATACCGCCGCTCAGGTGCCGTACTCGGCAACGACGGTCCAGGTCGAGGGCGTCGATGAGGCCGACGTCGTCAAGTACGACGGCCAATACATCTACAGCGCGTTTCCCGACGTCGTGCCGGCGCGGCCCGGCATGACGCGCAATGTGCTCAAGATCGCGAAGACGAATCCCGCGAACGCGACGCTCGAGGTCGCGACGGAATTCACGCTGCCCGGCGAGCACGGCTCGCGCTCGGTGCTCTATCAGGTACGGGACGGCGACGGCGCCGCGCAATACATCGCCGCGATCAGCCAGGACTTCGGCGCGTGGCTGGCATCGCGCCCGCTCGTCGATGCGCTCGTCGCGCAGCCGGATCGTACGAAGCTGCAGCTCCTGGACGTGCGCGATCCGCGCAACGTGTCGCTCGCCTGGGAAGTGGAGCTCGACGGCTGGCTGCGCGGCACGCGCCAGATCGGTGACACCGTATACCTCGTGAGCAGCTATCGGCCGCGCATGACGGGACTCGTGCTGCCCGCGGATACGCAGGAGAAGAAAGAGGCGAACGAGCGGCGCATCCGCCGCGCGACCGCCCAGGAGCTGATGCCGAAGGTCCGCATCAATGGTGGCGCGGCCCGACAGCTGGCGACGACCGGCGATTGCGTGATCGCCGCCGACCTGCGACGCGAGGAGGCGTACACCGATCTGCTCGTGATCACGACGTTGAACCTGGCCTCGCGCGCGATCAGCGACGTCGCGTGCATCAGCACGAACGTCAATGCTCTGTACGTCTCGCGCGACAGCGTGTACGTCGGCGGATATGGCTTGCCCGGTACCTCGCAGGGCTACGCGTTCACGTCGCTGCACAAGTTCGCGCTCGAGCCGCACGGCGTGAGCTATCGCGCGAGCGGCGTCGTCGGTGGTGTGCTGCCGTGGGCGAATGCTTCGTACTTCATGGACGAGCAGGCCGGTCGGCTGCGCATCGTCACGACGGAACACTCGATCTCGGCGACGCCAATTCATCGCTTGAGCATCCTCGAGGAGCGCGCGAATCAAACGCTCGAGATTGTCTCGCTGCTGCCAAACCCGGAGCATCCCGAACGGCTCGGCAAGCCCGGCGACCAGCTGCATGCCGTGCGCTTCCACGATGATCGCGCCTATCTGGTGACGGCGCGCACGATCGATCCGCTCTACGTGATCGACATGAGCGACCCGCTCGAGCCGTTCATTGCCGGCGAGCTGGAAGTTCCCGGCATCGCGACACACCTGCACCCCCTGGCGACGGATGGCACAGACCTGCTGCTGTCGGTCGGCTGGCAAACGAGCGGCAACGGCGCGCCGCTCGGCGTGAAGGTCGAGCTGTTCGATGTCAGCGATATCACGCTGCCGCGCACGCTCGGCGCGCACGTGTTCGGTGACGTTGGGTCATTGAGCGAGGCGGTCGGCGATCCGCGCGCGCTCACCGTGCTGACGATCGCTGGCGAGCAGACGCGTCATCGCATCGGCCTGCCGGTGCACATCTACGAAGCCGACGGCAGTCGATCGCGCTGGGCGTACTCCGGCTTTCAATTCCTGGAGGTCTCGAGCGCCGGTGGTGGCTCGCCGCAGCTGCACGTCGAGGGTGTGCTCAAGACGGATGTAGCGAGCAGCCCCGGTGCGAATCCGCCGCACACCGAGCCGCGGCGGGTCCTCATGCACGGTGACGCCGTGTACGGCGTGAGCGGCGGCACGTACATCTCCAATCTGTGGGACTTCATCACGTCGAACTAGTGCGTGGGCATCCGCCGCTCGCGCGGCGGATTCGCTCGGCGCAGGGATGCGCCCGCCCGGCCATTCCCACTGGCTTTCTCAGCCGTTCTCTGTAACCGTAGCGGCGTCGTGCCGAGTGCGGCCTGTGGCCCGAGCACCGGCACCGCGCTGTTGATGGGCCAAAGCGGTGGGCTTGCAATGAACGAGGCGCCAGGACGAACGATCGCGATACGAATGATCAGCGCCGTGCTCGTCATCGTCGCCGGGCTGCATCTGGCGACCGCGGCTCAGCAGCCGCAGCGCGATCTCGCCAACACCGCGCTCGTGCTCGAGATCAGCGATGCAATCGGTCCCGCGACGAGCGACTTCTTCCGCCGCACGCTGGCCGAGGCGAACGAGCGCCAGGCCGCGCTCGTCATCTTGCAGATGGATACGCCCGGCGGCCTCGACTCGGCGATGCGCGACATGATTCGCGCGATCCTTGCATCCAATGTGCCCGTCGTCACCTATGTCGCGCCGTCCGGTGCGCGCGCGGCCAGCGCGGGCACTTACCTGCTCTATGCGAGCCACATTGCCGCGATGGCGCCCGCGACGAACCTCGGCGCGGCGACGCCGGTGCAGATCGGCGGCTCGCCCGCGCCTGATTCCAAGCCCAACGACGGCGGCAAAGACGCGAAGCCCGAGCCCGAGCCCGCGAACGCCAGCGAGCGCAAGGCGGTGAACGACGCGGTCGCGTACATCCGCGGCCTTGCCGAGCTGCGCGGGCGCAACGTCGAGTGGGCGGAAGCGGCGGTGCGCACGGCGGCCAGCTTGTCGGCCACCGCCGCACTGGAGCAGAACGTCGTGGATCTGACCGCGGCGGACGTCGCCGAGCTGCTGCGCAAGATCGATGGTCGCACCGTGAAGGTGGCGACGGGCGAGATCCAGCTCGCGACCGCGGATGTCGTCGTCGAGCGCGTGCAGGCGGATTGGCGCACGAAGCTGCTCGCCGTCATCACGAATCCGAACGTCGCCTATTTGCTGATGCTCGTCGGCGTCTACGGCCTGCTGCTCGAGGGCTACAACCCTGGCACGTTCGCGCCCGGCGTCGTTGGCGCGATTTGCCTGCTGCTCGCGCTGTATGCGTTTCAAGTGCTGTCCGTGAACTACGCAGGGCTCGGTCTGATGCTGCTCGGCCTCGCGCTGATCGTCGCGGAAGCCTTCACGCCGACATTCGGCGCGCTCGGGCTCGGTGGCGTCGCCGCGTTCGTGATCGGCTCCATCATTCTGATGGACACGAAAGTGCCGGGCTTCTCGATCGCGCGCGGCATGATTGGCGGCATCGCATTGGCGGCGAGCCTCATCGTATTGATGACGGCGACGTTCTTCGCGCGCTCGCGCCGGCGTCCGGTCACGACGGGCGCGGAGCAACTGTTGAGCGAGCCCGCCGTTGCGATCGAGGCGTTCGAGCACACCGGCTTCGTGCGCGTGCGGGGCGAAACCTGGCGCGCGACCACGACGACGCCGATCGCAGAAGGGCAACGACTGCGCATCGTGAAAGTCGACGGCCTGACACTGGAAGTCGCGCCCGATGTCACCCACCGCTAACCGCCATCGCTCCGAGGGTCCGCCATGTTTCTGATCGTTCCGCTCGCCATCCTTTTGTTCCTGGTGATCTCCGCGATCCGCGTTCTGAACGAGTACGAGCGCGGCGTCATATTCACGCTCGGGCGGTACACCGGCACGAAGGGGCCGGGCGTCGTGTTCGTCGTGCCGATCGTGCAACGGATGGTGAAGATCGATTTGCGCGTGATCGTGCTCGACGTGCCCACGCAGGACGTGATCTCGCGCGACAACGTCTCCGTGAAGGTCAACGCGGTCGTGTATTTCCGCATCGTCGATCCGGCGAAAGCCGTGATCCAGGTGGCGCAGCCGTTCGAGGCGACGAGCCAGCTTGCGCAGACGACGCTGCGATCGGTGCTCGGCCAGCATGAGCTCGATGAAATGCTGTCGCAGCGGGACAAGCTCAACCTGGATATTCAGCGCATCCTCGACCAGGCGACCGATGCCTGGGGCATCAAGGTCGCGAACGTCGAAATCAAGCATGTCGATCTGGATGAGACGATGATTCGCGCGATGGCGAAACAGGCGGAAGCCGAGCGTACGCGCCGTGCGAAAGTGATTCACGCGGAAGGCGAGAAGCAGGCGGCGGCGATGCTCGTGGAGGCGGCGCTCGCCTTGAGCGCGGACCCGCGCGCGATGCAGCTGCGATATCTGCAGACGCTGTCGGACATCGCGAACGATCGCGCCTCGACGATCGTGTTTCCATTGCCGCTCGATCTGGTGAAGCCGCTGCTGGAGAAGTCGTCGTAAGCGTCCGAAGCCGGGCGCTCCGACACGTGCGCGGCCCGCGCCCTCGAGGGGCGTCGGGTCAATGCGCTGCGAAGAACGAGCTCACTTCAGCGAGACAGAACGGCGGCACGAGCCCGGCGTGATACGCGGCGGAAACCGCCTCGGCGCCACCATCGTTTGCACCGCCCGCCACGGCCGCGGCTGCAACGGCGGCCTTCGCCGCGGCGAAGGCGAGTTGCGTGCCGGCGAACTCATCGCCGATCGACGGCCTGCCATCCACGTCCAATACCTTGATCGGTGCCGTCGCACCGCTCGCCGACCAGTAGGAGGCGATCAGCTCGGTGTTCATGTACAGCACGGTCGGATCGTCATGTCCGCCACAGAGGAGCACCGGCGACGTCGGCAGCCAATCGCGCAGATCGTTGCGCTTGAACGCTACCCGCAGCGGGTTCGTTGGATTCGCGGCGGGACGGTTATCCGTCAGCGTCGGAAAGCCGCCATCCGGGTTCGCGAGCGCATCCTGCAGATATCCCAGCCGGTACGCATTGGTGATCAGCGGGTCGGGCCCGAAACCGCGCGCGAACACGAACGCAAGATCGGCCGGCGTCGTCGCCGGCGTGAATGCCGCGAACTCGGGTGCCGGCGGCGTGCTGTTGAACGTTTGGTCGGCCGGCAGCTTGCCTTCTGACACCAGCTGCGACCGTGTGCCGGTCGTCGGCAGGAGCGTTTCGATCGTGGTCGCGTAACGCGGCTCGAACACGTCCGTCGTCGCGCCGTAGATGTTGCCGTAGGCGCGTTGGTAGCCCGGAATCAGGTACGCGAGAAACAAGGGTGTGCTGTTCACGACCTGGCCTTCGAACACCGCGTCCGCGAAGGCAGCGAGCGCGTACGGCCCTGACATTGGCGCCGCCGCCGTGACCGCAACGCCGGTCTGCTGCAGCAGCCGATGCGTCGCCATCGCGACGTAGCCACCTTGCGAATAGCCGGTGATGAACAGCTTGCCCCCATCCGTGACGTTCGGCGCGGTGGCTGTCGGCAAGGCGCTGCGCGCGGCGGCGAGCGCATCGGCAGTGTCCTTCGACGACTGATCGGCGTTCAAGAACGGATGATAGGGCAGCGTCGACGTATCGAAGCCGGCGTAGTTCGGCGCCACGACGATGTAACCCTGCGCCGCGAAGGCGACGGACATGAGCAAGCCTTCGACGTTGTCCGTGTCGTTGAGGTTCGCGATGTTGAAATCCTTCTCCACCTGCGTGCCGTGCGTATACACGACGATCGGGCGGCCCCCCTGGCACGCGGGATCGGCGCCTGTCGGAATGAACAGTCCGCCCGACGCCGTCGTCGGCTGGTCCGTCGGGTCGACGGTGTTGTATTGCAATTGGTGCACGTCGATGCCGCACTTCGGCGCGGTAATCAGCTCGAGCAGATCGGCGCCTCCCGTCTGCGCCGTCACGAGCGCGACGAGTTGGTCTGCCGTGAGCGACTGCAGCCGCGTCGGCGGATTGACGATCAACGAACCGCGTGTGGTGGGTGGCGGCGCGGCTGCATCGCCCGAGGGCGGTGCTCTGTCACCATCATCGTTATCGCTGCCGCCGCAACCGGCAAGCAGGCCCACCAGGGCGACGAGGGCCAGTACTTCGGGCGCACGCAATCCTTTCATGTCATACCTGCACGGGTTCGGGACCATCGGTCCCTAACGCACGAGCAGGCGGTTTCGGTTCGCGCGCTCAGGGTGTCGCGATCGGCAGCACCACCGCGGACGGCCGGCTCGCGTCGAAATACACCGTGTTCTGCGCGACTCGCGGCCGCGCCGGTTCGCCCGGCGGCGTGCCGCTGTTGTCGTTCACCGCGAAGCGCGGGCTGTTGCTCGAGGTGACGTGCAGCGCGATGCGATGGCCCTTCTCGAAGAGCAGCGACGTCGCCCACAGATCGATCGTCACTTTCTCGGGCTCGTGGGGCTTCATCATCTTCACGTCGCTCGCCTGCATGCGGCCGTTGCGATAGCGCAGCCGAATCGGCGCATCGAGCACGAGCGCTTCATAGCCATCGGGATATACGTCGACGAGCTTCGCGACGAAGTCGGTGTCGGGTCCGTCGGTCGCGACGAACAGCTCCGCGGTGACGGTGCCCGTGACCTCGATGTCCTCGGTCAGCGGCGGCGTCATGAAGCGCAGATAGTCCTCGCGCCGGCCGACCGCGCGCTGATCCATCGGGCCGCGCTCGAACGTGAGATTCGCGCCGCCGAGCGTCCCCACGGGATTGGCCGGATCGAAACGGTACGTGTGCTTCGCGTCCTTCACGGTGGGCGCGCTGGTCGCGAGGCCGAAGTCCGGCTGCAGGTAGTAGCGCGTCAGCTTGTGTTGCGGCGGCCAGTTGGCTGCTGTCTTGTATTGATTCTTCGGACTCAGCGCGCCCTTGCGCGCGCTCGCCATGCGGTAATAGCGCACCGCGGGCTCCTTCATGATCCCGTTGTCGATGCCCTTCAGCCAGTAGTCGAACCACCGGATCTCCTGGTCTTCGCCAGGGCCGCCGGGCATGCGCAGGCTGCCGCCATTCGGATAGGCGAGATCACCGCTCAAATCGCCATGGCCGAACGGGCCCATCGACAATTTCTGATTGCCCCGCGCGCCTTGCGCGCCACGGTTCTGCAGGTACTCGAAGTTCTTGATGTTGCCGATGTTGAAGATGTCGTACCAACCGCCGACGTTGTACATCGGGATCGTCACGCGATCGAGATGCGTGTGGTACTCGGACTCGTGCCAATGCTGATCCCACACCACACGCTTGAGCAGCGGCGGAACCTGATCGCCGGCCCCTTGCCGCTCCATCCACCCCACCGTGTCCGCCTGTTTCACGACGCCGCCCATGAACGTGACTTCGTCGAAGCGGCTATGCGGCGCGACGATGACATACGCGGCCACGAGCGACGGCGGGGCCGCCGACGCGGCGAGATTCGCGGTGATGCCGAGCGCCGAAGTGCCGGTCATGCCGACCTTGCCGTTGCTCCACGGGCGTTTCGCGGCCCATTCGACGGTGTCGTAACCGTCGTTGCGATCGTCGACGAACGGGCGGTATTCGCCCTGCGAATGGCCCTTGCCGCGAACATCCTGTACGACATAGGCGAAACCCGCGCTCGTGAATTTGCGCGCGGTGGTCGCCGTCGTCACCGGGCCGTCCTTCAAGTAGGGCGTGCGACTCAGCACGACTGGCCAGGGGCCAGCGCCTTCTGGGAGGTAGACGTTCGCGGCGAGCTTCACGCCGTCGCGCATCGTCGCGAACTCTTCCGTGAAGGCAGGCTTGGCGGTTGCCGCGACGGGCGTGGCCTGCTGCGCGTGGGTGGCGGGCGCAACGAGCGACAGTGCGGCGAAGATCGAGAACAGCAGCCCTGGGCCACGGCGCGCTCGATGTAAATGCGACATCGGTCCCCCAGCGAGATTCGTTTGAGTCATTCGTGAGGCGATGCTACTTGCGGCGTGCGCGAATCGGGAAGTCATCGCGCGCACAAGTTGCGCCAGGATCGAGGGAGTCGAGGCTCGTCGTTCCGCATGGCGAGAAGTAGTCGATGCACCGTGCGGCCGCCGAGCTTTCAGAACGCGCTCGCGCTCGCGAGATGCTCGGGGGACGCGCTCGCGGCGCCATCGCGTGCCGGGCGTGTGGCCAGCGTGAAATAGAACGTCGCGCCGCGATCGGGGGCCGCTTGCGCCCAGATGCGTCCGCCGTGGCGCTCGAGCACACGCGCGACTGTCGCAAGCCCGATCCCTGTGCCCGGATACTCCTGTGCCGTGTGCAAGCGCCGGAACGGTTCGAACAAATGTTCCGCGTACTCCATGTCGAAGCCGGTGCCGTTGTCCTTCACGTGGAAGACGACGCGCTCGCCCTGCTGTTCGCAGCCGATTTCGACGCGCGCATGCGAGCGCCGGCTCGTGTACTTCCACGCGTTTTCGATCAGATTGCTGAGCGCGATCGACAGTAGCCTGCGATCGCCCGAGACGCGCGGCAGCGGCGCGCACTCGATCTCGATCTTGCGGTCGGGCTCGCGATCACGCAGCGTTCGCACGATCTCCCTGACGAGCGCCTCGATATCGACGGTCTCGTTACGCAGCGGCTGATGCGAGACTTTCGCGAGCTGCAGCAGGCCTTCGATCAGCTCGTTCATGTGGCTCGCCGCCGATGTGATGCGCTCCAGATGCCGCCGCGCCTCGCTGCCGAACTGCTGTCCATGGTCCTGCAGCAGCACGCTGGAATAGGCGCCGATCGCGCGTACGGGCGCGCGCAGATCGTGCGAGACGGAATACGCGAACGATTCGAGCTGGCGATTCAATTCGGCGTATTCGGCGGTACGGGCAGCGACGCGATCCTCGAGGCTGCGCAACAGCGTCTCTTGCGCGGTGACATCGCGCAGCATGCCGAGCATCCTCCCGTCGGGCAGCAGGCGGCTCGAAAGCTCACCGGTGAACGTGCTGCCATCCTTGCGGCGAAAATTCCAGCGCCCCCGAATGACCGCGCCAGACAGCAACGTATCTCGCTGCGCCAATACCTTGTCCAGGTCCTCGCGAACGACGATGTCGTGCACGTGCATGCGGGTCAGCTCATCGCGCGTCCAGCCGAGCAGCTCGCAGCCGATCGCATTCACGTCGATGTAGCGGCCGCGCGCGTCCGCGATGAAGATGCCTTCCGAGGCCTGGGCGACGACCGTGCGAAAGCTCTCGTCGCTGCTGAGCCAGTACATCATGACGAGCACCAGCACGAGAAAGCCGAAGCTGGACAAATGGATGGAGCGCATGCCGAGCGCCGCGATGACGATGTTGATCGCGATCGCGACGAGCACGACGCTCATGCCGATCGCGAGGCTCATCGCCTGGTGTCGTTGGCCGCGCCGATACTGGCGTGCGCAGGCATAGAAGATGTAAGTGAACGTCGCGAGGTTGAGCACCAGCGAGAACAGCAGGGCGGGACGAAAACCGCCGAACACATGCGTGACGGCGACCTCGCCCCACGGCAGGCGCAACTCAGTCAACGTCGGCAACTGATCGAAAAAGAACCCGTACGGCAGCAGCAGGGTCGCGACGAAACACACGCCGTAAATCGCGCTCAGCAGCGTCGGCGCGAGGCGATCGTCGCTGCGCGTATAGAACCTCGCGAACCAGGGCAGGGCGCCGGCGCTCACCGCCCCGGCGGCCGTTCCCCAGCGCGCGGCTTCGACGTATTGCAGAGGGTCCGCGGCATGATGAAGCCAGATTTGCGCGAGGGCTTGCGCTCCCGTTGCGAACGCAAACAGCGAGAACGTGAGGTGCGTCGGGCTCAACGAGCGGCGGAGGCCGGCGAAAAAATGGGTGACCGCTGCCAGCCAGCAAGCTCCGACCAAGATCGAAAGCAATGTCCCTGTCGATGTCATATGCGGCGTCCTCGCCGCAATAGTGCCTCGGCAGCCACGCAAAAGCGAAGCCGCGCCGAATTTTTGACGCTATTTGGTCGAATCCGTGCCGGCTCGTCGCGCGAAGGGATGCTCACGCAACCGCGCGCATCGCGATGTGTGATCTTGCCAGCGCGGTCATTCGCGACCGTGAAGTTGCCAGCCACGTTCGCGGCGCGAATGCCCCCGGAGCTGTCGTTGTCGTAAGGGGCGGCAACGACAGCGACGACGCGCGGTGAAACTTCCTGGCCAGCGAACCTTCGAGTCGACGTGGGCTTCGACGCAAAGCCGGACGAAAGGGTTGCCGCGCAGTGCTACGAGGTATGTTGCAGCGCGACCGCGATCAGCCGTTGCTGCCATGACTCCGAGCGATTGCGCGGCTGCGCGAGATCCATGCGCTCGAGATACGGCCGCAGCTTCGGCTGTGTCGTATCGACCCGTGCCGCCGCTAGCAGGAGCTCGATCTTGCCCGGCGTCGTCGCGCCGCGCGCCGCAAGACGCCGCAACGCTTTCGTGAGCACGAGCTCCTCGGCCGTGAAGTCGCTGCCGAACGGCAGCTCGGCGAACAAGCCTTGCTGACGCCAAGGCCGAAACTTCTCGGCGAGCCGCTCGGGCGAGTTGCCGCGGGCCGCGTCGCTCACGCGATAGGTCTTCGGCAGCTTGCCGGCGCGCTTCGCGTCGGCGACGAAGCCATCGACGAAACGCGCGTCCATGATCGAGATCAGGCCTTCGACGACCTCGCGATCCGCCTTGCCGCGCAGATCGGCGATGCCGTATTCCGTCACGACGATGTCGCGCAGGTGCCGGGGAATCGTCGTGTGCGCGTAGCTCCAGACGATGTTCGACGTCGTCGCGCCGGGCGCGGTACGTGTCGCGCGCAGGCACAGAATGGCGCGCGCTTCCGGCAGGGCGTGGGCCATCGCGACGAAGTTGTACTGCCCGCCGACGCCGCCGACGACGCGGCCGTCGTCGAGGGTATCTGAGACCGCGGCGCCGAGGCCGGTGAGCATCATCGTCGTGTTCACGAAGCGCGCATGACGCCGCTGCGCGCACTTCAGCTCCCATTCGTGCCCGTACAGCTCGTTCACGAAGCTGATGCCGCGCATCGCGAACAGCCGCCGCTCGTCGGCCGCGAGCGCGCGCAGATGCGCGTAGAAGGACTTCGGTCCGAAGAAGAAGCCTGCATCCGCGAGCACGCCGCCGCGCAGCCGCTCGCCGAGGCAGCATGCCGCGATCGCGGCGCGCTGCTCCGCGGTGTCGAAGCTGGCGCGCATCTGCCGCCCGTCGGGCGTGATCAGCATGCCGCGCTCGTATTCGATGTCGTCGTGAAACAAGCCGACGTCGCGCAGCTCATGAAAATCGACGTACGACATGCGCACCATGCCGGCGGCGCGCAACGCGTCGAGCGTGCGCAAGCTGACGTTCTCGTCGATGTGGCCCTCATCGAGCAGCCGCTGCAGGCGAGCGCTCGGATACACCCTGCGTTTGAGCACGCCGGCCCGATACAGATCCAACAAACCGTCGACGAGCATTTCCGTGCAGCCGTACAGCCCGCGCTCGAATGGCGCGGTGCCGCCTTCGGATTCGATCAGGCGTCGCTGCGTGCCGAGCACGGACGTCGCTTCCAGCACCTCTCGATAGACGGCGGGCTGCTCATGGCGCAGTTTCAGCGCGTGAATGATGCCGTCGCCCAGCTCGCCCACGCCGACCTGCAGCGTGCCGCCGTCGCGAATCAGCGTGCTCACGTTCAGCGCGATCGCATGATCCGTCGCCTCGATCGGGACGTTCGGCGGACTGAAAAGCGGGTAGTCGAGCCGACGCTCGTCGATGAGGAAGTCGAACGTGTCGGCGGTGACGAGTGCGTCGCCGTACATGAACGGCATCTCCGGATGAATCTGTCCGATGAGCGCGAACGGCCGCGCCGCCGCGCGCAGCGCGGCGATGCGCGGCAGCAGATCGGCCGTCATGTCCGCATTGGAGCCGAGGCTCAGCATGCCCGGCGGCGCTTCGCCCGCCGGCGGCGCCGCGACGACCTGCGCGATGACGTTCAGGCCGCGCAAGATCGCATCCCGCGCCACGTGCGTGTAGTTGGCGGCGAGGTACTCCTGCTGCAGGTGCTCGTTGTCGAGCCACGCGCCGGGTTGCAGGTAGAACTCGTGCACATGAATGTTCGCCGGCAGTCGGCGCTCGCGGAGCATGCGCACGTAGTCGAGCTCCGGGTAATCGCCGAACACCCGCGCGACGAACGGCTCGAGCAAGCGCCGCTCGAGTGGAGTGCGCGCGCGCGGAGTCTGCAGCGATAACGCAGTGATGATGGTCAGCTCGAGCGACGGGTCGGCCGCGGCGCGGCGGACGAAGGCGTTGACGAGTGGAATCGGCTTGCCGATCGCGACGGGCAATCCCAGCACGATGTTCTTGCCGACGCGGTTCAGCGTGGCTTCGACGACGGGTTCGAGAGCGGAGAAACGGGCCGGCGCGGATAAACTCATCTGACGCGCAATTTAACTGAAGCGCGCGCGAGTCGGCCAGAAGAAATGCGAGCGCGGACACGCCGAGCGCCGCTCGCGATTCGCCTTCATCGAGCCGCGGCGGCCTCAGTTCCCGCCATGTAACGCTTGCAATGGTGTCGCTGCGCGCGAGGCGCGGGCGAGCCGATTACTTGCTGAGCCGCAGCGCGAACTTCACCTGCACTTCGTTCGCGACCGTCTGCGTATCCTTCCATTCGCCCTGGCCGACGCCGAAGTCGAGCCGCTTGACTGCCGCCGTGCCCTTGAGCCAGGCACCCGCGCCGTTCTCCTCGAACGTGAATTCGATCGGCACGTCCTTCGTCACGTTGCGCAGCGTGAGCTTGCCGGTCGCGGTATACCCCTTGCCCTTCGCCGCGAATGAATCGGCGACATAGCGCGCCGTCGGATACTGCTTCACGTCGAACAGGTCGGCACCCTTGAGCGTGTCGTCGCGCTCGCCATCGCGAGTGTTCACGGAGGCGGTATCGATCGTGACATCGAATCGGCTGCCCGCGAGGTCCTGCGGATCGAACTTGATGTCGGCGGTGAACTTCTCGAACTTGCCTTCGAATTTCGCGCCCGCCTGCGTGCCGACGAACGACAGCTGGCTGTCTTGCGGCTGCATGCGCCATTGCACGGCGGCGAACGCGAGCGAGACGAGCAGGCACAGCGGGGCAATCGCGAGAATTTTCGAGCGCATGAGGATGAGTCCGTCTAGTCGGGTTTGAGCTTCACCGGCAACATGCGCCGCAGCACGTTGTCGCGGTCGATGAAATGATGCTTGAGCGCGGCAGCCGCATGAACGAGCGCGACACAGAGCAGCGTGATCGCGAGCGCTTCGTGCGTGCTGTGGAAGAAGTCGTAGGCAGCCTTGTTCGGCGCGACGAAGTCCGGCAGCGTGACGAGCCCGAACCAGCTCACGGGAAAATTGCGCGCCGAGGACATCAGCCAGCCGACGAACGGCGTGACGAGGATCAGGGCGTACAACAGCCAGTGCGAAACATGCGCCGCACGCTGCTGCCAGCGCGGTCCGCTGGGAATGCGCGGCACGGGATTGAACCAGCGCCAGATCAGTCGCAGGATCGCCAGCCCGAAGATCGTCATGCCGAACGACTTGTGGGTCGCGAGCGTGGCGATCTTCGCGGGACCGAGCGGCAGGTCGGCCGCTTTGTTCGCGAGAACGAATTGGATGACGATCAAGGCGACGATCGCCCAATGGAACAGTTGGGCGACCGCGCCGTAACGCGTCGTATTGTTTGTGAGCTGCATCGGAACCGGGGCTTACGTGTCGTCGCGGAATTATCCAGCAACGCACATCGACGATGGATGGGGACTGTGGCATGAATCTTATTCGAGTCGTCGCGCTCGTGGTCGTGAGCATGTGTCTGACGGCGTGTTCGACCCCCAAGGTCCCGCCCCCCGAGGCGCATGCGGCATTGCCCAAGATCGGCGCGCCCGACCTGCGCGGTGCCACTGTCTTCGCGGTGGATCCGGGCGCGTCGGTAGTGCACGTGCACGTGTTTCGCGGCGGCACGCTGGCCCGCCTCGGACACAATCACGTGATGACATCGAACCAGCTCAGCGGGCGCGTATGGCTGCAACCCACGTTCGCTCGATCCGGCTTCGAGCTCGAATTCCCCGTGGCGCAGCTCGTCGTCGACGATCCGCGGGCACGGGCCGCGGCGGGCAGTGAATTTCCCGGCGAGATCCCGGCCGAGGACCGGGAGGGAACCCGCAACAACATGCTGCGGGCGGAGGTGCTGGACGCGGGGCGTTATCCCACGATCACCCTGCAATCCGTGCGAGTTGCCGGCGACCCGCAGGCCGCGCGGCTCACGGCACGCATCACGATCAAGGGCGTCGCGCGCGATGTGGAGGTGCCCGCGGTCGTGCAGATCGAGGGGAATCACCTCACCGCGAGCGGCGAGTTCGACATCCGGCAGAGCGACTTCGGCATCAAGCCGTTCACGATCGGCATGGGCGCGCTGGCGGTCCAGGACCGGCTGCATGTCGTGTTCCGAGTCGTCGCGACTCGGAACACCGACGATCGATAGTTACTCCGCGCTGGCGCCCGTGAGCTCCGTCGCGAGCGCCTTTGCGCCGTAGACGTCTCGCAACGCCGTCAGGATCATCTGCGGATGCACCGCCACCATGCGGTTCAGCTCGGGGTCGTACCAATAGCTGCCCGCAATCGAATGAATGTTGCCGTCGAAGGCGAGGCCGACGATGCGGCCGCGGCTGTCGATGACCGGGCTGCCCGAATTGCCGCCGATGATGTCGTTGCTCGTCACGTAGTTGAACGGCGTGTTCGGATCGAGCTTGGATTTCGCGTCGAGCCACACCTGCGGCAGCTCGAACGGAGCGCTGCCCGTCGCGCGCTCGTAGAGGCGATCCAGGCGCGTGAAGTTCGGCACTTCGGCGCCGCGCTCCCGCCAGCTTTCGACGGCGCCGTAGCTCAGGCGCAGCGTGAACGTCGCGTCCGGATACGTGTTCGTGCCAGACGTCGCGAAGCGCACCTTCGCGATCTTTTCCTGGCCGACCGCCGTCGGCGCCTGGACCTCATCCTCGTACGTCTTGCGCAAGGCGCGGGCGTCCGGATCGATGTCGCGGGCGAGCACGATCATCGGATCGGTCGAGGCGTCGATCGCGGCGCGACCGCCGTCCCACAAGGCGCGCCGCACTTTCGCGTCCGCGAGCTGCGTGCCCGCGATCAATTTTTTCGCCAGCGAATCCGGCGACTCGGTGCGCAGCAGCTGGCGCACGAGCGGATCGTCCGGGCCCAGGTTCTCGCGCATCTTGTCGAGCGAGAACGACAGCGTCAGCTCTTCGTACTCCGGATGGATCGGCGCCGCCGCGAACAGGTTCGTCGTGATCCGCTGCAGATTCGAATCGGCGTATTCGCGCAGGCGTTCCGGATTCGGCTTCGTACGCTCGTGAGCGCCGCGCACGAGCCAGCGTGCATATGCAAACAGATCGCTCCTGAAACCGTGCGCGAGCTCGAGATACGCATAGTGGTCGTAGATCTGGCGATACCGCTCCTGCGCACGCTCGACTTGCGCCCATGGGTCGCCGAGCGCCGCGAGCTGCGGATCGGTCTGCGCGCGTGCACGCAGCTGCTGCTCCTGCTGCGTTTTCTGTTCCATCAACGCGTCGGTGAGGAGTGCTCGGTGCAGGCCGCGATACACCTTCAAGCCGTTCTCGAGACCCAGGAGGTTCTCTTCCGTGATGCGCAGCGGTTCGTCGCCCGTCTTGCTCCACTGAATGACGCGGCCGCGCAGCTCCGTGTTACGGATGAGATACGCAGGAATGAACGTGTTCCGGTACATCTTCAGCTGCGAGGTCGTCCACAAGCGGTTCGTCGATCCCGGATGGCCCGCGACGAACACGGGTTCGCCGGCTTGCGGCCCTTCGAAGCGCCATTGCAGATGGTTCGGCGTCGCGGCGGGTTTGCCGTTCTCGTACACGCGCAGGAGGCTGAAATCGAGCGACCAGCGTGGGAAGTTGAAATTGTCCGGATCGCCGCCGAATGCCGCGATCGCGGCATGCGGGGCGAACACCATGCGCACGTCGTCGTAGCGCTTGTACTTGTAGAGGAAGTATTGCCCGCCCTGATACAGATTGACCGCCTCGCATGCGAGCGGGCCGGTCTTGCGATTCTTCTGCGTCGCGGCGGCGCATTCGCTTTCCAGCCGGCTCAGCTCGCTCTTGCGAGCCTCGTTCGCCTTCGCGTCAGGCAGCCCCTGCGTTGCCTTGTTCACCTTGTCGGTGACGTCCTCGGTCTCGATCAGCACTGAAAGGATCTCGCCGGGACACTGCTGCTCCTGATTGCGCGTGCTCGAGATGAAGCCATCGGCGACGTAGTTCTTCGCGCTGCTCGACAAGTCGGCGAGGCAGTCCGCGACGCAATGGTGGTTCGTGAGGACGAGGCCCTGCCCGGATACGAAAGAGCCCGTGCAGCCCGTTTCGTGCCGCGTGATCGAGCGCTGAATACGGTCGAGCCACGCCTTGTCGATGTCGACGCCGTACTTCTGTTGGACGACGGCGCGGGGAAAATTCTGAAAAGTCCACATGCCTTCATCGGCGGCGGCCGAGAACGCGACCGTCAGCAACGTGCCGACAACGGCGGATCGCAATCGAAGCTGCATACAAATCTCCGTAATGAGCACGGGCGACCGCGCTCGGGCGATCGAGGTGCCGCAAGTTTTACCTAGATTTCCGCGCGCATCAGCAACAAACGCGTTCCTTCCGGCGCCTCCAGGATGGCGTTCGTCGAATCGTCGAGGCTGTCGGGCATTTCATCGAGCAATGTGCAGCCGCGCTCGCGCAGGCGCGCGAGCCGTTCGCGCATGTCCACGTCCTCGAACACGAGCAGCGGTTGCCGAAATGCGCGAGTGCGATACAAGCCGAGATTCAAGCGGTCGCTCGTGAGTTGCGTGCGGGCGAAAGGCAGCGACTCTGGCTCCATGGCAACGAAGCCGAGCGGTTCCCAGAAGCGCCGCGCGGGCTCCATGTCGCGAACGGGAAGGCCGATCTCGACGAAGTAGCCGCATGTCGTCGCCGGGGCTTCGGCGGGCGGGGAGAACGTGCGCGCTTCGAGCAGATTCACGCAGACGCCCGCGGGGTCAGTGAACGTCGCCTGGTTGAAGACATCGTTGCCGAGGCGCTCCTGATCGAATTGAATGCCGAGCGGACGCAGCCGATCGAGACCGCGGGCGAGATCCGGCAGCACGAACGTCAGTGCGGGCGAGCGAATCACCGCACCGTGCAGGCCGATGAACAGCCGGCCGTCCGTCACGACCGCATAAGGATAAGGCCACGTCTCGCCTACGGAGGCCTGCGCAAAGCCGAGCGACTCGTAGAACTCCAGCGACGCCTGGATATCCGGCGTGTGAATGCTGATTTCGAGAAAGCGGCCCAGCATGTCGGGTCAGCGCTGAGCGGTCGAATCGCCGAGCGGCCAGCCTTGCAGGTGCCGCTCGATGAGATCGGTGAGCAGCGCGGCATGAGGCTCGCTCGCGTTCAAGGCCGGCACGTACGAGTACGAGGTGCCGCCGTTCGACAAGAACGTCTCGCGATTGCGCAGCTCGATTTCCTCCAGCGTCTCGAGACAATCGATCGCGAAGCCGGGGCATGCGACGGTGACGTCGCGCCGCCCTTCGCGGGCGAATCGGGTCAACAGTTCGTCGGTGTAGGGCCGCAGCCATTCCTCGCGCCCGACTTGCGATTGGAAGCTGACGCTCATGTCGTCGGGGGCGAGCTGCAGGCGTTGGGCGAGGAGTCGCGACGTCGTCATGCATTGCTCGTAGTACGGATCGCCCGCGGCGACATACGACTGCGGGATGCCGTGAAAGGAGAGCAGCAGGTGGTTGCGGCCGCCGTGCGCTTGCCAATGTCGTTCGATGCTCGCCGCGAGCGCCGCGATGTACGCGGGCTCGTCATGGTATTGGCCGATGAAGCGTAAATCTGGCACCGAGCGCCAGTGTTGCAACGTTCGCGTCACGCGGTCGAACACCGAGGCGGTCGTCGTACCGGAGTATTGCGGATACAGCGGCAGTACGACGATGCGCGTCGCGCCCGCGCCGCGCAGCTCTTCGAGCGCGGCGGGAATCGAAGGATTGCCGTATGTCATTCCCAGCGCGAGCGTTACGTTCGCGCCCAGGCGCCGCGTCAGCTCGGTCCGCAGGCGGCGCGCCAGGTCTTGCGTGAAGACCAGCAGCGGCGAGCCGCGGTCGGTCCAGATCTGTTGATACGCATGCGCACTGCGCCGCGGGCGAATGCGCAGGATCACGCCATGCAGAACCGGCAGCCAGAACCAGCGCGGCGACTCGACGACCCGTCGATCGCCGAGGAACTCGGCGAGGAAGCGCCGGACCGCGCTCGGCGTCGGCGCATCGGGTGTGCCGAGGTTGACCAGAAGAACGCCGATGCGCTCACTCTGTCCTGGTTTGAGATCAGGCCGACCGACGTACTTGGGCATTCACGAAGGGAGAGGTCGAAGAGGGGGCCGTATTCTTGCGGAATCGCCAGCTCAAGTCATTTCACGGCTCTTGCCGAGCGGGCCCCTAAAAAAACAAACCCCGCCGAAGCGGGGTTTGCCAGTCAAACGCCTGGACGATTTTTACTTGGCGAGCTTGCGGCGGCCGAGGCCGACGCCGAGCAGGCCCAAGCCCAACAGCGCGATCGTGCCAGGCTCCGGCACCTGCGAGTAGCCGTTCGCCACGAGCGTCGACGTGCCGACCACGAAGTCACCGCAGGTCAACAGCAGGCAAACCGACGTGACCGTGACGCTGAGTGTGCCGAAGGCGTTCAGCTCGGCGAGGCCGAACAGCGACCAGCCGTTGAAATCGTCGGTAATGTCGAACACCAGGCCACCGAGGACGTTGCTGATGCCGATGTACGCGACTTCGCTGCCGTCGCGGTCCGAGTCATCCCACAGGTCGATCGAAAGGGAAAAGTTCGTGACGTAGTCCGTGGCGGGGTTGAAGCCCCAGTCCGTGATGTCATGGCGGTACGAGTACGTCTGACCTGCGCCGACGTAGTGCGACCCGCCGATCGAATCGGTCCAGCTGGCCGGAACGTAAGCAGCATTCGCGGTGCTCGCGAAGCCGATCACGGCAGCCGTGCCGATGACCAAGCGCTTGATGGAAGAGAACATTGAGTGAGCTCCTGAGATGGGCGTTTAACTTATTTTCGAGTCCGTGCCAGCATCTGCTGGACGGGCCCATATGAAGCACTTCCTATGCCATGCCCCTGTTAAGGCCCGCCGATCAATGGCTTGGCCGCAATTACGCAGTGCAAGAGCGGGCTTGTAGGAGGCCGCTGTAAGCCCGCTCGACAGGGTAAGGAGGCGCGATCGCAGCGCTCAGACGAAACCTTGGGAGGCAATGAGGGAATCCGCTCGGATTTGTCGCTATACGAGATGAGGATTGGCATGCGTGTGATTCGGGATGCCGTCACATGGACCCGGAAGGGTCGGGGTATGCGGAGGGTAGGACGCCCCTTCCTCAACGAGTCGCTCTTCGAGCTCGACCGGACTTGCAGCCCCGGCCTGGCTCGAGGGGCGCTCCGCAACAAGAACAGGCGCCGCATTGAGGCGGCCGGCAAACGGATGTTTTGTTCGAGACGTGCCAACTGATCGGGGCTCGCGATTCGTTACTGCCCCCTCCCCGGGATCGCGACGCTCCGGTCGGTAGGCATGCTGCCCTAACTCCCTTGGGGCAGCTGCCTCGGAGGGCGGTCGGTCGAGATGGGTCGCGCGAGGCTCGTTACCGCGCAGCGTCCATGGAAAGTCTCGCCGGCCGCCATCCGCTTTACTCCCGCCTCCCCGCCGAGCGCTGTTGCGCTACGGCCGCTCCAGAATCGCCATCACTCCCATTCCCCCGGCCGTGCAGATCGAGATCAAGCCACGGCCCGAACCGCGCTGCGCGAGCAGCTTCGCGAGCGTCGCGACGATGCGCGTGCCGGTCGCGGCGAACGGATGACCGACCGCGAGACTGCTGCCCTTCACGTTGAGCTTCGTGCGATCGATCGAGCCGAGCGGCTCCGACAATCCCAGCTGAGTGCGGCAAAACTCCGGCGACTCCCAGGCCTTGAGCGTACAGAGCACCTGCGCGGCGAAGGCCTCGTG
>JAEYXD010000143.1 GCA_023428645.1 Pseudomonadota bacterium
GGTGACGAAAGCACAGACGATCGCGAGGGCAATCGGCTCGCGAGCCCGCAGCCGCGGCCAGAGCAAGCCGAGAAACGCGGCCACCGCGGCGCCGTCGAGCCCCCAGCGGCGCGGATCGCCCAACGCATCGCCGAGCACCGCGCCGATCGCGGTGAACAGATTCCACAAGAGATAAGTGCCGATACCGGCGGTCCAGAAGCCGCGGCGCTGCTCCTCCGGCTCGCTCTGGCCGGCGGCCGTGGCGATGGATTCGTCGATCGTGATCTGTGCGGCGGCGACCTTCCGCAGACCGTTCGGCCTGAGCATGCGATTCATCTGCATGCCGTAGACGGCATTGCGAATGCCGAGCAGCGCGGCCGCGCCGAACGCCGCGGACCCCGTGCCGCCGCCCGAGATGACGCCGATGAACGCGAACTGCGAACCGCCCGTGAACATGAGCAGGCTCAGCGCGATCGTCTGCCAGACGGTCAATCCCGACGCGACGCCGAGCGCGCCGAACGAGAGGCCATACAGGCCGGTCGCGATGGCGATCGAAAGACCGATGCGGAAGGCAGGTGACTGTCGCAGGCTCATGCGAGAACGGGCGCGGCCGTGGGGCTCGCTTATATACCGGGATCCGGCGGTGGTGTCGCCGCACAGTTGTGCGCGAACGATCGCTGCAATTGTTACGTTTCGATCTTCGCCGGCAGCGTCCTTGCCGCAATCACGCTGCTGAGGAGCGCGAGTCCCGCGCAGACCGTCACGAGCACGCGGAACGTGTGGACGTACGCTGCCGCGACGGCCTCGTGAATGTTCTGCGCGGAGTGCGTCGGCGTGCCGGGTGCGGGCTGCAGTTCCGCGAGCTGGGAGGCATTTCGCGAGAGAGCCTCGATCGTCGGCGCCGGCAGCTCGCGCCGCACGAGATCTCGCTCCAGCGCGCCGCGAAACACGGGGACGGCGAGCGCGGTCAGCATCGCGATCGCGAGCAGGCTGGCGAGGCACGCCGCGGTATTGTTGATGCCGGACGCGGTGCCGGTCTCGTGCGCGCCCGCTGCATTCATCACGAGCGTCGTGAGCGGCGTTACGCACAAGGTCATGCCGACGCCCATCAGCACGACGCCCGGCAAAAATCCTACGAACGACGTCGCCTGCGCGCCGGGCAGGGCGAGCGCGAACATGCCGAGCGCCGCGATCGACGAGCCGATCGCGAGCACGCGCCGCGGATTGAGCTTGTCGATGGCGGCGCCGGCGAACTTCGAGCCGAAGCCGAGCAAGAGCGTCATGGGCAGAAAGATCGCGCCCGCGGCGGCGGCCGAATAGCCTCTCACTTGAATCAAGTTGAACGGCAGGAAGTACATGACGCCGCCCAGCCCGAAATACAGCGCGAGCGTCATGAGGTTCGCGCCCGTGAACGTGCGGGACGCGAACAGATGTGGCGGCACGACGGGCGCGGCGAACGTGCGCTGCCGCCAGATGAACCCCGCGGCGCAGCCGATCGCGATCAGCGCGTAGCCCGAGCGGGTACTCGCGCCTTGGGTGATCAGCGCGAAGATCACGGAGGCGAGACACAGCGCGAGCAGAAGCGCGCCCAGCAGGTCGAGCTCCGTGTGGGCTCGCGGCGTGTCGCGGGGGACGCGCCACATCGTCAGCGCGACGGTGAACAAGGCGCATGGCGTGACGAGGAAGAACACGGCGGGCCAGCCCCAGTGATCGACGAGCACACCGCCGATGACGGGGCCGCTCGCCGTCGTCAGCGCCGAAGCGCCGGCCCACGTGCCGATCGCGCGGCCGCGCTCGTGCTCGTCGAAATGCATGCCGATGAGGGCCAGGCTCCCTGGCACGAGCAGCGCACCGCCGGCGCCTTGAACGAGGCGTGCGAGGACGAGCAGTGGAAACGAGGTTGCGAGCGCACAGGCCAGGGCGCCGAGGCCGAAGACCGTCGTGCCGATCGCGAATACGCGGCGCAGCCCGAAACGATCGCCGAGCGAGCCGCCGATCAACATGCACGAGCCGAGCGTGAGGAGATACGCGTTGACGACCCATTGCAGTTGGGTCGAGCTCACATGAAAGCTGCTCTGCAGGGACGGCAGCGCGAGATTGACGATCGTGCCTTCGATGAACGCGAGGCTCGAGCCGAGAATCGCGCAGACGAGGACCCAGGGCTTGCGCGCGCCCGGCACCGAGCCCAGCGGCGCGGGGTTATCCTGCGGTCCCGCGTGATGCAAACGTGTCGCGCCAATCGAGGTCGGCGATCATCGGCTTCCCGGGATCGAGCGAGGACTCGTCGAAATCGGCGGGGACGATCATCTGAAGGTGCAGCTCGCGCTCCGTCAGCGAGCGCAGATCGTTCATCCAGCGGCTGCTTTTCGCGAGCCACACTGGCAGCGTGTCGTCGTCATCCGGCGTCGGCTCGAGCACGATCAGAACGTGCAGGACCGAGTCGTGCTCCGTGGCGCGCAGGCGGCGCACGTCTGGATTCGCGTCGTACCACTTGCCGAGGGCAGTGGAGATGTCCGCGGCGGAGTCCTGGCCGCTCGGCTCGGTGGGGTGATCGCTGGGATCCATGGTTGCTGGGTGCAGACTGAGTACGGGGGCGGCAATGGGAGATTACTGCACGGAACGCCGCGCGCAGCGAGCTGGATCGGCAACAACGGCTGCCCTTGATCCGGATGGCGGATGCTGCCGTGCGCGCGCAGGGTCTGTCGTCATCCTGCAATTTTGCATCGGAGTCCGAACCATGATGCGAGCGATGCGGTTTCTCACGTGCGCATTCCTGTTGCTGTCGGCCTCGGTCGCCCTCGCCGACGAATACACCGACACGATCAAGCTCTTCAAGAACGCGGGTGAGAGTGCGTCGTTCTTCTCCGACAGCTACGGCTACGCCGTCTTTCCGACGATCGGCGAGGGCGGTTTGGTAATTGGCGCGGCACACGGCAAAGGCCGGGTGTACGAGCACGGTAAATACGTCGGCGATTCGACGATGAACGAAGTCAGCATCGGCGCGCAGGCGGGGGGCCAAGCCTTCAGTGAGATCATTTTCTTCCAGGACGAGCGCGCCTTCCGCGAGTTCACGAAAGGCAGCTACGAGCTCGGCGCCGATATCGGCGCGGTGGCGATCACCGCCGCGGCCTCCGCCTCGGCCGGAACCGCGGGGGCGAGCGCCAGCGCGAGTGGCGGCAAGAAGGACGCCGCGACGAAGGGCAAATACCACAAGGGACTGGCTGTATTCACGATCGCGAAGGGCGGTGCGATGTACCAAGCGGTCGTCGCCGGCCAAAAATTCTCGTACAAGCCGCTCGCCGCCGCAGACACAGGGTCGAGCGACGCCGACTGATAGACGGTCGTGGGGCACGGCCAACGATATGTTCGGCCGCTGGTGGCGCGCCACTTCCGGCGCGAATCACTCGCGCAGCGATTGCAGCAGGGCGGTCCGCAGTGGCGGATCGATGTCCTGATGATCGAACAATTGCGCGAGCCACAGGCCGTCCGCGATCAGTCGCAGACGCAGGCTGTGGAGCGGATCGGTGCCGGGCGGCTCGCGGTCGCGCGCAATGCGGGCGAGTCGTGCGCGAACGTTGGCCATCAATTCCGGGTGCGCCATGCAGATCGCCGACAGCGCCTTGCAGGTGTGTCGGTTCGAGGCGTCGCCCATGCTGGCGACCGTTTCGAGATAGGCATGCGCGAGCGGCGCGCGTGCATGCGCGCTGTCGGTGACGCGCGCTTCGACTTCGCCGACGAAGCGCTCGGCGAGCATGTCCACGAGCGCCGCCAACAGCGCGGCCTTCGAATCGAAGTAGTAGAGCAGGCCGCCCTTGCTGATCTCGGCCGCCTCGCGCACGGCGTCGAGCGTCAGGTGCGTGACCCCTCTGTCGACGATCAGCAGCGCGGCGGCTTCGAGCAGTCGCTCGCGCTTCGCCTGCGAGCCGCGCGCGCATGCAGTCGTCGGCCTTGCCTTCACTGCGATGGCGACCAGCCGCCACCGAGGGCGAGCACGAGATCGACGTAGGCGACACCGCCCGCGCGCCGTGCGTCCGCCACGGCCAGCCGCGATTGCAGCAAGCCGCGGCGCGCGTCGAGCACGCCGAGATAGTCGGAGTAGCCCTCGTCGTAGCGACGTTGCGCGAGTCGCAAGGCCGTCGCGAGCGATTCGGCTTGCGCCGTGCGTGCGCGATGCACTTCCGCGGTCGCGGAGCGTGCGTCGAGCGCATCGAGCACTTCACCGAACGCGCGCCGCGACGTGTCGCGATAAGACTCGACGAGCTGCATGCGGCGCGCATCCGACGCTTCGATGGTGGCCTTGCGCCGTCCGCCATCGAAGATTGCCTGCGCCAGATTCGCGCCGATCGACCAGACGCTCATGCCATCGTCGAACAGGGTCGACAGGTTCGGCGAGACCTCGCCCGCGGAGCCGGTGAGCGCGAGCGTCGGCAACCACGCGCGTCGTGCGGCCTGCAGATCCGCGCCCGCGGCGGCGAGATTCGCCTCGGCGGCGCGCAGATCCGGTCGCCGATCGAGCAGGCTCGAGGGCAGTCCCGTCGGCACTTCGGGCAGCGCTGTCGGCGGCACGCCTTCCCCCGCGATCGCGAGTGTCGCGACGGCCTCGCTGGAGGGGATTTCGCCCGCCAGCAGCAGCAACGCCCGCTGCGTCGCCTGCTGCTGTTGTTTGATGTCGGCGAGCTGCGCGCGCGAGTCTTCCAGCTCGGAGCGAAAACGTTGCAGGTCGAGTTCGGAGATCGCGCCGATCTCGTAACGCCGTTGGGTCAGGCGCAATTGTTCTTCGAGCACCTGCACGTTCTCCTCGAGCACCTGCCGGCTGTCGATCAATGCCTGCGTCAGGAGATAGCCGCGCACGAGCTCCGCCGCGATCGTGAGGCGCAACGACGCGAGCGTGTAGCCCTGCGCGAGATAGCGCTGGCGCTGCACTTCGCTTTGCGCGGCGAGCCGGCCCCACAGATCGACTTCGTAGTTGATTCTCGTGCCGTAGCGTCCGGTTTCGAGCAGCATCGTGTTGTGCGGATCGGCCAGTTGCGTGCGCTGACGGCTGCCCTCCACGAATACGCCGACGTCCGGCAGCTGATTGGCCCGGCTCGCGTGGAAGCTCGCGCGCGCCTCGCGCAACCGCTCGGCCGCGATGACCAGGTCGCTGTTGTATTCGAGCCCGCGCGCCACCAGCCGATCGAGCGTCGGATCGTTGAAGGCGCGCCACCACTCGACCGGCACGGTGGCATCGGGCGAGGGCAGAACCTCCGTGAAGCGATCGGGCAGCGCGTTCGCGGCGCCGTCCGGCACGTTGCGCGCCGGCATGCCCGCGCACGCGCTCAAGGACAATGCGACGATGCACGCGAGTAGCTTTCTCATGCGCGCGACTCCTGGGGCAGGGCGGCCGTTTCGCGCTTCTCGTCGCGCCGTGACACCCAGCGGAAGAATGTGGGAATGAAGAACGTCGCGACGAGCGTGGCGACGAGCATGCCGCCGATGACGCCGGTGCCGATCGAGTGTCGCGCGTTCGCGCCCGCGCCGCTGCTGATCGCGAGCGGCACGACGCCGAGAATGAACGCGAGGGAGGTCATGATGATGGGCCGGAAGCGCTGCTTCGCGGCCAGCAATGCCGCATCGACGACGCGCATGCCCGCACGCACGTTCTCGCTCGCGAACTCGACGATCAGGATCGCATTCTTCGCGGACAAGCCGATCAGCGTGATCAAGCCGACCTGGAAGTACAGATCGTTCGCGAGACCCCGCAGCAGCACGGCCAGCGCCGCGCCGAACAGCGCGAACGGCATGGTCATCATCACCGCGAACGGCAGCGACCAGCGCTCGTATTGCGCCGCGAGGATCAGGAACACGAACAACAGGCCGCCGATCATCGTGATCGCGGATGAGCTGGACACCTGCTTTTCCTGGTACGCGGAGCCGATCCACGCGAGCGTGTAGCCCTGCGGCAAGGCCTCGGCCGCGAGCTGCTCGATGGCCTCGATCGCGGCACCGGACGAGGTGCCCGGCGCGGGATTTCCCATGACCTTGATCGCCGGGAAACCGTTGAAACGCTGCACCTGCTCCGGACCGACCGTCTGCTCGACCGTTACGAGCGTGTTCAAGGGCACGAGCTCGCCGGTGTCGGCGCGCACGGCGACGTTGCGCAGATCCTCGATCTGATCGCGCGCGCTGCCTTCCGCCTGCAGCTGCACTTGGTAGTTGCGGCCGTCGCGGCTCAGATCATTGATATACAGACCGCCGAACGTCGCCTGTGTGGACTCGAACAATTGCCGGAGGCTGACGCCCATGCGGGCGGCCTTGTCACGGTCGATGTTGAGGTGCAACTGCGGCGCGCCGGCGCTGAACATCGTCTGCACTTGCGCCAACGCCGGATGCTGATTCGCCTTCGCCATGAACGCCTGCACGACCTCGGCGAACTTGCCGTAATCGGCGTTCGCCCGGCTTTCGATATAGACCTCGAAGCCGCCCGTCGTGGACATGCCCTGGATCGGTGGCGGGTTGAGACCCAGGACGAACGCATCGCGCACGCTGGTCATGCCATGGCCCATGAGCGTGTTGGCGAACGAGGTCGACGATTGCTCGTTCTTGGGCCGCTCGTCCCACTCCTTGAGGGTAATGAACTGCGTGGCGGCGTTCGGCTTGAGCGATAGCGACATCATGTCGAGGCCGACCAGGCTCATGACCCGCTCCACGTCGGGGTGATCGAGCTCGAACTCGTGCAGCTGATCCACGACGGCGCCGGTGCGCGAGAGCGAGGCGCCATCTGGCAGGTTCGCCAGCGCGAGGACGAAGCCCTGATCCTCATCCGGCAGCAGCGAGCTGGGCACCGCGCGGAACATGAACACGGCGGCAATGCCGATCGCGATGAACAGACACAAGGTGAGGGCGGTGTGCCGCAGCAAGTAGCCGACACCTTGCGTGTAGCGCCCGGTGAGCTTGCCGAACCACGTGTTGAAGCGGTTGAGCCAACCGAAGCTCACCTTGTCGTCGGGCTTGAGCAGCAACGCGCACAGCGCCGGCGTCAAGGTCAGGGCGACCAGGCCGGAGATCGCGACGGACACGGCGATCGTGATCGCGAACTGCTTGTACATCACGCCGGTCATGCCGCCGACGAAGGCGACGGGAACGAACACGGCGCACAGCACGAGCACGATCGCGACGACCGGCCCCGTCACCTGCTTCATGGCCTTGATGGTCGCCTCGACAGGCGAGAGATGCTCCTCGTGCATGATGCGCTCGACGTTTTCGAGCACGACGATCGCATCGTCGACGACGATGCCGATCGCGAGCACGAGCCCGAACAGCGTCAGCGTATTGATCGAGAAGCCGAGCGCCGCCATGCCGGCGAACGTGCCGATCAGCGAGACGGGCACGGCCAGGCTGGGAATGAGCGTCGCGCGCCAGTTGCCGAGAAACAGGAACACGACGCAGAACACGAGCACCATCGCTTCGAACAGCGTCTTCACGACTTCCTTGATCGAGATGCGCACGAAATCGGTCGTGTCGTAGGCGACCTCGTATTTGACGCCGTCGGGAAATGCCCCGCTGAGCTCATCGAGGCGCTTTTTCACGCCGTCCATCGCGTCGAGCGCGTTCGCATTCGGGCTCAAGAAAATGCCGATCGGCACGGCCAGCTTGCCATTCAGCTGCGATGAGAAGCTGTAGTCCTGCGCGCCGAGCTCGACGCGCGCGACGTCCTTGACGCGCACTACGCCGCCATCCGCGTCCCGGCGCACGATCACCTCGCCGAACTGCTCGGGCGTGTCGAGCCGCCCTTGCGTCGTCATCGTGAAGGTGAAGCCGACGGGCTCGTCGAGCGGCGGGTTGCCGATCTTGCCCGCGGGCAACTGCGCGTTCTGATCGCGCAGCGCGGCCGCGACGTCCGAAGGAGTCAGGGCGAGTGCGTTCATGCGATCCGGGTCGAGCCAGATGCGCATCGAGTAATACTTGAGGCCGAACAGCATGGCGTCGCCGACGCCCGGTACGCGCTTCAATTCATCGACGATGTTCACGAGCGCGTAGTTGCTCAGGTACACCTCGTCGTAGCGTCCGTCAGGCGACTGCAGCGCGACGACGCCGAGAATGGAAGACATGGACTTGCGCGCATTCACGCCGAGACGCCGCACTTCCTCGGGCAGCATCGGGGTCGCGGCCGCGACGCGGTTGTTGACCTCGACGAGCGCGGCGTCCGGGTCCATGCCGGTCTCGAACGTCGCGGTCAGGCGCATGCTGCCGTCGGAGCTGCTCGAGGATTCGAGATAGAGCAGGCCGGTCGCGCCGTTGATCTGGTTTTCGAGCGGCGCGGCGACGGTCTCCGCGACGACATCCGCGCTTGCGCCCGAGTAGCGCGCATCGACGGAGATCTGCGGCGGAAGGATTTCAGGATACTGCGCGACCGGCAGACCCATCATCGCGCCGAGTCCGAGCAGCACGATGACGATCGAGAGTACGGTCGCGAAGATCGGTCGACGGATGAAAAAGGCGGCGAACATCGATCAGCCCTCGGTGTGCCGTGTCGTTGCCGGCGCGAGCTCGGCCTTGCGGGTCGCGTCCTCTTCACGGGTGCGCGCGACGACGGCGCCGCCCGGCTGCACCTTCAAGATGCCTTCGACGACGACGCGCTCGCCCGGCTGCACGCCACCGCTCACGATCCAGCTGTCCTGCCAGCTTTCCTGAATCTGCACCGGCCGTGGCGCCACCTTCTGTTGCTCGTCGACGACCCACACGATCGGGCCCGACTGCGAGAACAGCACCGCCGCCTTCGGCACGGCGATCGCCTGCGGAATCACGAGACCGCTCATTTCGATCGAGAGGTACTGACCGGAGACGAGACAGCCGTTCTTGTTCGGGAACACGGCGCGGGCGCGCACCGTGCCCGTCGAGGTGTTGACGAACGTGTCGCTGAAATCGAGCTTGCCGACGACATCGCAGGTCGAGTCGCTCACGATGCGCACGGGCAGTTCGCCCGGTTGCGATTCGGCGAGCGCGCGCAGCCGCAGATGCTCCGGCTCGGCGATCGAGAACTCGACGTAGGCGGGATCCGCTTGCACGACGGTCGTCAGCAGATCGCCCCCGGCGCCGCTGGCGCCATTCACGAGGTTGCCGACCGTCACGGCTTCCTTGCTCGCGAGACCTGCGACCGGCGCGCGCACTTCGGTGTAGTCGAGATTCAGCTTGGCGATCTTCTGGGCGGCTTCGGCGGCCGCGAGTCCGGCTTTCGCGGACAGATGAGCGGCGTGTGCTTGGTCGAACTCGCGGCGGCTGACCGCGCCTTCCTCGACGAGCACCTTCGTGCGTTGGAAGTCGCTTTCGGCCTGCGCGATCGCAGCGCGCTGGATCGCCACTTGGGCAACGGCTTGCTCGTACGCCGCGCGGTAATTGTCGGGCTCGATGCGGAACAGCAGGTCGCCGGCCTTGACGGCCTGGCCTTCACGATAGGCGCGCTCGACGACGATGCCGCTGACGCGCGCGCGCACCTCCGCGACTCGCGAGCCGACGACGCGGGCCGGGTATTTCAGCGCGAGCGGCCGGTCCTCGACCTTGATCGTCTCGACGATGACTTCGGGCGGTGGCGGGGCCGGCGGATTCGGCTGAGCGCAGCCAGAGAGCACGATTGCAGCGGAGGCGAAAGCGAACAGGAGCGGACGGAGCGGCACTGAAGCAGGCATGCATCACCAGGATTGTTCGTTGTGACTGAAGACCCGCGAGACGCAGGTTCAGAACGGGCGCGAAAGATACATACACGATTGTATGTATGTCAATCGGACCGTACACTCGCCGCCTCTTCGGAGGGGCCATGGTCAGGAAAACAAAAGAGGAAGCAGAAGCGACCCGCGAGGGAATTCTCGACGCGGCGGAGCTGTGTTTTCTTCAGTACGGTGTATTTCGCACGACGCTCGAACACATCGCGGCACGAGCCGGCCATACGCGCGGCGCGGTGTACTGGCATTTCAAGAACAAGCTCGAAGTGCTGCAGGCGGTGATCGATCGAGTCACGGTGCCGTTGTTCAGCGGACTGGAGGCCATGGCGCGCGAGACGGAGCAGCCGCTCGCGGCACTGCGCCGCTTTCATAAGGAGGCGCTCGATGAGATCGCCCACACGCCGCACGCGCGCAACACGATCGAGATCACGCTGCTGCGATGTGAGTTTGCCGAAGAGACGAAGGAAGTCTTCGAGCACGGCCAGCGTTCGGCTGCGACCGCCGTGGCCCATATGACAGAAGCCTTGCGCAGGGCGCAGAAGCTAGGTCACTTGCGTAAAGGCGTCGACCCCGCAACGGCGGCCCTGGCCTTGCATTTCCTCATCAACGGCGCGTTGCGCGACTGGGTGCTGAACCCGACGCGGGTGTGCGTGCAGAAGGAGGGCATGGCCGCGCTGGACCTGCTCCTCGAGGGGATTGCCGTGGAGGGGGCACTCGACGCCGCGGCGGCTCGCAAGATCGCTCCGGTTCGTCGCGCGACGAAGGCCGGCTGACGCCCAAGCCCCGATTCGTCAGCGAGCGGCGACGTTCCGAGCGCCGCATGGAACTTTTTACAGGCGCTCGCCATTGTGCCGAACCGACGATCGAGCGAAAGGTTTGGGTATAACAGGGGCCTGCTTTAGTATCCCCGCGCACTCCCTCCACCCTTTGCGTTCCAGCGGACCCCTCGACAGGCAGGCCTGACGTTGGGTGAGTTCTATTGCGCGAATCGAGCACCCACATGGCGCTAGTCAAAAAATCGAAGATCGGCGCCCGCGCAGTCGCGGCTGCCCCGGAATCAGCAACGCCTGCCCGCGCAGCTCGCGCCGACAAGCCAGCCTCCCGCGGACCGGAGGCCACGCGAGTCGTCGTGGTATCCGAGCGCGTGGCGGCGGCAACGGAAGAATTGGCGAGCGGACTCGCCGAGGCCGCGGCGGCGACCAAACAACTGGGCCGCTCGATGGAGCAGATCGCCGCCGGCGCCGAGGAGGCGGCGGGCGCCTCGCAAGAGCAATCGGTGGCGATCAAACGCATCGTCGCGAGCCTGGCCGGCGCACGCGGCGAAGCCGATACATCGGCGCGGCGCACCGAGGCGGCCGCGCTCTCGCTCGCCGAGACGGCAGGGCAGATTTCCACCTCGGTCCGTGCGATCGAACGGGCCGCGCAACGTCAGAACGATTCCGTTGCCATCATCGTGGAGCTCGACCGCCGCGCGCAGGACATCGCCGAGATCACGCGCGTCGTCAGCCGCATTTCCGATCAGACGAATCTCCTGGCATTGAACGCGGCGATCGAAGCCGCGCGCGCGGGTGAGAACGGGCGCGGCTTTGCGGTCGTAGCCGACGAAGTGCGCAGTCTCGCCGCGATCTCCGATCGCAACGCCCGGGAAGTCCAGGAGCTCACGAATGCCATTCAGACGGATGTCGTCGCGATCCGCGACTCGTTGACGGCGGCCGCCAGCGCGGCCACGAGCGAAGCGAAAACGGCCGTCGCCATCGTCGCGGACTTCGATGCACGACGCGCGGACATGGCGCGCATCGGCGACGGTGCTCGCAACATCCTGAATGCCGCGCTGGAAGCCGAGCGCGCCGCGAACGAGGCGATGCGGGGCACGGAGCAGGTCGCGAGCGCCGCCGAGGAGCAATCCTCGAGCGTGAGCGAGGCACAGGTCGCCGTCGAACAGCAGGCCAAGGCGCTGAGCCAAGGCCAGATCGCGGCACAGGGACTCGCGGCGCTCGGTCAGGAGCTGCGTTCCGGCAAGGCGAGTGCATCGTCGGTCGACCAGATCAGCGCGAGCGCCGAGGAGCTGTCGGCGACGATTCAAGAGTTGTCCGGCGCCGCAACGCAGATCAGGACGGCCGTCGACCAGATCAATCGCGCGGCGCAGCTGCAGTCGTCAGCGACGCAGCAGTCGTTCGCGGCGGTCACTCAGATCGAAAGCAGCGCGAAGCTCGCTCAGGAGAACAGCAAGGTCGCGAACGAGCGGATCGAGAGCATTCGCGCAGCGCTCGAGGACGGCACCAGGACGGTCGATGGGCTCATTGCCGGCGTGAACGCCGCTCTGCAGGAAACGCGCGCGAGCATCCTCGTGATCAAGCGAGTCGAAACGCTCGGCAGGAAGATCGAAAAAATCGTCGAAGCGATTTCGCTCATCGCCGTACAGACGAGCATGCTGGCGGTAAGCGGTGCTGTCGAAGCAGCGAGAACGGGCGAGTCGGGCCGCGGCTTCGCGGTCGTCTCGAACGACATCCGCAATCTCGCGCGCGATGCGTCCGGGAACGTCGATCGCGCCCGCGACACCGTGCGCGGTATTCTCGATCAGGTTGCGGCGCTCAAGAGCGACCTGGATCAGATCATCGGTTCGGCGGAGCTCGAAGTGCAAAACAATCGCGCCGTGTCCGCGTCGATGCAGCAGATCGCGAGCGAGGTGACGGCGCTCAGCACAGCCAGCCGCTCGATCGTGGAGGGCGCGACCGGCATCCTCGCTGCCACCACCGAAATCGCCAAGGCCGCCCGGCAGATCGCGTCCGCCGCGGAACAGGCAGGCGCGGCATCGCGCGAGGCGGCGACCGCGGCCGCGGAACAGGCTGGAGGCGTCGAAGACCTCGCGGCGGCGATCGAGGAGATCGCATCGCTCGCCGACGAGCTCAGACTGCAGTCGGCGTGAGCTGCGAGTGGAGCCGCAACTCACAGGGTCCGGTCGCTTCCTGACCTTTCGCGTCGATGCGCAACGCTATGCGTTGGCGTCCGCGGACGTGCTCGAGGTCATCCGAGTCCCGCAGCTCGCGCGCATTCCACAGGCGCCCTTCGCGCTGCTCGGCGTCGCGAATCTGCGCGGGTCCATCTTGCCCGTCGCGGGCTTGCGGGAGCTGCTGAAGAAACCCGCGGCGACCGAGCTGGCGAGCGCACGCGCCATCGTCCTCGACGTCGGCGCGCCGGTCGCGCTGGTGGTCGATGCCATCGAGTCTCTCGAGAGCGTCGCGGCGGAGCGGATCCAGACGGAGAAAACTGCGTTGAGCGCCGCCGGCGCGGAAAAGCTCGTCGGTGCCTTTCAAATCGAGGGTGACGGCGGCGTCGCGAAGATCCTGGATATCAAGGCGCTGCTCGAGGATGCCTTCGTCAATCGCGCGCGCGCCGGACACAAGGCGCGCGCGGCACATGGCGTGGCCCGCGCCGCCCCGACGGCGCCAGCGACGCAACTGGCCGAGATGCTCGTGACGTTCGAAGTCGCGGGTCAGGAGTTCGCTTTACCGCTCGAGGCCGTGCGCGAAATTCTTCCCGTATCGTCCGCGGTGACGGTCGCTCACGCCGAAACGATCGTTCTCGGCATGACGACGGTTCGCGACACGTTGTTGCCGCTATTGTCGTTGCGCGGGCTGCTCGGGTTCGGCTCCGCGCCGCAGCCGCAGCCGCGGGAGAAAGTCATCGTCGCGAACATCGCCGGCGCGGAGGTCGGCCTGGTCGCCGATGACGCACGTTCCGTGCTGGCCGCGGACGCCGCCCACGTCGACCCCATCCCGCCGGTGCTCGCGGCGCGCACGGGTGGCGAGTCGCGCATCAAATCGATCTATCGCGGCGACGGCGGACGCAGATTGGTGTCCATTCTGGCGCCCGAAGCGCTGTTTCGAGAGGACGTCATGCAAAGACTGGCCGCCGACCCCGCAAAGCAACAGGCGGCAGCGCTGCCGCTCGACGACGAGCGCCGCTCGGAGCTCATTTTCCTCGTGTTCCGCTTGGGCGATTCCGAATTCGGACTGCCGATCGAGGCCGTGATCGAAGTCGCGCAACTGCCCGCGCAGATCACGCGGCTGCCGAAGACGCCGAAATTCCTGGAAGGCATCGTCAACTGGCGGGGCGATGTGCTCCCGGTCATCGACCAGCGCCGCCGCTTCGACATGCCGGCATCCACGGCGCCCGCGGGCCGCAGGCTCGTCGTGATCACGACGGAGCGACATCGCGCTGGCTTGATCGTCGACAGCGTGTCAGACGTGCTGCGCACGCGCGCCGCGGCCATCGCGCCTCCGCCGGATCTTACCGATGCCACGAATCGTTTGGTGAAGGGCGTCGTCAATCTGGCGGAAGCGGACCGCATGGTGTTGTTGCTCGATCCGGCCGAGATCCTCACGCAGGCGGAGCAAGGCTTGCTGGACAAGTTCAAGTCGGCCAGCGAAAAGGCGAATGCGTGATTCGAGTTCTCGTCGTCGATGATTCGGCGCTCGTGCGCAAGTTGTTCGGTCGCGTCCTCACCGATGAAGCCGAGTTCCAAGTGAGCTTCGCTCGCGATGGCGTCGACGCGCTGGCGCAGCTCGATAGCTTCCAGCCCGATGTCATTACGCTCGACGTCAACATGCCGCAGATGAACGGTCTGGAATGCCTCGATCGCATCATGGTGCAACGGCCGACGCCAGTCGTGATGGTGTCGAGCGTCACCGAGGAGGGCGCCGATGCCACGCTGCAGGCACTGCGCCTCGGCGCCGTCGATTTCGTCCCGAAGCCGAGCGGCGCCGTTTCGCTGCACATGGAAAGCTTCGCGCCGACTTTCGTCGAGAAGATTCGCGCGGCGGCGGCGGCGAAGATGCCTTCCAGCAAGCGCCTGCGCGATCGCGTGCGCTTGCGAGCGGCCGGCGCGCCAGTCGCGCGGCCTCGCAAGCTCAGCGCGCAGACGCTCGAGGCCGAGGCGGAAAGTGAAGTCGTCGGCGGCGAGATCGTTGCCGGCGAGGGGCTCGTACTGGTCGGCACGTCCACGGGCGGACCGCCGGCACTGGAGGCTTTGCTCGTGAACCTTCCCGCGACGTTTCCATGGCCGATCCTGGTCGCGCAGCACATGCCGGCGGGCTTCACCGGTCCGCTTGCAAGACGACTCGATGGCATCTGCGAGCTCGACGTCGTCGAAGCGGCGCGGCCGATCGCGATTCGACCGGGCTGCGTGTACATCGGACGCGGGGATGCGGACATCGTCGTCTCGAAGCGTCCTTCGGGGCTGGTCGCGATGGCTGCGCCGGCGAAACAGGACTATCCGTGGCACCCGAGCACCGATCGCCTGGTGCGGTCCGCGATGGACCATGTGCCGGCCCAGCAGCTCATCGGAGTTCTGATGACGGGCATGGGCAACGACGGTGCGGAAGCCATGACGCTGCTGCGCGCCAAGGGCGGCAGGACGATTGCCGAAGCGGAGGAAACCGCGGTCGTGTGGGGAATGCCGGGGGAGCTCGTGCGCGCCGGCGGAGCGAACTGGGTGGTGCCGTTGCCCAAGATCGCGGAGCGGCTACAGAAACTCGTGTCTCACCATGCCGCTCATCCGTAAACCTGGTCCGAAGGCGGCGCCACCGGTCGAGCAGCGTCGCGGCGTCGACGTGCTCGAAGCTCTGCGCGGCGGCAGCAAAGAGGAGCGGTGGGCTGCCGCCCGCGCCATCGCGAACACTCCCGAGCATGCCAATGCGCTCGCGGCAGCCGTGCGTGTCGAGCTCGACAGAGGCGTGCGCGAAGCGATGTTCACGAGCCTGGCGCGCATGGGTTCACCCGCGAGCCTCGATGCGCTCTGCGAGTTCGTGCGATCGGACGACGCGAGCGTGCGCGCCGCCGCGTTGGATGCGCTGCGCACGAACGTCGCGGCGATGCGTACGCGACTGCCGCAGTTGTTGAGCGACGCGGACAGCGACGTTCGACTGCTGTGCTGTGAGCTGGCGCGGAGCCTCCCGAGCGACGAGGCGACGCGGATGCTCGCCGCTGTCCTGGTGCGCGAAGCCGATGTGAACGTCTGCGCGGCCGCGATCGATGTGTTGACCGAGGCGGGCCGTGCCGAAGCGCTGCCCGCGCTCGAGGCGTGCGAGGCGAGATTCAAGGACTCGCCCTTCCTGGCTTTCGCGATCGCCATCGCGAAGGAGCGCATTCACGCCCAGTCGACACCACGACATGGCTGAGTATCCGGCGCTGACGGAGGAGGAGTTTCGCAAGCTGTGTGAATTTCTATACCGGCGCACCGGCATGGTCTTCACCGAGGCCAAGCGCTATTACGTCGAGCGCCGCGTCGTCGAGCGCATGGTCGCCACGCGCGCGACTTCCTTCACTCAGTACTTCGCCCGGCTGCGCGCGGATGCGCACGAAGAGATCGAGAAGATCATCAACGCCGTCACGGTGAACGAGACGTACTTCTATCGCGAAGAGCACCAGCTGAAATGTCTCAGCTCGGATCTGTTGGCGCAGCGGATCAAACAGAAGGCGCCCGGCGGTCTCATTCGCATCTGGTCCGCGCCTTGCTCCACCGGCGAGGAGCCGTACTCGATCGCGATATGGCTGCTCGAGAACTGGCCGCTCGTCGACGACTACGAGATCGAGATCATCGGTTCGGACATCGACACCGACGTGCTGCGTACGGCCGCCGCCGGCATCTACGGCAAACGCGCGCTGATGCGATTGTCGGCGGAACTCGTCGAGAAATACTTCTCGCCCGTGGCGGAGGGGCAATGGCAGATCCATGAAGATCTGCGTGCGTCCGTGCGCTTCAGCACCGTCAACATCGTCGAGCCGGAGCAGACGCGGGCGTTCGGTCGATTCGACGTGATATTTTGCAGGAACGTGCTGATCTACTTCGATGACGTCGCACGGCGCATCGCCGCCGAGAATCTCTACGAGAATCTCGAGCCGGGCGGGTTCATCTGTCTCGGACACACGGAATCGATGAGTCGGATCTCGTCGTTGTTCGAGCCAGGCCGCTTCGCGGATGCGATCGTGTATCAGCGTCCCAACGGGAGTACACGTGACGACAACTGACAAGACCATCCTCGTCGTCGACGACGCGAGCCTCGTGCGGCTCTACTATCGATCGATCCTGGAGAAGGCGGGCTTTCGCGTCGCCGAGGCGCTCAACGGAGTGGAAGGTCTCGAGCAGGTCTTTACGGCGCCGCCCGACATGCTCATCGTCGACATCAACATGCCGCAGATGGACGGCTTCACGTTCCTGAGCACCTTGCGCCAGAAGCAGCCCCCGTTCTGCTCGATTCCCGCCTTGGTCACGAGCACGGAAGCGGGCGAGCAGGACTTCGCCGGCGCGCGTGCCGCCGGCGCGAACTTCTATCTGGTCAAGCCCATCGACGGCCCGAAGCTGATCGAGGTGGTGTCGATGATGTGTGGACTGCCGCGATGAACGAGTTCATCAGCCAGTTCATTCTGGAGTCGCGCGAGCTCGTCGAGCAGGCGGCAACGAGCCTTGCGGTGCTCGAGCGCTCTCCCGACGACGCCGAGGCGCTCGACGCGGCGTTCCGCGCCTTTCATACGCTCAAGGGCGGCGCGAGCATCGTCGATTTCACGGCGATGGAGCACGCCGTGCACGCGGCCGAGGACGTGCTGAGCCGCGCGCGGTCGGGAAGCGAGCGGCTCACGCGCGGCTCGATCGAAAGTTGCTTTGCGTGTCTCGATCAGACGTCGCGGTGGCTGGACGACATGGAGCGCGCCGGCGGCGTTCCGCCGAACGCAGATGCCGAAGCACGAACGATCATCGAGCGAATCGCGGGCGCAACGCGGGGCAATCGAGCGACGCGAGTGCCCGATGTCGCGGCGTCCGCCGATTGGGTGAATGCCGCGCTGGCAAGCGCCGGCGCAGCGAGCGCACGAGCGCGATCCGCACTGCGCTTCACGCCGGGTGCCACGAGCTTTTTCCAAGGTATCGACCCGTTGGCGCTGCTGGCGTCCGTGCCGCAACTCGTGTGGCTCGACGCGGAACCCGTCGATACCTGGCCGACGCTCGAGCAGCTCGATCCCTTCGAGAGCATGCTCAGTTTCACGGCATTGAGCGCCGCGACGGCTGCTGAGATCGCGCCGCACTTCCACGATCATGCCAGCGAGTGCGAGATCGTCGCGCTGCCATCGCAAGCGTCGACGGGGGCGTTGCAGTCCGACGCGCGTCGGCTCATCGAAGCGCAGCGAGCGCTGCTCGATGCGACCGAGGGCCGCACGCTGGTCGGGCGCATGACTTCGGCGGGCGCCGTCGCGGCAAATGTCCTTCGCTACTGCGGCGACGTCGCGGCCGCCGAGCAGATCCTCCGCGCGCTCGATACGAGTCTTCGCGAGGCCGACCCTCGAGCGTTGCAAGACCAGCTTGCCGCGATCCTCGCGCCGGAGCGCCCGTCCGCGGACGCCGCTGCCGGCACATCGCCGTCCACCGAAACGTCGATCGTGCGCACGCTGCGCGTCGATGCCGATCGTGTGGATGCGCTGGTCCGCTTGACGGGCGAGATCACCGTCGTCAAGAACGCGATCGGGCATGCCATGAAAATGGCCGGCACGGCAGAGGCGGGCTCGCCGGCGGAAGCGCTGCGGCAGCATCACGGCGCGCTCGATCATCTCGTCGGCGAATTGCAGCGAGCGGTGCGCGCGATCCGCGTATTGCCGCTGCGGGCAGTGTTGCAGAGAGTGCCGCGCGTCGTGCGCGAAATGTCGGCGAGCCTGCACAAGCCCGTGCAAGTAATCATCGAAGGCGAGGACACCGAAGCCGACAAGGCGATCGTCGAGATGCTGTTCGAGCCCTTGCTGCACATCGTGCGCAATGCGATCGACCACGGCGTCGAGGCGCCTGAGGGCCGCGCGGAGCGAGGCAAGCCCGCGACCGCGATACTGCGTATCCGGGCGTCGCGACAGGGTGCGAACGTGCTCATCGAGATTGCCGATGACGGCGGCGGCATCGATCCGGCGCGCGTCCGGCGAATTGCAAAGGAGCGCGGCGTGGCGCCGACGGAGAGCATCGACGCCATGTCCGATCTCGAGGTGATCGACCTCGTGTTCGTGCCGGGCTTCTCGACCGCGACCGATGTCACGCAACTCTCCGGACGCGGCGTCGGCATGGACGCGGTGCGCACGGCCGTCGAGCGTGTCGGCGGCCGCGTGGCCATCGAAAGTCGCGCGGGAGAGGGCACGACCGTGACGCTCACGCTGCCCTTCAGTGTGATGATGACGCACGTGATGACGGTCGAGGCCGGCGGACAGATGTTCGGAATTCCGCTCGACGCCGTCGTCGAGACGATCCGGGTGCCGAACGAGGTGATCGCGGGCGTGGGCGCCGCCAGGGCGATCGTGCATCGGGAGCGCACACTGCCCGTGTTCGACCTGGCCAATCTACTGCGCGTGCAGGAGGCCACCTACGTGCAGTCCGAAGCGACATTGGTCATCACGTCGATCGGCGGACACATCGGGGCGATACGGGTCGATCGGCTCTGCGAGCGCATGGAAGTCATGTTGAAGCCGCTCGAGGGGCTGTTGGCGGGCCTGCCTGAGCTGACCGGAACCACGATTCTGGGCGATGGCAGGGTGCTACTTGTGCTCGATTTGGCTGGAGTGCTTCAATGACTGTGGCTTTGGCAAGCGACGGAACGATCGAACTCAAAGGCTCATGTCCCGTCGAGGATGCGGACGTGCTCTTGCAGCATCTGCTCGGGACCCCGGACGCCGTCGTCGATTGGCAAGCCTGCGAGTGGGCCCATACGGCAATTTTTCAGGTGTTGCTGGTGGCCAGGACGATCCCTCTCGGCACGCCGACGAATCCATTTCTGCGGAACCACGTTGCGCCCCTGCTGAAGCGGACAATACGTTGATGCGGTGTGTGCGGCACCGTTGATCGTGTGCCGAACACTCATGACTCCCATCCTCGAAGGTAAGGAACATTTGTGACTCGCAAGGTCTTGATCGTCGACGACAGCAAGCTTGCCCGCATGGCGGTGGCAAAGGTTTTGAACGCGCTTCATCCCGACTGGGCGAGCATCGAGGCCGCGAACGCGGAGCAGGCGCTCGCGTGCGTGAAGCAGGAGGCGCCGGACTTCGTGCTGCTCGACTTCAACATGCCGGGCAAGGACGGCCTGGCGCTCGCGGGCGAGCTGCGCAGCTTGAATCCGAGTCTGCACGTGGCCGTGATCTCGGCGAATCACCAGATCGAGGTCGTCAAGCGCGCGCAAGCCGCCGGCGCAGCGTTCCTGCGCAAGCCGCTCACGGAGCAAGCGCTCGCGGAATTCTTCAACGGGGCCCGCGGAAACGGGGCGCAGCCCTGATGCGCGAATCCGCATCGATAGTTCTGTCGGCGCTCGAGCTGGATGCGTTGACGGAACTGGTCAACCTCGGTGTGAGCAACGCGGCCTTGAGCCTGCGCGAGATGGTGGGCGAAGAAGTGCTGCTATCGGTGCCCAAGGTGCAAATGGTGACCCGCGAGGAAGCGATCGCGAACATGGGAGAGCGCGAGGCCAAACGCCTCGTCGGCGTGCATCAGGATTTCGAAGGTGACATCAAGGGCCGGGCGCTCGTCATCTTTCCCGAAGCGAAGAGCTTCGAGCTCGTACGAGCCGTCGCGGGCGGTGAGCTGTCGCTCGAGGACATCATCGAGCTGGAGCAGGAGGCGCTGGCGGAAACAGGCAATGTGCTACTGAACGGTTGCCTCGGCACGATCGCCAATCACCTGGGCCGTAGCCTCAGGATCTCCTTGCCGGAAGTGATTTACGGCGAAGGCGCCGAATTCTTCGAAGCGGGTCCGCATTCGAAGGCCGATCAAGTCTTGTTCATCTACATCAACTTCGCCGTGCACCAGCGTGACATTCACGGCTACATCGCGATGCTGCTGGACCTGCCCTCGCTCGTCACCTTGAAACAGCTCATCGGCGCTTTCATCGAGCGAACGGCGGGCAGCGCTGGCGTGCACTCCACCGATGGCGATTAACGACGTCGCTGCCGAAGCAGCGATTCTCGACGCGATCAACGGGGGCCTGATCGTGCTCGATCGCGACGAGCGCATCGTCGGCTGGAACGCATGGATGGCGTCGGCGTCCGGGCATGCGCTCGCGGCGGTGCGCGGGAAGCGGCTGAGCGACGTCTTTCCGGACCTCGAGCTGCGGCGGCTGCGCTCGGCGATCAAGGCGGCGGCCACCACGACCGTCTCCACGATCCTGACGCACTCGCTGAATCCGTCGCTGCTGCCGTTGCGCACTCGCTCCGGGCGCGAGCTGTTGCACGACATCACGATCTCGCCGGTGATCGGCCGGGCGGACTGCGCGTGCGTCGTGCTGGTGACGGACGTGACGATCGCGGCCAAGCGCGAGAAATATCTTCGCGACCAGCAGGATGCCCGCTACAACGCCGTCGTGGAGAGCGCGCCCGACGTCATTCTGACGATCGACGGCGAGGGTCTCATTCAGCTCGCGAATCCCGCGGCGATCGCTCAATTCGGCTACTCGATCGAAGAGCTCATCGGCATGAACGCCGAGGCGTTGTTCGATACCCGCGGCGATTGGCTGTCGACCTGGCGCGCCGCGATCGACGGCGTGCCGTCGCAGCGGACGACCGACCTCATCGCGATTCGCAAGGACCGTTCGTTGACGTATCTCGAGGCCTCCGCGTCACGATGGAGCATCGGCTCGCGCGCCTTCGTCACGGTGATTCTGCGCGATGTCAACGAGCGTCGCGCGATCGAGGCCGCATTGCGCGCGAGCGAGGAGCAGGCACGAGCGTCCGCGGCGGCCTTTGCCGACCTCAATCAGACGCTCGAGCAGCGCGTGCATGAGCGCACGGCCGCGCTCATGAAGGCCGAGGAAGCCTTGCGCCAGAGCGCGAAGATGGAGGCGATCGGCCAGCTCACCGGCGGCATCGCGCACGACTTCAACAATCTCTTGCAGGGCATCTCGGGCGCGCTGCATGTCATTCAGAAGCGTATTTCCGCGGGCCGCATCGGCGATCTGGAGCGATTCATCACCGGCGCACTGGAGTCCGCGAACCGTGCGGCGTCGTTGACGCATCGCCTGCTCGCGTTCGCGCGCCAGCAGCCCGTCGATCCGCGGGCGCTCAATGCGAATGAGTTGATCTCGTCCGTCGAGGAGCTGCTGCGCCGCTCGATCGGCGAGACCGTGCAGATGGATATTGCGGCCGCCGCCGATCTATGGCTGATCCGCTGCGATGCGAATCAGTTGGAGAATGCGATCCTCAATCTCGCGATCAACGCGCGGGATGCGATGCCGAACGGCGGCACCTTGACGATCGAGACTTCGAACAAGGTACTGACGGCGGCGGAGGCGAGCGCGCGGGACATCAAACCGGGCGAGTACGTGCGGCTCCTCATTCGCGACACGGGCACGGGGATGCCGCCGGAAATCCAGGCGAGAATGTTCGATCCCTTCTTCACGACGAAGCCGATGGGCAAGGGCACGGGGCTCGGCTTGTCGATGGTCTACGGCTTCGTGCGGCAGTCGGAAGGCGCGGTGTGGGTCGAAAGCTCGGTCGGAGAGGGCACGTCGATCGAGATCTGTCTGCCGCGATACAGCGGCACCGTCGCGCCCGCGGGTGCCGAAGACAAGCGCGAGCAGAGCGACAACGCGACGAGCGATGAAGTGGTGCTGGTCGTCGAGGACGAGGGCATCGTGCGATTGCTCGTCGTCGAGGTGCTCAAAGAGCTCGGTTACTACGCGCTGGAAGCGGAGAACGGCGCCTCCGCGCTGCGCATCCTGCAATCCAATCAGCGCATCGATCTCGTCGTCGCCGATCTCGTCCTGCCCGACATGAACGGCCGCCAGCTCGCCGAGACCGCGCTCGGCAAGCGCAAGGGGCTCAATTTCCTGTTCATGACGGGTTATGCGGAGAAGGCGGCGAGCAGCACGTTCCTGGAAGGCGGCATGGAAATCATCACGAAGCCCTTCGCGATGGAGACGCTCGCCGCGCGCATTCGCAAGATGATCGAAGGCGGCTGACGCTCACTCCGCGCAGATGGCGGCGTGCTCGAAGTATTTTCCCGGCGGCGCGCCGAGCGCGCGCCGGAACATCGCGATGAAGGCGCTCGGGCTTTCGTAGCCGAGATCCAGCGCGACGCGTGTCACCGTCTGGCCCTTGCCGAGCCGGTCGATCGCTTCGAGCAGGCGCATCTGCCGCCGCCATTGAGCGAATGTCAGTCCCGTCTCGTTCTGGAACAGGCGCGCCAGCGTACGCGCGCTCGCGCCGGCCCGCGGCGCCCAATCTTCCAGGCCGCGCTCGTCCGCGGGATCCTCGAGAAGCGCTTCGATGACGTGTCGGACGCGCTTGTCGCGCGCGAGCGGCAGACTCAGCGGGGCCGTGTCGAGATCGCGCAAGCGGTCGAGGATGACGTGCATCAAACGTGCGTCGGCGCCATCCGGCGCGTAGTCGTTACCGGCCTCGACCGCCGCGAGAATCAGCTCGCGTAGCAGCGCCGGCACGTGCACCACACGGCAGACATCGGGCAGCCCGAGCGTCGCGGACGCATCGACGAACAGCGACAGCAGCGCGATCGGCTGCGTCGCATGCACACAGTGATCGGCCTCGGAGGGAATCCAGACGGCTTGACTCGGCGGCACCATCCACGTCGCTTCCGCGCGAACGACCCGGAATGCGCCCTCGGCACAATAAAAGAGATGCGCGCGCGAATGGCGATGAGTCGGCGTGCGGTTCGGCCCGAGCCGATATGACATCGTGAGAATCGGCCGCTGCGGGTCGACGATCCGGCCGTGATCCACGGGCAACGCGATTGGCAGCTTCGCGACACTCATTGGCAGATTATAGCGATCGGCTCGGACGGCCCGCCGTTATCGTTTTGCTCATCGTAGATTCCGAGGAGATCGCCATGCAACAGCCGCTGCAGATTTCCGACTCCATTTGCGTATTGCCGTCGTCTGTGACGATCCCAGGATTGGGGTTGCTGCCGGTGAACGCCTTTGTTCTCAAGTCAACGGAACCCGTACTCATCGACACGGGCCTGCCCGCGGATGCAGACGAGTTTCTCGATGCGCTGCGGGCGGCGGTCGAGCCCCGTGACCTGCGCTGGATTTGGCTGACACACATCGACCAGGATCACGTGGGGAGTCTTGGTCGTCTCCTCACGGAGGCGCCGCGCGCGAAAGTGGTGACCAGCTTCCTCGGCGTAGGGAAGCTCAGTCTGTTCGCGCCCATCCCGCCGGAGCGGCTCTACCTGATCAATCCGGGGCAGAGCATCGACGTTGGGGATCGCTCACTGGTCGCCGTCAGGCCACCGGCGTATGACGCGCCGGAAACGACCGGCGCGTACGATGCGAAGTCCGGCACGTTCTTCAGCTCGGACTGCTTCGGCGCGCTGCTGGCGGCGCCGGCGGAGAATGCGGAGGCGATCGCCCCGGAGCGGTTGCGTGAAGGTCAGACGTTGTGGACGACGATCGATGCGCCTTGGCTTCGGCACACCGGCGAACGCTGGCTGGCGACGCTCGACGACATTCGGCGGATGGCCCCCAAGGCCATCATGAGCAGCCACCTGCCGCCGGCGTTCGGCATGACGGATGCGCTGCTGGATAGCTTGGCGACCGCACGGACGGCCCCACCGTTCGTCGGGGCGGATCAGGCGGCGTTCGAGGCGCTGCTCGCGGGCCGACCCGCGGCGTGAGCGGCGCTGCTGTCGATCAGCGCGCGCTCGCCGCGACCTTGAGACGTTCGGCCACGAGCAGCTTCTCCTGCTTGCGGACGTCGGCGGCACGCGTTTGCAGTGCCGTGAAAACGTCCGCCGGCAATTCCTGCTGCAACCGTGCCGCGCTCGCCGATCGCGCTTGTTGCATCTGCTCGATCATCTCGGCCGGCAACGTCTCCACATCGAGCTCCATTCCGATGGGGCTCAATTGGGAGACGGCATCCGACAACGTATTGCGGATGCGCCGGTAGCGATCGGGATCGACACCCGCGGCCTCGGCGCCGGCCGTGATCGTGTTCATTTCGGTGGCGGCGCTCAGTGCGTCGAGCTTCGCGTTCTCGTCCTTGGCTTGCGCCCATTGAGCGGCCGCGGCTTGGACGGCCGCGAGCTCCGCCTCCATGCCGCGCTGCCAGCGGTCGATGTCGTCGACCGCAACCGTTCGGCCGTTGTCCGAGGATGGCGGCGGTGCCGCTTCGGTGCGCGCAGGCGCCGGCGTGGAAGCAAGACTCGAGTCGGCCGTCGGCTCGACGTCGCCGCCGCATGCGGCGAGTGCGAGCGACGCCAGGAGCGTCGTCAGGACTTGTTTATGCATGGTGATTGCATGCAGCCCGCGCCCTTGGGCGCAGGCTGCATGCCGATGAGTCAAGAAATCCCGAGGATTTGCTTCGCTTGTCCGAGCTTCTGCATGGATTCGGCGTGGTTGCCGGCCTTGTGGGCGGCTTCGCCTTCGGCGCGGAGCTTCTTCGCTTCGGCTGTTTTCTCGGCCGACAGCGTCGTGTTGGTGGAAAGCGCGGCGTCGATGGCCTTCATGTCGACCGGGCAGTGCCCGGCGAAAGCCGTGGCGCTCATGCCGAGCAGGAGTGTCATACAAGCGGTGGCGGCGGACTTCTTCATAGTGTGTCTCCGTTGGTGTGCCCTCACGGAGTATGCGCGCAACCGCCTCGGGTGGGAACGTGTGCTACAGAACCGTCACGGCTTCGCTCGTCGACCCTGCAATACTGACACGGTTGCGGCCCGCCGCTTTCGCCGCGTACATCGCGCGGTCCGCGCGCAGGAGCAATTCCTCGAGCGAATCGCACGCCTCGGCGCGCGCGACGCCGATCGATAGCGTGACTTGACCGAGCGGTGCTTCACCTTCCTTGCGGCGAATACGACCCGCCGCGACGCCCGCGCGAATCTGTTCCGCGACTGCTGCGGCGCCTGCCAAGGAGGTGTGAGGCAAGAACGCGGCGAATTCCTCGCCGCCGAGGCGCGCCGCGAAGTCGCGACCCTTGATGCTCTCGCAGAGCACTTGCGCGACGGAGCGAATGACCTTGTCACCGAGCAGGTGTCCATGCGTGTCGTTGATCGACTTGAAAAGGTCGATATCCGCGACCAGCAGTGCGCCGTCCGTCAGCTGTCCCGACTGCTCGACGTGCGATTGGATGCGGCGTTCCAGTCCGCGTCGATTCAGCAGTCCGGTCAATGGATCGAGCAATGCCTCCTTCTCGGCGTGCTCCAGCTGTTCGGTCAACGTCCGCACCTCGCGGGCTCGGCTGTCGAGTTGTTCGGCGAGCTCGGCGGTCGTGGCGCGCATACGCTCCGTGTCGGCGAGGAGGTCGGCGATGATTCTCTGCACGAGCTCGAAGGTCGGCGGTTGTACGAGCTGCAATTGATGCATCTGCAGCGTCTGCGTGAAGTGGGTCGCTTCCTCGCCCGCGCACACGGCCATGCGAGAGGTATCGTCGAGCAACGCGTGCAGCTGCTGTTGCATGCGCTCGAGGACCGCGACGTCGCGCGCGATGACGTAGTGGGCGTGCAAGCGCCACGCTTCCTCATCGGTGAGCCGAGCGTTGCCGGCCACATGCTTGTCGAGAACTTCGCTCAAGCGCGGATTGATGCCGGCCGCGTGCTCGTACCACAGGGTGTAGCTTTGAGGGTGATAGGCGGCTTCCTGCCGTGCCATGAACGAGATCGCGAGACGCAAGATCTCGGCGCTTCTTTCGCGTGTTTCGGTGTATCGCATTGGCGATCGAGAGCCCGCTGTCGTTGTTTTCGCGGATTCTCGGGCTTAAGCCCCAGAGAGGGCAAGTTCATCCGCGTCTCATGCCTGCGATATCTCGACGGCATCGCGGGTCAAGGGTCATGGATCGAGGACGGATCTCGGGTCACGCACGGAGGTCAACGGCGGATCCCGGGTCACACTGGAAACTTGAATCGCACGGGCGAGGCGAGGCGCCCATTCGCGCCTAGCCTCGCTCGTTCGGTGTCAATTCCAGTTGTTGCGAGTGCGGAACTCCCGCGCTTGCTTCTCGGCTTCATCGCGTGCCAGGCCGTAGCGCTCCTGCAGCTTGCCGGCCAGGATCTCCGCGTTCCCTTCCATTTGGTCGATCTCGTCGTCCGTGAGCTTGCCCCACTGTTGCTTGATCCTGCCTTTCAGTTGCGTGAAATTGCCTTGCAGGGTGTCTTTGTTCATTCGTCTCTCCGTTGAATCGCACGTGGCGGTGTCATTACAACGTGTGGGAGGCGATCGAGTTTCCAAGACTCACGCGTAGCGAATCTCTCTACTGCGAATTGCCGGCGCGCAAATCTGCCTCGACGCCACGGGCACTCGCGGGATGCGCGACCCGCTTCGCGCACAGCACGCACACCACTACCGCGACAGTCACCACGAGCATCGCGGGACTCACGTCCTCACCGAGCAGCGCTGCCGCCAACGCCAGGCCGAACAAGGGTTGCAGCAGCTGCAACTGACCGACCGCCGCGGTGCCGCCTTGCGCCAGGCCGCGATACCAGAAGACGAAGCCGATCAGCATGCTGAACACCGAAACGTAGGCGAGCCCCATCCACGCGGGCACGCCGACCGCGGCGAGAGTTTCTGGCGCTGTGATCACGAGCAGCGGCGCCATGAGGGGCAGCGAAAGCACGAGCGCCCACGAGATGACCTGCCAGCCGCCGAGCCGGCGCGACAGCTTCGCTCCTTCTGCATAGGCGAGCCCGCATACGAGGATGGCCGCCAGCATGAGCGCATCGCCAACGAGCGATGCCGAAAGACCCGTGCTGACGGCGAAGCCGACGACGAACGCACTGCCGAGACACGAGAACACCCAGAACGCGGGTGGCGGGCGCTCATCGCCGCGCACGACCGCGAATACCGCGGTCGCGAGCGGCAGCAGACCGACGAAGACGATCGAATGAGCGGCCGTGACGTGCCGTAGCGCGAGCGCGGTCAGCAGCGGAAAGCCGATCACGACACCGCCCGCGACGATGATGAGCGAGGGCACATCGGCGCGCGCCGGGCGCTTCTCCTTGAACAGCCACAGCAAGGCGATGCCGAGCAGCGCGGCGATCACGGCGCGCGCGACCGTCAGAAATACGGGATCGAAGTCCATGACGGCCACGCGCGTGGCGGGCAGCGAGCCGCTGAATATGACGACGCCTAGAAACCCATTGATCCAGCCGATTCGAAACCTGTCCACGCATCGCTCCGCGAGTTGAGTAGCCGCGAGTCTGTCCGGATGCGTGAGCCGCGCACAGGGACAGTAGCGATGCGAATCGATGAAACTGTCTGGTCGATGCGAGGCTCTTCCGCGATCATGGACCGAAGCCGCTGCTGCCCTTCGAACTTCGATCCATGACCGGAACCTCCGCGAGAACACCGATGCTCAAACCCCGCGCCGCGATGCCGCGTCTCCTGTTGGCGACCGCCGCCCTGATGTTTCTGTATGGCTGCGTTACCCGGCCCCAGCAACCGCCGCTCGAACGTGGCGCGCAATGCGTGCGCTACGAGCCCGCGCGCTGGTCGCAGCTGCCCGGTTGGCAGAGCGATCAGACCCACGAAGCCTGGAGTGCCTTCCTGCAGAGCTGCGCCGCGAGGACCGCGGCGCCAGTGTTGCAGGCTGCCTGCGCGGCGGCGCAATCCGCTGTCATGAGCAGTCCGGAGCAGGCCCGTACATTCTTCGAGCAGCATTTCACGCCACACCGCATCGTGAGTGGTGAAGTGCCGCGAGGCCTGTCGGACACCGGGTTGATTACGGGCTATTACGAGCCGCTTCTGCGCGGCTCCCGCAAGGCGTCGGGCACGTTCGCCACGGCGTTGTATGCGCCTCCCGACGACATGCTCACGATCCAGTTGGGAGACATGTTTCCCGAGCTGCAGGGCAAGCGCGTGCGGGGCCGGCTTGCGGGCAACAAGGTGGTGCCGTACTTCGATCGCGCGGCACTGCGAAATCACCCGTCGACGAAGGGCAAGGAATTGGTGTGGGTGGACAGCGCCGTCGACGCCTTCTTTCTCGAAGTGCAAGGGTCGGGACGGGTGCAACTCGATGACGGCTCCACGATTCGCTTGGCGTACGCGGATCAGAACGGTCAGCCGTATCGTTCCATCGGCCGCTATCTCGTGGATCGGGGCGAGCTGACGCTCGAGAGTTCCTCCGGTCCGGCGATTCGCGACTGGCTGCAAGCGAATCCGGCGCGCTTGCAGGAGGTGTTGAACGCCAATCCGAGCGTCGTGTTCTTTCGCGAAGAGCGCATCGACGATCCGTCCGCGGGCCCCAAAGGGTCGCTCGGCGTGCCGCTCACGGCCGGCCGATCGATTGCGGTGGACCCGACCTTCATACCGATGAGCGCACCGCTGTTCTTGTCGACCACCGATCCGGCGACCGAGGCGCCGCTGCAGCGTTTGGTGATGGCGCAGGATACGGGCGGTGCGATCCGCGGTCCGGTGCGCGCCGATCTGTTCTGGGGTTTCGGGCCGAGCGCCGGCGAATTGGCCGGGCTCATGAAGCAGCGAGGGCAGCTGTGGCTGCTCTGGCCACGCAGCACCGCCGTGCCGGGTAACGGCCATTGTCCCTGAGCCCGCGGGCCGCGCGGCGGGTGCGTTCGTAGGTTCATTGCCCCACGCGCATCGAGCCTTCGTCTGCTTTCAGGGAACGCGCCCGCTCGAGGCGCAGTTTAGGAGTCATGACGCGCAGCCGAGCGACTTCCATGGCAGATGAAACATCCTCGCCAATCAGCCCCGACCTGTTGGCGCATGGTGCAGAGATCCTGAGTCGTGTCACGGTGGATGCTTACAACGCCGAGTTACGGACGCCCGACGGTTTCGCGGGCGATCGGGCGAGCAAGCGAGCGTTCCAGGCCATCCTCGACGATTGGCGCGAGCGGCTGCGCAAGATGGGCGAGGATCCGCTGGGAGAGCAGCCCAGCGAGGAGATCAGCAAGAAGCAGCTCGACAAGGTGCTGATCGAAGGCGATCCGGAAGCAGCCGGCATGGTTCACAGCGCCATCGAGGAGTTCGCACAGGAATTCGCGGCCGTGATCCGCCGCTTCCTGCGACTGAAAGAATGGAAGGATGTCGAGCGGATCGTGGTGGGCGGCGGCCTGCGCCAAAGCCGCATCGGTGAGCTCGCGATCGGCCGCGCCAGCGTCGTCTTGAAAGCGAGCGGCCACGAGATCGACATGCTGCCGATCCGTCATGCTCCGGACCACGCGGGCCTGATCGGCTGCATCCACCTGGTGCCTTCGTGGATGCTCGCCGGGCACGACAGCATCCTCGCGGTCGACATCGGCGGCAGCAACATCCGCGCCGGCATCGTCGAGTTCCCAAGGAAGAAGAAGCGGGATCTTGCCGACGCGAAAGTTCATCGCCTGGAGCTGTGGCGGCATCGGGACGACGCGCCGAAGCGCGAGGATGCGGTGGCTCAGCTCATCGAATTCCTGCTCGATCTCGCCAAGCGCGCCGGCAAGGACGGCCTGGCCCTGGCGCCCTTCATCGGGATCGGATGCCCGGGCGTGATCCGAGCCGATGGCTCGATCGATCGCGGCGGCCAGAACTTGCCCGGCAACTGGGAAGCGAAGGGCTTCAATCTGCCGCAGCGATTGCGCGAGGCGCTACCGAAGATCGACGATCACGAGACGGTCGTGGTCATGCACAACGATGCCGTGGTGCAGGGTCTCAGCGAATTGCCGTGGATGCAGGACGTGAAGCATTGGGCGGTGATGACGATTGGCACGGGTCTCGGCAATGCGCACTTCACGAATCGCGGCGAAGCGGCCGACGCGTGATCGAGCGACGCTCGTGAGCCGTCACCACGAGCGCGGCCTGGATCGCGCGGCCTCGCGCCGCCTTGCGTTCACACCTTGCGGACCCGGAATGCGCGCCCTTTGATCTTGCCCGCGCGCAGCCCGCGCAGCGCCTGTTCGTGCAATCCGTAGGCGATGGCCACGTACGTCCGGGTCGGAAACACATCGATCTTCCCGATCGCGGACGCCGGCAGTCCGGCGTCGCCCGTCAGCGCGCCGAGCAGATCGCCCGGCCGCAGCTTAACCCTACGACCGGCGTCGACGACGAGCGTGACGAACGGCGCCACCAGCGGCGCCCGTGTCGACGCGCTCGCCGGAACATCGCGCCACTGCACCGGTGCATCCAACCGCGCTTCGATGGCGTTCACGCGAGCGATTTCGCGCGGCGAGCACAGGCTGACCGCGCTGCCGCGGCGTCCGGCGCGGCCGGTACGGCCGATGCGATGCGTGTGGACGTCGGGATCGGTCGCGATGTCGTAATTGACCACCATCGCGAGATCGGCGATGTCGAGGCCACGGGCGGCGACATCCGACGCGACGAGCACCGTGCAGCTGCGGTTCGCGAAACGCACGAGCATTTCCTCGCGCTCGCGCTGATCGAGCTCCCCGTGCAGCGCGAGCACGGAGAAGTTGCGCTCGGCCAGCCCGGCGGCGACGTTGCGCACGTCGTTGCGCGTGTTACAGAAGACGACGGCGCTCTCCGGCCGGTAGTGCGCGAGCACGGCGGCCAATGCATCGAGCTTCGCCTCGGCGGCAACTTCGATGAACACTTGTTCGATTGCCGGCTCGTCCTCCGCCGAGGAGACCGTGACATCGAGCGGATCGCGCTGGAATTGTCGTGACACAGCGCGCACGTCAGCGGGAAGCGTCGCGGAAAACAGCAGCGTCTGGCGCTGCCGCGGCAGCCGCTCGATGATGCTGGCGATGTCGTCGGCAAAGCCCATGTCGAGCATTCGATCGGCTTCGTCGAGCACGAGCATCCGCAGCGCGGACAGCGGCAACGCCTCGCGCTGAATCAATTCGAGGATGCGCCCAGGCGTGCCGACGACGATGTGCGGCTCGTGCGCGAGCGACGCGAGGTGCGGGCGCAGTGGAATGCCGCCGCAGAGCGTCAACACCTTCACGTTGGGAATGAAGCGTGCGAGCCGGCGGACTTCGCGACTCACCTGATCGGCCAGCTCGCGCGTCGGGCACAGCACGAGCCCTTGCAGCTTGACCGCGGCGCTATCGAGCATGGACAACAGCCCGAGCGCGAACGCGGCGGTCTTGCCGCTGCCGGTCGCGGCCTGTGCGATCACGTCGCGGCCCGCGAGCACCGCGGGCAGGCACGCGGCTTGTACCGGTGTCATCTCGATGTAGTCGATTTCGGTCAGCGCGCGCTGCAACGGAGCGCTGAGAGGCAGGGTTTCGAAATTGGACATGGAGCTCAGCGTTTCAGCTCGTACACGCAGACGTTGACCGCGGAGGCGAGGTTCAACGACTCGATCGCGCCCGAGCCGGGGATGGAGAATGCCTGGACGTCACGCGTCAATTGCTCGCGCGGAATGCCGCGCGCTTCGTTGCCGAAGACATAGCAATCGAACGCCTTGAATCCAGGCGAAGTTACGGGATCGCCCTGCATATCGAGACAGGCGATGCGGTGGAACCGGCCGCGCAGGGCCGCGAGGGGCACGTCCAGCTCGACGGGCACGTGGAAGATGGCGCCCGCGCTGGCGCGCACGACTTTCGAGTTGTAGGGGTCGACGCTGCCGGGACTCAGCAGGCAGCGCAGGTTTCCAAACCACGCCAGCGTGCGCAGGATCGTGCCGAGATTCCCAGGGTCCTGGATCTCGTGCAGATAGATCGCGCGCTCGCCTTCGCGCGGCGCGGCGGCGGCGAGCATCGGTACGAGCGCGATGATGCCTTGCGGCGTCTTGGTCTCGGACATCTCCGCCATGCGGCGGTCGCTGATCACGTGGGTCTCGAACGGGCTGCGCCAATGCTCGTGCTGGCTCGTCACGTAGAGCTTGCTCGCGGCGAGCTGCGGAATCGTCGTGGCTGCCTTCTGCAACTCCAGCACCAAATGCTCACCTTCGACGAGGAAGTGCCGAAACTGCTCGCGGTACTTTTTCTGCTGGAGCTTCTTGATGTCGTCGAATTTCATGTTCGCACCGGAGCGGCGGCGCCCGCCAGCATCGACCGCGCGACAGCTTCCGCGACCTTGATGCCATCGACCCCCGCCGAGAGAATGCCGCCCGCGTAGCCCGCGCCTTCGCCGCAGGGATACAAGCCGCGCACGTTCAGACTTTGCAAGGTGTCCGCGTCGCGCGTGATGTGCACTGGTGAAGACGTGCGCGTTTCGACGCCGGTGAGCACGGCATCGTGACGATCGAAGCCGCGGATCTGTCCGCCAAAGGCGGGCAGCGCTTCGCGAATCGCTTCGATCGCATAGGGTGGCAGTGACGATGCGAGATCGCCGAGCCGCACGCCGGGCGTGTACGACGGCTCGACCTCGCCGAGCGCCGTCGAGGGGACGCCGCGAACGAAGTCGCCAACGAGCTGCCCGGGCGCGCAGTAATCGCTACCGCCGAGCTCGAAGGCGAATGATTCGAGACGCTCTTGCAATTCCACGCCGGCGAGCGGCCCGCCGGGAAAGTCCTGCGCCGGATTGATGCCGACGACGATGCCGGCATTCGCGTTGCGCTCGTTGCGCGAGTACTGGCTCATGCCGTTCGTCACGACGCGGCGCGGCTCCGAGGTCGCGGCGACGACCGTGCCGCCCGGGCACATGCAGAAGCTGTAGACGGCGCGGCCGTTCTTCGCGTGATGGACGAGCTTGTAATCGGCGGCGCCCAGCGTCGCATGGCCGGCGTACTTGCCGAGCCGTGCACGATCGATCAGCGATTGGGGGTGCTCGATGCGGAAGCCGAGCGCGAACGGTTTCGCCTCGATGTGAACGCCGCGAGCATGCAGCATGCGGAACGTATCGCGCGCGCTATGGCCCAGCGCCAGCACGACGTGCCGGCTGTGGAGCGTTGCGCCGCTCGCGAGGGTCACGCCCTCGATACGGCCGTTCTCGATGTGCACGTCGGTGACTTTGCTTTCGAACCGCACCTCGCCGCCGAGCGCGATGATCTCCTCGCGCATCCTCGCGACGACTCCGGTGAGGCGAAACGTGCCGATGTGCGGCTTGCTGACATATAGAATGTCGTCCGGCGCGCCGGCGCGGACGAACTCGCTCATCACCTTGCGACCGTAGAACTTCGGGTCCTTGATCTGGCTGTAGAGCTTGCCGTCAGAGAACAGGCCCGCGCCGCCTTCACCGAACTGCACGTTGGATTCCGGTGTCAGCGTTTTCTTGCGCCACAGCGCCCACGTATCTTGAGTACGCCGGCGCACATCGCGTCCGCGTTCGAGCACGATCGGCTTGAAACCCATTTGCGCCAGGAGCAGCGCGGCGAACAGACCGCACGGCCCGAAGCCGACGACGAGCGGCCGCTCCTGCATGGTGCTTGGCGCCTGCGCGACGGGGTAGTAGCGGGTGTCGGGTGCCGGACGGATGTGAGGATCGGCGGCGAAGCGTTTCAGGATCGCGGCCTCGTCGCGGGCCGTCAGATCGATGATGTAGACGAACGTGATGAGGCTGCTCTTCTTGCGAGCGTCGTAGCTGCGCTTGAACACCGTGAAGTCGAGCAGGTCGGCGTCGGGGATCGCGAGGCGTTGCAGGATCGCGCCGCGAATCGCGTCGGCGGGGTGCTCCAAGGGCAGCGACAGTTCGGTGATACGGATCATGGTGGACAATCCTGGCCGGTTTATCCGGCAGAGGAGCGGGTAGAATGCGGCGCGGATTGTACCGTCCCGCTGCGCACGACCCCTCGATATTTATGGCCCGATCCAAAAGCAGTCATCGCTGGCTGCAAGAGCACGTCAACGATCCGTACGTCAAGCAGGCGCAAAAGGACGGCTATCGTTCGCGTTCGAGCTACAAGCTCATCGAGCTGAACGAGAAGGATCGTCTGATCCGGCCCGGCATGCTCATCATGGACCTGGGCTCCGCGCCGGGCGGCTGGTCGCAAGTTGCCGGCAAGCTCGTCGGCGAGAAGGGGCGGGTGCTCGCCACCGATATCCTGCCCATGGATGCGGTGAAGAACGTCGACTTCATTCAAGGCGACTTCACCGACGAAGCGGTGTTCGAGCAGATTCTCGCGGCGCTCGGCGGTGCCAGGCCCGACCTCATCATTTCGGACATCGCGCCCAACATCACCGGCATCGAGTCCGCCGATCAAGGCACGTCCATCTATCTCGTCGAGCTCGCGCTCGACATGGTGCGCCGGGTCCTCAAGCCGAAAGGTAACTTCGTCGTCAAAGTTTTTCAGGGCACGGGGTCCGATGCTTATCTGAAGGACGTGCGCACGTCGTTCGAAAAAGTGACGGTGCGCAAGCCCAAGGCGTCGCGCCCGCGGTCGCGCGAGGTGTACGTCGTGGCCAAGGGATTCAAGGGCTGAGCTCGAATCCAGGGACTTGCTCGCGCGGCAGCCGGCAACGCAGTCGCTTTTCGATCAGGCGGAAGTGCGCCTCGGTCGCGGGGCTGACGAAGCTGACGGCGACCCCGCTTGCGCCAGCGCGGCCCGTGCGGCCGATGCGATGCGGATAGTCGTGGGTGGAGCGGGGCAGGTCGTAATTGACGACCGCGGGTAGCCCGGTGATATCGAGTCCGCGCGCGGCGACGTCTGTCGCCACCAGGACCCTGAGGCGCCCGGCCTTGAAATCCGCGAGCGCCGCGCTGCGCGCTCCTTGGCTCAACTCGCCGTGCAGCGCCGCGGCGGTAATGTTCAAGCGCCGGAGTTTCAGCGCGACGTGTTCGGTGCTGTGCTTCGTGGCCACGAAGACGAGCGTGCGCTCCCAGCCGTGATGTTGAATGAGATGGCGCAGCAGTGCGGTGCGGCGTGCGGGATCGACCGCGATCGAGCGCTGCTGGATGTCCGGCGTCGTCGCCGCGCTCGCCGCCACATCGATCTGGACGGGCTCCCGCAACAAGCGCTCCGCGAGTGCTTGCACCGCCGGCGGAAAAGTCGCGGAAAAGAGCAGGTTCTGGCGGCGCTCGGGAAGGTGCGCCAGCACGCGGGTGAGCTCATCGGCGAAACCTTCGTCGAGCAGCCGATCCGCTTCGTCCAACACCAGCATGCGCACCGCCGACAAGCGGATCGCGTTGTGCTCGACGAGATCGAGCAGTCGGCCGGGTGTGGCCACGACGATATCCGCGCCGCCGCGCAGCGCGAGCATTTGCGGATTGATCGACACGCCGCCGAAGACCGTGAGCACCTTGATCGCCGGCAGATAGCGACTGAACGCGCGGCATGCTTCGCCGACCTGCACGGCGAGCTCGCGGGTGGGGACGAGAACGAGCGCCCCGACGTGCCGGTCGCCCGCGCGTGCTTCTTTCACGAGACGTTGCAATACCGGCAAGACGAACGCTGCGGTCTTGCCGGAGCCCGTCTGCGCGCACGCTCGCACATCTTGCTCGCGCAAGATGGCCGGGATGGCCGCGGCTTGAATCGGCGTGGGCGCGGCGTAGCTCGTCGTCGCGATCGCTCGAAGTAGTTCGGCGGACAAGCCCAGTTCAGAAAATGACATTCGGTATCGATGGAGGGAGCTGTTAGGATCGCCGATTCTATGGCGTTCACCGACTTGATGCTGCCCGCCGATCTCGTTTCCGCATTGGAAAAACAGCAGATCGTCGACCCGACCCCGATCCAGAGCGCGGCGCTGCCCGTGTTGATGGCCGGGAAAGATGCCTATCTGCACGCGGAAACCGGCACCGGCAAGACGCTGGCGTACTTGCTGCCGCTGTTCACGCGCATCGATGCCGCGCAAGCGGCGACACAGGGTGTGATCGTCGCACCCACGCACGAGCTGGCGATCCAGATCCACCGCCAGTCGTGCGAACTCGCGCAGCATGCCGGCCGCGCGATCCGCTCCGTGCTGCTGATCGGTGGCACGGCCACGGACCGGCAGATCGAAAAATTGAAGGCGAAGCCGCACATCGTCGTGGGCTCGCCGGGACGCATCGTCGAGCTCATCGAGCGCGGCAAGCTCAAGACCGCGCACGTCCGCGGCATCGTCATCGACGAGGCGGACCGCCTGCTCGGCGACGAAAGCCTCTCATGGATACGCAAGATCGTCGGCGCGGCGCCGCCCGCGAGGCAGCTCGTGTTCGCGTCCGCGACGATCGAGGCACAAACGCGGCAAGTCTTGACGGCACTGTCACCGGATGCGGTGTTGCTGGCGCCGGGGCGGGCGGCGGTCAACGAGAACATCGAGCACCTGTACGTCGTTTGCGAAGAGCGCGACAAGCCGGATGTGCTGCGTAAACTGCTGCACGCATTCGATCTGCCGCGCGCGATCGTGTTCGTCCATCGCAACGATGTCGCGGAGCGCGTCGCGGCGAAACTCGCGCATCACAAGCTGGCGGTGGCCGATCTGAATGCGGCGCTCGGCAAGATGGACCGCAAGCGGGCGATGGACGGCATTCGCAGCGGCGCCATTCGCATCATGATCGCGAGCGATGTTGCGGCCCGCGGCCTGAGCATTCCGGACGTCACGCACGTCTTCAATCTCGATGTGCCGACGTTGAGCAAGGCCTACTTGCATCGTGTCGGGCGCACGGGCCGTGCGGGCTCGAAGGGAACGGCGGTTTCGCTCGTCACGGAAATCGAGGCTCGCTTGATCAGCCGCTACGAGCAGGAGCTCGGCATCAAGCTGCAGCACGCACGCGTGCGTGAAGGCCAGGTCATGCGCGTGTCAGGCGTGCCCAAGCCTCGAGCACGACCTCGGGTGTGATGCCGAGCAGCGGGTGCTCCGACGCGCGCACACCGGTGATGATTTCGAGGCCGCTCGATTCGCTGCGCGGCGCGTAGAACGACGGGTCCTGTGCGCCGAACATCACGACGAGAGGACATCCGACGGCCGCCGCAACATGCGCCGGACCGGTGTCGACCGACACCATGCCCCGCGCTTGCGAGCACAGCGCAATGAGGCGCCGCATGGGCACCTCGCCCGCGACATCGACGGCGCAACGCGTGCGCGCATGCCGCAGGATCTTGCGGTTCAACAAGGATTCCATTCTGACCCCGAGCAACAGGATCGCAGCGTCGGGCAGTTGTCGATGAATTCCATCGATCACGGCGGCCCAGCGTTCTTCGGGCCAGTACTTGGTGTTGCGGGCTCGATCACGCAACCCGAGTCGCATCGTGCGCTTGTTTCCCGCCTGCACGAGCACGAGCGGTCGATCCGTCAAGCCGCGTTGCGCGAGCCAGGTGTGCGCATCCTCCATCGCGCCCTGCGGTAACACCAGCTGCGGCGCAAGGCGCACGGGCGGAGGACTCGCCAGGTCCGCAAGGATCGGGGGCGTCGCGCGGGCCATGCGTAACAGCCAATCCACGGCGTGCTCGTGCGGCAGATGCGGAAAATCGCGCTGCGTCACACACCATTTGCTGTCGATGCCCGCGCGTCGCACGAGCGCGTGCGAGATCTCGTCCGTCTGGCATATCCACACCGGTCCACACCCTCGCGCGCGCAGCCGCTCGACGAACAACCATTGCTGCGGATTGCAGACGAACGCCAACTGGCGCGTGAACAACGGATACAGGGTGCCGACGCCGGGCTGACCTTCCAAGAGCGGTCGTACCCACCCGCCGCACGCGATATCGACCGGCGCGGCGAAGCGCGCGTGCAATTCCCGAATCAACGGTGTGAGCAGCGTCATATCGCCGAGTGCACCGAAGCGCACGACGAGCGGCCGCGCGCAGGCGTGGCGGGTGGCGGCAACTGCGAGTGTGCTCATGCTCCATCCGTCTCGATCGCCACGCCAGTGACCTCGATGAGCATGCGCGCGGAAGCGCCGCATCGGTGCTCACGATGCAACGCGAGTCGAACGACTCACGTCGACGTCGAAACATACGGTGCGCGATGCGACCAACGCTGTACGAACACACCGAAATGCGATCGCGCCGCGAGTGCCGCGCTACAACATCCGCGCGTCGCATGCAGTGTCACCGAGGATCAAATTGCATCGTGGCGCATTTTTTTTCACTGCCGTCGTTCAGGCAGGGATGAAGGAGCCACGATGGGCCGCGCAACCTCTGTCCTGCTTCGGCGCTCGCCGCTCGGCTTCGATTCAGATCTCTGCGATGCAATGCATGGCGGAGTGACCGATGCTTCCTACCAGGAGTCCATCCTGCCGCTGGTGTCGAGGACTTTCGCGCTGACGATTCCCGAGCTGCCCCAGCCGTTGAGCGGTGTCGTCACCACGGCCTATCTCTTGTGCCGCATCGCCGACACCATCGAGGACGAGCCGCACATCGCCTCACCCATGAAGTTCGCGTTGCTCGAGCGATTCGCGGCGTGTGTCGGCGGCAAGGACGACCCGCAGCAATTGGCGCACGAGATCGCGGCGCGCTTGTCGGATCACACCTTGCCCGCGGAGCGCGATCTCGTCGGCAATCTCGATCGCATCGTTCGACTTCTGCGATCGCTGCGCCCCGGTGTGCGCCGTGCGATCGAGCGCTGCCTGCGCATCATGTGTCGCGGCATGTATCGATATCAGGAGAACGCGAGCCTGAGCGGGCTCGAGCGCATGCAGGATCTCGACACCTATTGCTATGTGGTCGCGGGCTGCGTGGGCGAGATGCTGACGGCACTGTTCTGTGCGCATTCGATCGAGTGCGCGCGCAAGGGACCGCAGCTCATGTCGCTCGCCGCGTCGTTCGGACAGGGATTGCAGATGACCAACATTCTCAAAGACATCTGGGAGGATCGCGGTCGCGGCGCGTGCTGGCTGCCGCGCGAGGTGTTTCGCCGCTATCGCCTCGATGTCGGTGCGCTGCCGAGCGGTCACGATTCCGCGGCCTTCGCTGCCGGGCTGCGTGAGCTCGTCGGCATCGCCCACGCGCATTTGCGCAATGCATTTTCGTTCGCGCTCGCGATTCCGCCGCAGCAACCGGGTATTCGTCGCTTCTGTCTCCTGGCGATCGGCATGGCGCTGCTGACCTTGCGCAAGATTCATCACAACCCGGGATTCTCCGGCGGCGCGCAAGTGAAGATCGCACGCAGCGCGGTGTTCACGACCAAGGTGTTGACGGACGTCGCCGTCCAGCGCGATTGGATGCTCAAATTGCTGTTCGAGCAGGCGGCGCACGGAGTGCCGTTGCAGCACGTCGCCCTGCGCTCGAATCCGCTGGCGAGCCACGCATTGCGCGATGGTGCGCGCGCGAGATTCACGAAATGAAGCGGCCCGGCGGACCCGTCGGCGCGGTGGCGTCGGCGCAATCATTCGCAGCCGTCGAGGCGGAGATTCTTCCGGAGGGTGCGATTTCCACGCCGGAGCGCGACCGGCTCCAGCGGGCCATCGAGGCGGCACGCGATGCGTTGTTGCGCCAGCAGTCGCCGGAAGGCCATTGGGTGTTCGAGCTGGAAGCGGACTGCACGATCCCGGCCGAATACATTCTGATGCTGCATTTCCTCGGCGAGACCGATGCCGCGCTGGAGCGGAAGATCGCGCGCTACCTGCGCGCACGGCAGGGCGCTCACGGAGGGTGGCCGCTCTATCACGAGGGCGACTTCGACATGAGCTGCAGCGTCAAGGTGTACTACGCCCTCAAGCTCGCGGGGGACAGCGTGGACGCCTCGCACATGCGGCGCGCGCGCGCGGCCATCCTGCAGCGTGGCGGTGCGGCGCGCGCCAACGTGTTCACACGCATCACGCTCGCGCTGTTCGGACAGCTTCCATGGCGCGGCGTGCCGTATGTGCCCGTCGAGATCGTGCTGTTGCCAAGGTGGTTTCCCTTCCATCTATACAAAGTGTCTTACTGGTCGCGGACCGTCATGGTGCCGCTCGCGGTGCTGTGCACGCTGCGGCCGCGAGCCCGTAATCCGCGCGGGCTCGGTGTTCGCGAACTGTTCGTCGTCCCGCCCGAACAGGAAAGACGGTACTTCCCGCGGTCGCATGGTTGGCGCGCGCGGGGCTTGCGTGCGTTCGACCGGCTCGCGGCAGCGTGCGACGCGATGATGCCGACAGGCGTGCGCGCGCGCGCGCTCGAGCGCGCTCGCGAGTGGACGCTGGCGCGGCTCAACGGCGAGCACGGGCTAGGCGCGATCTTCCCCGCGATGGTGAATGCGCTGGAGGCGTTGGCAGCGCTCGGCCATTGTGAGAGCGATCCTCACCGGCGCGTCGCGAAGCGGGCGCTGCAGCGATTGCTGATCGACCGCGACGAGGACGCGTACTGCCAACCTTGCGTGTCGCCGGTGTGGGATACGGGCCTTGCCTGCCTGGCGTTGCAGGAGGAGGGCAGCGGCCCGTCGCTGGATGCCGCCGAGCGGGGCCTGCGCTGGTTGCAGCCGCTGCAGATCGCGGATGATCAACCCGCCGACTGGCGCGCGAGTCGTCCGCAACGCGGCGGCGGCGGGTGGGCGTTTCAGTTCAAGAACGACCATTATCCGGATCTGGATGACACGGCCGTCGTGGCGTGGGCGATGACGCAATCTCAGGGCCGCGTGGACTATCGGCACAACATCGAGCGCGCGGCCGAGTGGCTCGTGATCATGCAAAGCCGCAACGGCGGCTTCGCGGCCTTCGATGCCGACAACACCTCCTCTTATCTGAACGACATCCCGTTCGCAGATCATGGCGCCTTGCTCGATCCGCCGACGAGCGATGTCACCGCACGCGTCGTGACGTTGCTGGCGCAGTTGCGGCGACCCCGGGACAGCACGGCGCTCGCGCGTGCCGTTCTTTATTTGCGCGAGCAGCAGGAACCGGAGGGTTGCTGGTTCGGTCGCTGGGGCACGAACTACATCTACGGCACATGGTCGGTGCTGACGGCGTTCCGTCACGCTGGCATCGGACCGTCCGACCCGGCCGTGCAGCGCGCCGTGTGTTGGCTGCATCGCATGCAGCGCAGCGACGGCGGCTGGGGCGAAAGCAACGACAGCTACTTCGATCGTTCCCTGGCCGGGCGGATGAATCGCAGCACCCCGTACCAGACTGCGTGGGCCTTGCTTGCCCTGTTGGCGGCCGGCGAGCAGCGCTCGCCCAGCGTGGCTCATGGCGTCCGCTACCTGTTACGCACGCAAGGGCGCGAGGGGCTCTGGGACGATCCGAGCGCCACGGCACCCGGCTTTCCGCGCGTCTTCTATCTCAAGTACCACGGCTACTCCGCGTACTTCCCGCTATGGGCGCTGGCACGGTACCGCAATTCGCTCGACACGCCGGCGGAGTGAGGCGCACGGCGTTCATCACCGCGCTTGCCGCGGAGGCGCGCACGCTACGCCCCGCCTTTGATCGCGGCGCGGACCTCGCGGCGGCGAATGCCGTGCACATTGCAGTGGCGGGCATCGGCGCTGCCGCGGCCGGAAAGGCTGCCGTCGTCGCCATGCGGGGTGGCGACGACGCGTTGGTGAGCTGGGGCTTCGCGGGTGGCCTGGCGCCGAGTCTTTCCTGTGGCACTCTCGTCGTCGCCGAGCGGATCGTATGCGCGAACGGACGCGTGTTCGCCACGGATGATGAGTGGCGCGCTGCGTTGTTCGGGTGTATCTCCGCGCGGCAGATCGCGTGCTGCGCGCCGTTGCTCAGCGTGTCAGCGGTGCTCGCGGACGCGGCGTGCAAGGCGCAGCAGTTTCAGAACAGCGGGGCCGTCGCCGTCGACATGGAGAGCGCGGCCGTAGCGCAAGTGGCGCGCGATTGGCACGTACCGTTTATCGCGGTGCGCGCCGTCGTCGATACGGCGAGCGATTTGCTGCCGCGCTCGATCGCCGACACGATCGACGGCGCGGGTAAGCTGCGGTTGAGGCGGCTGTGCACGGCGTTGGCTCACGCACCGCGAGACGTGCCGCCGCTGCTGGGTCTTGCCAGGAGGTACCGCATCGCGCGGCGCGCACTGAGGACGGCGGCGCTCGCAGGCAGGGATCATCTCCATCCGGCGGTGGCGATGTGACGACCGCGCTCCAGCAGTGCGAGAACGCCGCGCGTCGATGGGTACA
>JAEYXD010000158.1 GCA_023428645.1 Pseudomonadota bacterium
CGTGACCTGCATGGAAATGCTCGAGCACGTGCCGGAGCCGCAAAACGTGCTTGCCGCGCTGCGCTCGCTCGTGAAGCCGGACGGCGACGTGTTCGTCTCGACCATCAACCGCAATCTGAAGGCCTACGTGCTCGCGATCGTCGGCGCCGAATACGTGCTGGGGCTGCTGAATCGCGGCACGCACACGTACGAGCGTTTCATCCGCCCGTCGGAGCTGTCGCGCTGGGCGCGTAACGCCGGCCTGAGCGTCGCCGACATCGCCGGGCTCGAATACGACCCGTTCGCCGAGACCGCCCGCCAAAGCGCCAACGTCGACGTGAATTACATGATGCATTTGCAAAACCGCTAGCAGCGAATCCCTGCCACCCGTCCGACCAAAGACATCGAGCCGCTCTTGTCCATTTCCATTGCATCGTTACTGCCTTTATCGCTCGCACTCGCCATCGGCGCGCTGCTCGGTGGCTTGTTCGTCGCATGGCGCGCCCGCACTCGCGCCGAGGCACTGCACGTCGAGCTCGCGATCCTCAAGTCACAGGCAAAAGCCGACGCGCAGATCGAGCAGGAACGCCAGCGGGCATTGCAACTGGCGGTCGAGCGCGTGACATCGGTGTTCGACACGGTCGCCGGCCAATCGCTGCGCTCGAACAGCGAGATGTTCCTGCAGCTCGCGCGCGAGCACTTGGGACAGCATCAGCAGCAAGCAGCCGCCTCGCTCGGCGAGCGCGAGAAGGCGATCGAAGCGCTGTTGGCGCCGATTCGCGAGGCGCTCGCGAAGACGGAGCAGCAGATGGCGCGCATCGAGAAGGACCGCGCCGAAACGTTCGGCTCGCTGAAGACCTCGCTGGAGACCGTCACGCTCGGACAGCAGGCATTGCAGCGCGAGACGCGCTCGCTCGTGAACGCGCTGCGTCGCCCCGAAGTGCGCGGCCAGTGGGGCGAGCTGACGCTGCGGCGGCTCGCCGAGCTCGCCGGCATGGTCGAGCACTGCGATTTCCAGGAACAAGTGCACGTGCGTACGGACGACGGCAGCTTGCGTCCCGACATGATCATCCACATGCCGGAAGGCCGCGATCTCGTCGTCGACGTCAAGACACCGCTGGATGCCTACCTCGAGGCGGTCGACGCCCAGACCGACGAGCAGCGCGCCGCCGCGCTGCGCCGGCACGCACAGCAGATCGGCGAGCGCGTGCGGCAGCTGGGCGCGAAGAGCTATTGGAATCAATTCGAGCACAGCCCCGATTTCGTGATCCTGTTCATTCCGGGCGATCAGTTCCTCGCGGCCGCGCTCGCCGAGAATCCGACGCTGCTCGAAGACGCGATTCGCCAGGACGTGATCATCGCGACGCCGTCGAGCTTCGTCGCACTGCTGAAGGTCGTCGCCTACGGTTGGCGGCAGCTGGCCCTCGCCCAGAACGCGGAAACGATTCGCACGCTCGCGGAGGATCTGTACAAGCGGCTTGCCGTATTCGCCACTCACCTGACGAAGATGGGCCGCAATCTCGGCACCACCGTGGATGCCTTCAACAGCGCGGTCGGCTCGCTCGAGCGGCAAGTCCTACCCGGCGCCCGGAAATTCACGGAGCTCGGCGTACGTTCGGATCGCTCGATCGAACCGCTCGAACCGGTGGATCGTTTGGCGCGCGAACCGCAGATCAAAGAGGCGGACGACCTGTTCGAGCGCCCGGCCAATCCTTGAAGACCCAAACGCAGTGACTGCAAGCTCTCTCGACGATTCGATCGTCAACCGCGCGGCGCCCCCCGGCTCGATGCGCTATTTCGCCCTGCTCTACGCGCCGCCGGCGCTGCGCGACGCGAGCACGGCGTTGTTCGTCATCGATGCGGAGATTCGTGAATCCGCGCAGAGCGCGAACCACGACGTCGCCCACACCCGCCTGCAGTGGTGGCGCCAGGAGATCGACCGGCTCGTGAACGCGAACGCGCAGCACCCGGCGACGCGCGTGCTGAACGGCTTGCCGATCGATCGCCGGCAGTTCGCGAAGCTACACGAGCTGATTGCCGCCGCCGACATGGATCTCGCGCGAATGACTTATCTCGACGAGCGTGAGCTGCGCGCGTACTGCGCCCGCAGCGGCGGCACGATCGCGGAAGCGATCGCGATGCTGCTCACGCCCGCCGACTTACTGGACGACGCTGCCCGCAAAGCCGCGAACCGGCTCGGCTCGCTCGTGCGCGCCACCGAGATCGTTCGCGACGTGCGCCAGGACGCGTACGACGGACGCCTGTACGTGCCGCTCGACATGCTGGAGAAGCACGGCGTGCAGCACGAGGACTTGCGCGCGAAAGACTTGTCGGCCGGAGCTCGCCAGGCGCTCGGCGCGCTCGCGACGCAAGTACGCGGCGAGTTCGACGCGACGCTCGCTTCGATCCGCGGACCGATGCGGGCATACTTCCGCCCCCTGTTCGTGCTCGGCGAACTGCACGCGGCCCTGCTCTCGCACATCGCGCGACGCGATTACGACGTCGGCGCGGAACGCATCGAGCTCGGTCCGATCATGAAGCCGTGGGTCGCCTGGCGCGCGGCCCGCCACGCCCGCTGACTTTCCTCGCAAGCTTGCCTACGAGACTCTCGATGACCCCCAAAGACTATTCGCCCGCTCCCGATGTATTGCGCGAGCGCGTCATTCTGATCACCGGCGCGAGCGACGGCATTGGCCGCGCGGTCGCGATCGCGGGCGCGCGGCATGGCGCCCGCGTGATACTTCACGGCCGCAACGTGAAGCGCCTGGAAGCCGTGTACGACACGATCCTCGCCGCGGGCGCGCCGCGCCCATCGATCGTGCCGCTCGATTTCGAGAAGGCGGGGCCCGCCGAGTTCGATCAGCTCGTCGAGGCGATCCACAAGGAATTCGGCCGGCTCGACGGCCTCCTCCACAACGCCGGAATGCTTGGGGAACGCGCGCCGGTCGAGCACTACGACGGCGCAAAATGGCTGCGGACGATGCACGTCAATGTGAACGTGCCCTTTCTACTTACACAGCGCTGCATGCCGCTGCTGCGTAAATCGAGCGATCCGACGATCGTGTTCACTTCGAGCGGCGTCGTATCACGACCGCGCGCGTACTGGGGTGCCTATCTCGTCTCGAAATGGGCGAGCGACGGCCTGATGCACATGCTCGCGGACGAGCTCGAAACCAAGCCCGCCATGCGCGTGAACAGCATCAATCCCGGGAAAGTGCGCACGAACATGCGCCTGCAGGCGTATCCGGCGGAAGACCGCACGGGGTTGCCGGCGCCCGAATCGATCGTCGGGCCCTACTTGTACTTGCTGGGTCCCGACAGCCGCGGCGTCACCGGCCAGGTCGTCGACTGTCAGTGAATGAGTGGCGCTTCGGCGGCGCCCCCGGATGCCCGCGGCGCTCGTGGCGATGCGAACCGCGGTCGAGCTCCGGCGCATCCAGACCGGCAAGCTCGTAGAGCTCGCGCACCTGCGGCGAGGTCAACACACGGTGCTTGCCGCGCGGCAGGTCGCGCGGCAGCTCCAGACCGCCGAAGCGCACCTGAATCACGCGGCTGACGCCGAGCCCGCGGCTTTCGAACAGCGCACGCACGGCGGCGCGCCGATGCGCTCGCGGCGATTCCACTCGAAACCAGCGGTTCGTGCCCTCGCCGCCCACGTCCTCGATGCTCTTGAACTCGATCGTCTGCTCGTCATAACGAATCAGCTTGCCGATCGACTCGATGTCGAAATCCGGATTCGGCACGAGCACGCGCGCGACGTACGCGGCCGGAATGCTTTCGGAACGGCGCCGCAGCGCGTCGGCGAGCCGACCGTCGGTCGTCAGCAGCAACAAGCCGCTGTCGCCCGTCTGCATCGTATTGATCGCGAGCCAGCGCGAGCCGCGCACGGACGGCAAGCGCTCGATGGCGGATTCAACCGCCGGATCGATGGGATCGTGATGCGGCGAGGTCGCGCCGGCGCGCAGCTCGACCGGCTGCCCTTGCGGCTTGTGATAGACGACCACCTGCGTCGCAGCATCGACGAGCAAGCGCGGTGTCACGTCTTTCCCGTCGACGACGACGCGATCGCCGCTCACATATCGATCGCCCGGCTGCGCCGGCTTGTTGTTGAGCAGAACACGGCCCGCGAGCATCCATTTCTCGATCTCGCGGCGCGAACCCAGTCCGTGTTGCGCCAGTAGCTTGTGCAGTCGTTCAGACATGTCGATGGTCAACCTAAAGCGGTGGACGTGAGCCGAACGACACCTTGATCGCAACGCCGCGGTGCGGCGTGATGAATCAGCGGTCGTCGGGCGGCTCGCCGTAGCGGACGTCGGCCTCATCGTCAGCGGATGCGACTAGCGTCGGTGTCTCGTCTTCGTCGTCGATCTCGTCGGCGTCGGCCGAAAGCTCGGGCTCGTCGTTCGCGGAGTCCTCGCCCGTCGGCTCGCCGTCCTCGTCGTCGTCAGCCTCACTCGGCTCGGCGGCAGCGCTCGCCTCGACAGCCTCGCCCGACTCGTTCAATTCATTCGACTCGTTCGACTCGCTCAGCTCGTTCGACTCGTTCGACTCGTTCGCAACCTCGGGCGAAGTATCCGCGGAGGCAACCGGCTCGCCGCTCTCACTCTCGCCCGCCTGGGCTTCGCCGCCCGGCAGCTCGAGCTGCACGCCGATCGTCTCGACATCGCGCAGCTCTGCGAGCGTCGGCAGCTGATCGAGGCTCTTCAGGCCGAAATAATCGAGAAACTCGCGCGTCGTGCCGAGCAGCTCGGGACGACCCGGCACCTCGCGATGGCCAACGACGCGAATCCAGTTGCGCTCCTGCAGCGTGCGCATGATCGTCGAGCTGATCGCGACGCCGCGGATCTCCTCGATCTCGCTGCGGGTGATCGGCTGGCGGTACGCGATGAGCGCCAACGTTTCGAGCAAGGCGCGCGAGTACTTCGACGGCCGCTCATGCCATAGGCGCGAGACGGCTTCCATACAGCGCTGACGCACCTGGATGCGCCAGCCGCTCGCGATTTCGGCGAGCTCGATCCCGCGATCGGCATAGTCGTTCGCGAGCTGCTCGAGCGCGGCCTGCAGTTGCTCCGGCGTCGGACGTTCACGCTCCTCGAACAGGTCGATCAGCTGCTGCGTCGTGACGGGTCGGCCCGCCGCGAGCAGCGTCGCCTCGATCGTGATCTTGAGCTCGTGTTCGTTCATTGGCCTCGCCCCGTATTGTCGTCGCCTTCAATGGCGCGCGTCACTCTGTCGTCAGTCGACGACTCTTCGTCTTCTGCCTCCGCTGATGACTCTTCATCATCGACGGCCGGCTCTGCGGATACTTCATTCGCGGCCACCGCCGCCGCTGCATCGGCGATTGCTTCTGGCTCTGGCTGCGCGGACGCGGTCGCTTCGCTCGCCGGCGCCGTGAGCACTTCTTGCGGCATCACAGCACCGTCATCTGCAGCCGCCGTTGCAATGTCCATGTTGGCGGCGGCGGCTGTCTCGTCCCCGGCCGCCCCCGCATCGGTCGCATCCGCGTGCTCGGTTTCAACACTCGCTGTCTCGTCGATTGCAGCCTCGTCGATTTCGGCCTGGCCGGTTGCAGCCTGGTCGGTTGCTGCAGCAGCGTCGCTCACTTTCTCGTCGATTGCGGATTCACCGCTTTCGGATTCATCGCTCGGGGCCTCGTCACTCGTGAGCTCATCGATAGCCACGCGATCCTCGACCACGGCTGCGTCGCTCAAGCCCTCGGCGTTGGGGGTCTCATCCGTCGCGCTCTCGACGTTGGCGGTCTCATCCGCCGCGCCCTCGATGTTGGCGGTTTCATCCGCCACGCTCTCCGCGCCGGCGGTCTCATCCGCCGCGCTCTCGGCGCTGACGCTCTCATCCGTCGCGCTCTCCGCGCTGGCGGCAGCGTCGTCCGCGTCCTCGGCGAACTCGAGCACTTCGTCCGCGTCGTCTTCGTCCTCGTCCGGATGCGCGGGCTGCGCGAGCGCAGCTTCGTTCTCGGCGTCGGCGGCCGCGACCTCGGCGTTGTCGCTCACGACAGTGAGATGCCGCGATCCTGCATGCGGTCGCACGTGGATCGGCGCGTACGGTTCGGCTTGGACGATCTCGATCAGGCCGTCCTTCATGAGCTGCAGGATCGCGATGAACGTGACGGTGACGCCCATGCGGCCTTCTTCGGCCTTGAACAAACGTGCGAAGTCGAGAAACGCGGATTCGCGCAGCGTGCTCAAGATGTCCGACATCCGCTGACGAATGGACAGCGGCTCGCGATGAATGTGGTGATGCGCGAACATCTCCGCGCGCGACAGCACGTCCTTGAACGCGAGCAGCATCTCCTGCAGCGTGACCTGCGGCGGCATCTTCACGACTTTCCGCTCGACGAGCTCGACGGACGTCGTCATCGTGTCGCGCTCGAGGCGCGGCAGCTGGTCCAGATCCTCGGCGGCTTTCTTGAAGCGCTCGTATTCCTGCAGGCGGCGCACGAGTTCGGCGCGCGGATCCTCTTCCTCCTGCCCTTCGGCGCTCGGCGGACGCGGCAGCAGCATGCGCGATTTGATCTCCGCGAGCATCGCCGCCATGAGCAGGTACTCGCCGGCGAGTTCGAGCTGCAGCTCGGCCATCACCTCGATGTACTTCATGTACTGCTTCGTGATCTCCGCGATCGGAATATCGAGGATGTCGAGATTCTGGCGCCGGATGAGATACAGCAGCAGATCGAGCGGACCTTCGAATGCCTCGAGAAAGACCTGCAACGCATCCGGCGGGATGTACAGGTCCTTCGGCATCTCCGTGACCGGCTCGCCGTCGACGATCGCGAACGGCATCTCGGCTTGCTGCGGCGGCAGCTCGAACGTATCCGGCTCGAGCTCGGAGCCGGTGTTCTCCACGAGTTTTAGTTCTGGCTTCATCGATTACCTGTAAACCATTCCCATCGCCTGCTGCACTTCTTCCAGCGTCTGACGTGCGACGTCGCGCGCCTTCTCGCAGCCTTCCGCGATGATGCCGCGCACGAGATCGCGGTTTTCTTCGAACTCCTGTGCGCGCTGACGAATCGCCGAGATCTCGACGACGACGGAATCGGCCAACCGCTTCTTGCAGTCGAGGCAACCGATGCCCGCGCTGCGGCAGCCTTCCTGGACCCAGGCGTGAGTGTCGGTGTCCGAGAAGATCTTGTGAAGGTCCCACACCGGACATTTGTCCGGGTCGCCCGGATCGGTCCTGCGAATGCGTGCGGGATCCGTCTGCATCGTTTTCAGCTTTTTGACGACGGAATCCGGATCCTCCCGCAAGCCGATCGTGTTGCCGTAGGACTTCGACATCTTGCGGCCGTCGAGACCCGGCACTTTTGGCGTCGGTGTCAGGAGGACTTCGGGCTCCACGAGAATGCTGCGGCCGGTGCCTTCGAGATAGCCGAGCAGTCGCTCGCGGTCCGCCAGGGTGAGCCGGGCATTGCCTTCGAGCAGCGCGCGCGCCTTCTCGACGGCCTCGACCTCGCCCTGCTCCTGATACAAGCGACGCAACTCCTTGTAGCGCGTGCTGTTGCGGCTGCCCAAGCTCTTGAGCGCCTTTTCCACTTTCAACTCGAAGTCCGGCTCGCGGCCATACACGTGATTGAAGCGGCGCGCGACTTCACGCGTGATCTCGACGTGAGCGATCTGATCTTCGCCGACCGGTACGAAGGCGGTCTTGTAAAGAAGAATGTCCGCGCTCTGCAGGAGCGGGTAACCGAGAAAGCCATAGGTCGCGAGGTCTCTGTCCTTGAGCTGCTCCTGCTGGTCCTTGTACGTCGGCACGCGCTCGAGCCAGCCGAGCGGCGTGATCATCGACAGCAATAGATGCAGCTCCGAATGCTCGGGCACGCGCGACTGAATGAACATCGTCGAGCTCGCGGGATTGAGACCCGCGGCCAGCCAGTCAATGACCATCTCCCACACGTTGTCTTCGAGTGCGGAGGTGTCCTCGTAGCCCGTCGTGAGCGCGTGGATATCCGCGACGAAAAAGAAGCACTCGTACTTATATTGGAGCTCGGTCCAGCCCTTGAGCGCGCCGAGATAGTTGCCGAGGTGCAGCGCGCCCGTCGGACGCATGCCGGAAAGAACTCGTCGATTGCTCGTCGTACTCGCGCTCAATGCAGATCCCTTCGAAGCCCGCCCGCTTGCCGAGCGATGAGCCTCATATTTATGAATTCAAGGTGTTATGAGAACTTCTTAAACTAGGAAGGCCAAGTTCACCGAAGGCAGCCGCATTATACGGATTCGCATAACTCACTCGAACGCGGAAACGTCGCCCTTGCCCCGGCGTGCGATGACGGGCACCGGGCCTTCGAGATCGATGACGCTCGACGGCTCGAGGCCGCAATTGCCGCCGTCGATGACCGCGTCGACGACGTGATACAGGCGCTCCTGGATCTCACGAGCGTCCGTGAGCGGGTGCTCATCGCCGGGGAGCAGCAGCGTCGAGCTCATGATCGGCTCGCCCAGCGCCTCCAGAATCAGCTGCGGGACGTTGTGGTCGGGCACGCGGATGCCGATCGTGCGGCGCTTGGGATTCTGCAGGCGCTTCGGCGTCTCCTTCGTCGCCTGCAGGATGAATGTGTAGGGTCCCGGCGTGAAGGCACGCAGCGTGCGGTAGTGCTGATTGCTGACGCGGGCGTATTTCGCGATTTCCGACAGATCGCGGCACACGAGCGTGAAATGATGGTGCTTGTCGGTTTCGCGGATACGGGCGATGCGCTCCATCGCCGCCTTGTCGCCGATGTGACAGCCGAGCGCATAGCAGGAGTCCGTGGGGTACACGACGATGCCGCCCTCGCGGATGACCGCGGCCGCCTGGTTGATCAGGCGGGGCTGCGGGTCTTTCGGATGAATCTCGATGAAGCGGCTGGGCATGGGCTCGATATGGAGCAATAAACCGGTAATTCGAGTCGGATTACGCCGGGTAAACAACCGCAAGCGGTGACGGTCGTTCGCTCCAACACCCTCGCGATGGCTCAAGTATGATACCGGGCCCCGGCCCCCGAAGACCTGTCCATGCAGCTGCTGTTCGATTTCTTCCCGGTCATCGCGTTCTTCATCGCCTACAAGCTGGCGGATATTTATGTCGCGACGGCCGTCATCATCGTCGCGGTGATCGTGCAAACAGCCGTGCAGTGGTTGCGCCATCGCAAGGTCAGCTCGATGGCGCTGATCTCCGGCGTGCTCGTCATCATCTTCGGCGGCCTCACGCTGCTCATTCACGACAAGGCGTTCATTCAGTGGAAGGTGACGATCGTGAACTGGCTGTTCGCGGCCGCCTTCCTCGCGAGCATGGTGATCGGTGAGCGCACGTTGATCGAGCGCCTGCTCGGTGAGTCGGTCGAGCTCGATCGACCGTTGTGGCGGCGTCTGAATGTCGCCTGGGCCCTGTTCTTCATCGTGCTCGGCGGCGTGAACTTATACGTCGCGTTCAATTTCAGCGAAAACGTCTGGGTGAACTTCAAGCTGTTCGGCGTCCTCGGCCTCACACTCGTCTTCGCGCTCGCGCAAGGGGTTTGGCTCGCGTCGAAGCTGCCGGCGGAAAAATCGAACTCGTAGGCGCAAGATGTCAGCCACCTCCAAGGCCGATCGGCCGGAACGAATTCGCGCGCTGTTGGCGGAAGCGCTCGGCGCCAGCGTTGTCGAGGTGATCGACGACAGCCATTTGCACGCGGGTCATGCCGGCGCGCGGGACGGCCGCGGCCATTTCCGCGTGCGTGTCGTCGCGGACGCCTTCACCGGATTGCGACCTCTGCAACGGCATCAGCTCGTGTACCGAGCGCTCGGCGGGATGATGGAAACGGACATCCACGCCTTGAGCATCGCTGCTTTCACACCCGCCGAAGTTCCGACCTAACCTCTCACGAACGTCCCCGAGGAATATATGAAGCGTCATCCAGTCGCCGTTGTCGCGCTGCCGTTGCTGCTGCTCCTGGCCGGCTGCGGCAAGGCCGCAAGCCCCACGCCGTCCGAATCCGTCGCGACCGTCAACGGCAAACCGATCTCCAAATCGGAGTTCGATCTCTACATGCAGAACGTCCAGCAGCAGTCGCAGCGCGAGCTGAGCGAGGCCGAAAAATCACAGGTCCTCGATCAGTTCATCGGCATGAAGCTCGCGGCGGAAGCCGCCGAGAAATCCGGCCTCGCGAAGCAGCCCAAGGTCGAGGATCAGCTCGCGCTCGCGCGGATGAACGTCATCGTCGATGCGGGCTTGCAGAAGTACCTCGAAGAGCATCCAGTGACCGATGCGGAGCTCAAGCCCGAATACGACGCACAGGTCGCCCAGATGCCGCGCGAGTATCACGCGCGTCACATCCTCGTCGAGGACAAGGCGACGGCCGATGCGATCACCAAGGACCTGCAGGGCGGCGCGGATTTCGCGAAGCTCGCGGAACAGAAGTCGAAGGATTCCTCCGCGAAGAACGGCGGCGATCTCGGCTGGTTCACGCTCGACACGATGGTCAAGCCGTTCGCCGATGCCGTCGCGACCCTGCAGCCGGGCCAGCTTACCGCCGCGCCGGTGCAGAGCCAGTTCGGCTGGCACGTCATCAAGCTCGAGGAGTCGCGGGCGGCGGCCGCGCCCGCCTTCGAAGAAGTGAAGGACCGCGTCAAGGTGATCGTCCAGCGCAAGAAGCTGCAGTCGTATCTGGACGAGCTGCGCAAGAACGCGAAGGTCGAAAAGAAGATCTGACCCTCGGCGCCTTGTCGCTTGGGAGAACGCTAGAGTGAGGGGGCGCCGCGGCGCCCCCTTTTGCATTTGGGATCAGGCCTCCCCCGCCAAAACCTGCAAGAACCCGCGCTCATCCAGCACGGCGACCCCGAGCTCCTGGGCCTTTTGCAATTTCGATCCCGGCTCCGCGCCGACGACGACATAGGACGTCTTCTTCGAAACGCTTCCGGTGACCTTCCCGCCGAGGGCCGCGATGCGATCGCCCGCCTCGTCGCGGCTCATGCTCTCGAGCGTGCCCGTAATGACGAAAGTCTTGCCCGTCAAATGTCCTTCCACGACGGCGCGAGGTGCTTGCTCAGGGAACGACACGCCGAGCCGGCGCAGCTCCTCGATGACTTCGCGATTGTGCTGCTGCGCAAAGAAGTGCTGCACGTGCGCGGCGACGATCGGGCCGATGTCCGGCACTTGTTGAATCGCCGCCTCGTCAGCGCTCAGCAGCGGCTCGAGCTTGCCGAAATGCGTCGCGAGCGCGGCCGCGGTTGCTTCGCCGACATCGCGAATGCCGAGCGCATATAGAAAGCGTGCGAGCGTCGTCCGCTTGCTGCGGTCCAGCGCCGCGACGAGCTTCGCCGCGGATTTCTCCCCCATTCGATCCAGCTCGGACAGCTGCTCGAGTGTGAGTTTGTAGAGATCGGCAGGGCTGTGGACGAGGTCCTCCTCGACGAGCTGATCGATCAGCTTCGTGCCGAGCCCCTCGATATCGAGCGCGCGGCGGCTCGCAAAATGGCGGATCGCTTCCTTGCGCTGCGCCGGACAGAACAAGCCGCCCGTGCAGCGTGCGATCGCCTCGCCCTCCTCGCGCTCGACATCCGAGGCGCAGATCGGACACTTCGCGGGCAGCTCGACACGGCGCGCGCCTGGCGGGCGGCGCTCGACGATGACCTTGACCACTTCGGGAATGACATCGCCGGCGCGGCGGATCACGACCGTGTCGCCGATGCGCACGTCCTTGCGCTCGACTTCGTCCATGTTGTGCAGCGTCGCGTTGCTGACCGTGACGCCGCCGACGAAGACCGGCTCGAGC